>CBFHXS010000031.1:0-23814 GCA_965659845.1 Brumimicrobium sp.
TGACGCAATAGAAAAAGGCTGGGTATTTGGTTGGGAAAAAAAGGGTTTTAAGAAAAAGAAAAATATAGATCTTTGGAAGCGATATCTTCCTCTTCACAGAAAATTTAATCCTAAATATCAATGGGTGAAAGGTCATTCAGGTCATCCAGAAAACGAACGCTGTGACCAACTTGCTGTTAATGCAGCTGAAGGAAAGAATTTACTCATCGATGAAGGATTTGAAGAGATGGAGAGAACCACAGATGAAGGGATGTTTTAGCCTGTTTTTGTGCGCTTCGAGTCGTTGCTCCAGTTTTGAGCAAAGTTTAAAAAAGAACTTACAAGCGGATGAGGCATCTCTCTCGTACTACAAATTTGTGGCACACTCATAGATGCCACACAAAAAGGTCTTGATTTCAAACTAATGACTTCTGGCTCTTCAAATTGATTAACTCCTTCAATATCTATTAATTCTCTTTTTAAATATTGCATTAGTTGAGGATATATAGAATAACGAGAAGATGTTAACTCTACTCTTGGTAAATCGTTGTAAAGTTTTTTAAGTTCATTGGACACAGGAGTAACCTCAATTTTCTCAAAAGAAGATTCTGGGGCAAGATTATCAGAGATCAATTTTTCCTGATTTGGATTCAAATTGAATGATCTCACTAGAACATCCAAAAGCACCTTAAAACCCTCTCCTGTTATAAAAAGTGGAACGTGCGTATTCAATGCCATATTAACTACGCCATTTAGAAAAAAGAGATTTTCAAAAGGACCAGGAGCAATCCATACACCATCAAAGTTACTGAATTGAGACTCCTTATAATTTGCAGCTTCATGAACTCTAATCCAATAGTAATTAACTTCAATATCTAATAAGCTTGTAGAGTGGTCAATAGAAAGATTCGTTGCATGGTGAGCATTGAAAGTGAAATTAAAATCACCAATGATCGCAATTTTGAGTGAATCAGTCATTTTTCATGTATAGTGAAACTAAATATAAAAAAAAATGGCCAAACCCTAAGGGGATGACCAACTTATCGTAATAAAATCAATGATTATCTTTCAAAATATCCTTCAAAGGTTGCGTTTTCAAAGACTATAGTATCTGTTGGATTAACGATATCATCAAATAAAGAAACATTGAACTGAGCCGTAAACTTCATATAATCTCCTTCTTCATCACTTTCTTGA
Source organism: Brumimicrobium sp. (assembly GCA_965659845.1). Taxonomy (GTDB): domain Bacteria; phylum Bacteroidota; class Bacteroidia; order Flavobacteriales_D; family Crocinitomicaceae; genus Brumimicrobium. The sequence goes on from CBFHXS010000031.1 coordinate 1,177, forward strand.
ACCAAAGAAGTAAATTGAAAATCTTGGGGTTCACCTGTTCCTTCCATACTTGTCCAAACGTTACCTTGTCCATCTCTAAATATGATTTCAACACCTGACTCAGCTGCTTCGCTGAACACAGGAGTTGTATTAGAATTAAAGAAAGATGTGAATTGTTCTAATGAAGGATCTATATCATTGTCCGCATTAAAATTCAGTTTTCCTAAACCTATCTGGACAAAGTCCAATTGAGAAGAGGAACGAATAGCGGAATAATATGTAACGGTAGATGGTTGTGGCGTAGGTAATATTTCTTTCGCTTGAGTTGCATCACAATAATAACCATTAACATCCTGAATGAGTTCATATTGAGCTCCCTCCAATTCACCAGAAAAAGCCGCATTCAATTCTACTTCTGGTTTTGGTGCTGGAATAACCTCATGCTCTACACATGATGACAACGCACCTATACTTAAAAGAGTAACAAGGGTGTTAAAAAACTTCATAATTTTCGCAGTTTATCTATCAAATATACGTAATTCCAATGCAAAAGGTTGGGTTTTAATACAAGAAATTTACACTCTCAAATCATTTCAGGGATTTTCAAGCCATTAGAATCGGCTATCTTCTGCATAAGATTTCTTTGATATGGGAGAAGCTTTGCATTTTGAAATACAAAGTCCTGAATTTTTCTATTTGATAAAACGTAATTACTTAAATGCTCACCCACCTCTTTTGTAAGCTCCTCCTTGATGGGTTTAAAAAACGTATCTTTCAGTTGGTTTAATCTATTTCGACCTTGATTACGTTGTAACCTTTCATCTTTCGAAATCGATTTACGTGAGGATTGATCTTTTAGAATATTTTGATTCTTAATGTCCTCCTCTACTTTTTTGATAATTAAAATAATACGATCTTGAACGTGTTGGTTTCTGAACTTGGGATGTACTCTTTTGATTGCTGACCAATTCTTAGCTTTTTCCGGATTGATTGATAGGTCCTTCATGATTTGTTTATCGATAACTTTGAATGCCGGTCGATTCAATTGTTTCGCAAATTCATCTCTTAGCTCCATTAGCTTTTCAAACCTCATCCACTCCCGAAGAGATAGTTCTTTTCTATCCTTTTCTGGAACAATTTCAAATGGTGCTGCCACCCAATTAGATGCCTCAAATTGAATCATTTCCTGTTCAAACCAAGCCATTCTGTTTTGCCCCTCCAACTGTTGCACTAGGACTTGCTCTAGTTCGAAAAGATCGACGACATCTAATGCAGCATAATGTTTTTGCTCATCCGTTAAAGGACGTTGAAACCAGTTGCTTTTTTGTTGACTAACTTGAGCCTCTCTGTCTAATTCATCAATTAAGGTGTTACTCAATGAGAGTGACTGTTTACCCGTCAGGATTCTAGCAACTGCCAAATCCTTTATGCCTCTTGGCGTTGCTCCCAAGTGAACCAGAAGACGCATATCTTCATTGAATGCAAAACATAACTTCGTAATTTCTTCACTTTCTATTATTGGGAATACTTTTTCAATGGTTAAGTCTGCTAAAGGGTCTATTAAATAGCATTCCTCACCATCAAATATTTGCATAAGGCAAAGGTTGAAACCATATCTGTAGTGGTTTTTATCAAACTCTAGATCTATTCCAATAGCAGGCTTATTGAGTAACTGGCTCACTACTTTTTCAAGTGCCTTATCATCGGTAATGTAGTGAACAGGATACTTCATATTCTAGTGATCTCGTCCCATCAGAAATTTCGCTAACTCCAACAACGGAGCTTTGTTTTCATCAGAAACATCAATGGCATCCATGTTTTTCAATGCCTTGTTATAATATTCAGACTTTACTTCTTCAGCATGTGACTTAACACCTATTTCGTCAAAGATCAATTTAACCTTTTCAATACGCTCTTCTCCCTGAAGGCTATTCATAGCATCGTTAAGGGCATTCAACTGATCAGTAGATGCAAGTTCTTTTGCTTTCAGCAATAGATACGTTTTTTTATTAGCTAGAATATCCCCCCCAACCTGCTTACCAAATTTATCCGGATCAGCATATAAGTCTAATAAATCATCTTGCATTTGAAAGGCTAGACCTATATTGACTCCAAAATCATAAATTGCTTTTTTTCCATCTTCGGAAGCTTTTGCAACAGTAGCTCCCATTTCCAAAGCCGCACCAAGTAGAACAGATGTTTTCAAACGAATCATTTCAATATAAGCTTCAATACTCACTTCCTCCAAAGATTCAAAATCCATATCCAGCTGCTGACCTTCACATACCTCTTTTGCCGTTCTTGAGAAAATGTTCAATAATGAAGGAAGCACATCAACCTCATGGCGTGATAAATGCTCATATGCTTCTACAAACAAAACATCACCAGAGAGAATTCCTATATTCGTATTCCATTTTTCATGTACCGTCTGTTTTGCTCTTCTTAAAGGAGCTTCATCCATAATATCATCATGTATCAATGTGAAATTATGAAAAAGCTCTACGGCTAAAGCAGCGTTTATTGCTTTGATTCCCGGTTCTCCGAAAAGACTACAACCAAGCATTGTTAATGTTGGACGCGTTCTTTTCCCTCCTAATGTTAGGAAGTAACGCAGTGGGTCGTAAAGATTCTTTGGTGATTCTGGAAAATCAAGTTTGCTTATTTTATTTTCCAGTATAGATTGATATTCTTCGAGCTCTTGCATGAAACTATTTTATCAGGTTTAACAGGTAATTCCCATATCCGCTTTTAACAAGTGGTTCTGCCAATTGTTTCAATTCTGCTTTATCTATATATCCCTTTCGAAATGCAACCTCTTCAATACAGCCGATCTTAAGTCCTTGTCTTTCCTCTATCACTTGAACGAACTGCCCAGCTTGCATTAAAGATGGGAAAGTTCCCGTATCTAGCCATGCAGTTCCACGATTTAGAACGGCTACCTTGAGATTATCTCTCTTTAAATACTCTGCATTGACATCAGTGATTTCGTACTCTCCACGATCCGAAGGCTCTAGATTTTTTGCGATCTCTATAACATCGTTGTCATAAAAATAAAGGCCCGGAACTGCATAATTTGATTTCGGTTTTTCTGGCTTTTCTTCAATAGAAATAGCGTTCATATCATCATCAAATTCGACAACTCCATAACGTTTAGGGTCTGAAACATGATATGCATAAACCACTCCTCCTTCAGGATCATTATTCTCTTGAAGTAAGTCATCCATTCCGACGCCATAGAATATGTTATCACCAAGAATCAATGCAACCTTATCATTGCCGATGAATTTCTCACCAATTACAAAGGCTTGAGCTAAACCATTTGGTTTTTCTTGCACAGCATACTCAAATTTGCACCCGAGCTGGCTCCCATCACCCAATAACTTCTTAAACTGAGGCATATCATGCGGTGTAGAAATAATCAAAATTTCTTGAATACCCGCACTCATCAAAATTGATAGTGGATAATAAATCATTGGCTTATCATAAACAGGCATCAATTGCTTACTTACTGCTAAAGTAAGCGGATGCAAACGTGTTCCTGAACCTCCTGCTAAAATAATTCCTTTCATTCCTAATGATTTAAGTTAGTCTTCACTTGGATCAACCTTTGTTCTTGGATCAACCGCTAATTCTTCCAAGTCAATATCAAGCTCTTCATCGTATATATTAATGAACGGCTCTTTTAATGCTTTGTTTGCAATCCTTTTCTCAAGACTCAACAATAGTGATGGAAGAACAACAAGGTTTGTCAACATGGCCACTAAAAGGGTAAGTGAGACTAACATCCCCAGAGCCTGTGTTCCACCAAACTGAGAAAGGGCAAACATTGAGAATCCAAAAAATAGAACTATTGAAGTATAGAACATACTTAACCCTGTTTCTCGCAATGCATTAATTACACATGTTCGTAGATCCCAGCTTTTATTCTTCAATTCCTGACGATATTTTGCCAAAAAGTGAATTGTATCATCGACCGAAATACCAAACGCAATACTAAAGACAAGTATAGTCGATGGCTTAATAGGAATTGCAAAGAATCCCATTACTCCAGCAGTAAATAATAAAGGGATGAAGTTAGGCACTAATGAAATAATTACCATTCTCCATGATCCAAAAAGGAGCGCCATCATCACAGCAATCATTCCTATGGCAATTGCTAAACTTGTCAGTAGATTCTTTACAAGATATTGTGTTCCTTCAGCAGCAACGATAGCAGTACCCGTAAAAATATATTCTATCTTCTCTTCTTCAATTGCTGACTTTAAGGCATTATTGAATTCAGGTTTTTCATAATAAGAAGACAACAACTCAGGGTCTAAATCAAATTGAAACTGAAGAGAGTCATTCCCGTTAGCCAGTTGATACGTCAAGTTATTTCTATATGCGCTGGAAAGTTTAAAAATTGAATCTACATAATCAGTATTGCCCTTCTTTACTTTTTCATAAAAAGATGTTGCCTCTTCATATTTAGGATTTAGAAGCGTATCCATTTTTTCAGAGAGCGACTCTACTTTTTCAGCAATTTCATACGATCCAAGATCTACGATCTGCATTCGAATTCTCATGGTTGTGTTTGCGGTATCGACGAGTTCTTTCATTGAGTAACCAATACCAACATTGGGAAAATATTTTTCGGTTGTTGCTAGCACTTCTTTTTCATCAAATGAACCAGATAAGTAATTACTGATTTCGGCTTTTGATGGGGTATTGATGTCTACAATTGTATCCAAAGAGTCAATCGGTTCCGGAGGATTCATAGGAATCAAATCCTTTGCAATTTTAGGATAGTTATATAGAATAGAGTCAGCATATTCTGCGTTTCCTGCTTTCAATGAATCTCTCAGACGGAATGCCGTTTTTGTTCTCGCCATATCCAACTGAAAAGCATCTACATATTGCCCCAAACGCCTCATGTCTTTTCTACTAATCAACCTGTACATATCAGGATTATTCCCGTAATACGCCATGTTAATGAGCTTCATAAAATCTACAGCAGAAATCGATTTACTAAATACTGTATCCTGCTTTAGGAGGTTTTGAACACTTTCAACCTTCTCCAATAACTTACTGTTGAATTTGCGTCCATCACTTTTGTAGTCAAGCAGTAGTTCGAAAGGAACAGCCCCACCGAAGTTTTCTTGTATAAATTCAACATCCTTCAATATGGGATCTGAATCAGGCAGGTCGCTGGTGAGGTTACCCGTAGCTTGCATTTTAGAAATTCCCCATGCACAAAGCGCTAAAATAACAACCGTGAAAATGTATACCTGTTTTCGTTTGGTAGTTGCTAAAACTACAAGTCTCTCTACGACGCCTTTAGAGAAATTCTTCTCAAGATGTTTAAGGTGTCTCGGCTTGGGCGGTTTAGCGATAGAAAAAACAATGGGTATTATGCAAATGGAAAGAATAAAAACCATCATGATATTGATCGAGGCACTCGTCCCAAATTCGGCTAACTTTTCGGAGTTCGTAAAGATAAAGGTTGAAAAACCCAAAGCTGTCGTAAAATTAGTAAGAAACGTTGCATTACCAACCTTTTGAACAACCCTTGAAAGTGCCTTTGTCTTATTTCCGTGAAGCTTAACCTCTCGGTGAAATTTAGTAAGTAAGAAAATGCAGTTTGGAATTCCTATCACAATCATCAGTGGAGGAATCAAGGCCATCAAGATGGATAACTTGAAGCCCATCAAAGAGATGCTTCCCAAAGACCATATTACCGCCGTAAAAACAACCAAGTTACAGAAGGCTACAACTCGCAATGATCTAAAAAATATGAAAAGAAGAAGAGAGGTGACTGCAATGGCTAAACCTATGAAAATATACATTTCACTTACAACTCTTTTACTCATCACAACCCTTATATGAGGAAGGCCAGCGAAATGCATTTTACCAAAAATACCTTCTTGAGCTAACGCAATTGCTTCAGCATCTAGCACAACACCTGATTTTTTTCGATCACTTAGAAAGGATTCATCGATTGAGATCATCATTAGTGAAACGTTGGTAGAATCATTGTATAAGATTCCATCGTAAAGAGGTATTTGACGTATTTCTTTTCTAACTTGCTCTATCGATTTCTCTTTAAATGTCTCATCAGAAAAAATAGGTTCTGCCTCAAACTTACCTTTCTCAGTATTGTTCGTGATTGCAAAGAGGTCTGCCTCTGAAAGCACACTTTTTACTCCGTCTAGACTTAGAATGGAATCGCCTATCTTTTTCCATAATAGAAAGTTATCTTCGGTGTAAAGCTTATCCGTTTGAATTGCAAGAACAAGGGCTCCTCCATCTTCTCCGAACATCTTTTTAAACTGAAGATAACCATCTTGAGCCGGAGATTTTTTAGGAAGCATGTTTCCATACTTATTGTCAAGTTTAAGCCCTGTGAATGCATGATATCCGAAAAAGATAGTCAACGCACCGATAATACTTAGGATGACGACCCTATTACGGAGGATTATTTGAGATAATTTAAACCACATTCAAATGCATAATAAAGATAGACAGCAAATGTAATGAAAATGTAAGAAACAGAAGGAAGGTATTGCAGAGTCATACCACGGAATGAAGATATCTCTTGGTTTTGTTGTAAAACTCAATAATCATATAACGTTACCTCTACATCAAGCCAATGAAAATCAATTGATTCATACTCCCAAATAACTGCTGCCTTTGCTGGGATCATAACATTATCTAATTCACGATAACTTGCCCCATCAATATCAACACGCCATGGTATTTTCTTTTTCTTCTCTTCATTATATCGAAGTGCTTCAAACCGAACTGGAAAACCATCCGTATCAAAAGTAAAAAGACCTTCAACTTCTAACTCTTCATATCGAAAAGCAGCTTCCAACTGACATTCACCCACTACCTTCCAGGTAATAAATTTGGATCGAGCCATCCAAGGATACCAAACAATCTCTGATAGAAAACGTACAGCTGCTCCCTGGTCGATCTCTCCACCTTTAGCATTGACCACATCGATCAAGCCATAAAGTGAGATGTTCAATTTTCCTTCTCCTTTGCTAAATTGGTCTATTCCCGAGAACTGCAATATCTCGCCCTGACCGACTGTTGATGTCCATATGAAAGAAGGATCATCCAGTCGTACATATTGATTTGCATTGAATACTAACCATGACTTATCAGGAGCTAATTTCAATTTTCCTTTTTGTGTAAACCGAACTGCTGAAGGTGAAGTAGATTCTACAGCTCCACTTTTTTCTAGCCATTTCTGCACCAACTCAGGAAGAATTCTGTTTTCCTCCATCGGAAGTGGTTTGCAATTTTCCAAAAGTATGTTTCCCAATTGTTCGCCTTTTCTATTGTGATTCCACATAGAGAAACTAATCACAACAAAAACGAATAGGACAACATTGATTATTGTTCCGAATTTCGCATCCTTCCAAAACCAAATAATCATAATTTGGCTCAGAACCAAAGAAACGGACCCCAGTATCCAAAAAAGATCTGAACTCATAATCTTTTGTATGACTAAAAAGGCAAGTAACACAGAAGACAACAACCAGAACACCCCTGCTGTTTTAGAAATATCTGCTTCAAACTGCTCCAGTTTTAGAATATTAAACGCTTTGAGAAAGCCCATCAAACTGATAATACCATGCAGAAAAAGTAAGAAAGCAATAAAGTACCTCATCTCAGTTTTTTAACAAAAATATATCGATCAGAATGTATTAAAATGACCTTCGTCATAATCTTGAAATAAAAAAACCCGAACCAAATTATCGATCCGGGTTTATCAAACTATCAATTCAATCTAATTCGACTGATCTTTTTTCTTTACCATAGTCAAAATAGTTGCAAAACCAACCAATGGTTCTTCAGTGTCATCATCTAACATTTCCACAAACCACTTCACAATTCCGCGTTTGATTTTTGTTTTAGGATCGTCTTCTTTTTCTGTCACGTCAGTTGGAATCATCTCCTTACACGTAAAACGTATATGCATTTTTGAACCTGCATACACTGGTTTGGTGAATCGCAAATTGTCAATTCCATAATTCAATAATACTGGATTCATTTCGTAACTGTCAACAAATAAACCTGCTGAGGCACTCATTAAGAAGTAACCATGCGCAACTTGTTCATCGAACATTGTTCCTTCAAAATTCGTATCTCTTTTATGTGCATAAAAGTTGTCTCCTGATAACGCTGCAAATTGGTCAATGTCATCAGCCGTGATTTCTCGTGCTTCTGTAATCAATTGATCTCCCACATTCAATTCTTCGTAATATTTTTTGAATGGATGTTCATCCGTCATGTTTCCTTGAGCTCCTTGTTGATATACTTGAGTAATCTCCGAAATCGTTGTTGGATGACCTTGGATGGCAGTACGTTGAAGATAATGCATAATACCTCGTTTACCCCCCATTTCTTCTCCACCACCAGCACGACCTGGTCCACCATGAGTTAGCATTGGCATTGGAGAACCGTGACCCGTACTTTCTTTCGCACATTGCTCATTAAGAATAAGAATTCTCCCGTGCATATGCGCAGCATTCACTGTGTATTCTCTTGCGATCTTGTCGTCACCAGTTACAATTGATGAAACTAAAGAGCCTTTGCCCATTTCAGTAAGTTGAATTGCTTCTTCAAGATCTTCATATCCCATTAAAGTTGACACTGGTCCGAATGCTTCTACGTTGTGTACGTCCGTATTCTTGTATGGATCATCATTCATAAAAAGTATTGGTGAGAAGAAAGCTCCTTTATTTTTATCCGCTCCCACCACGTCAAAATCATCCATGCTACCATAGACAATCTTCTGAGATTCAGCTAATTTATTCACACTCTCTTTCACACGCTCCACTTGTAGTTGAGTTGCTAATGCTCCCATTCGAACGCCTTCTTGAGAAGGGTCTCCAATCGTTGTTTTTGCTAAACGAGCTGAAAGCGCTTCTTGAACATCACCCATTAAGTTATTCGGAACAAAAATTCTACGAATTGCCGTACATTTTTGTCCAGCCTTTACGGTCATCTCCTTTGAAACCTCTTTGATGAATAAGTCAAATTCAACAGTACCTGGTACGGCATCTTTTCCAAGAACAGTAGCGTTCAGTGAGTCTGCTTCTAGATTAAATGGCACCGACTCATCTAAAATACGATCATGTGCTTTCAATTTTTTACCTGTAGCGGCTGACCCTGTAAAGGTTACCACATCCTGATTGTTAACATGGTCAATAATTCCTCGTCCTAACCCACAAACCAATTGTAAACTTCCTTCAGGCAAGATCTTAGATTCAATGATATCTTTTACCATCAACTCAGTTAGATAACACGTATATTCTGAAGGTTTTACTACAGTTGGAACACCAGCCATAAGATTTACAGCTATTTTCTCCAGCATTCCCCAGATTGGGAAGTTGAAGGCGTTTATGTGAACAGCTACCCCTCTCTTTGGCACCATGATGTGATGACCGATAAATGAACCATGCTTAGACATCGGCGCTGCCTCACCATCTACGGAATAAGGAAGGTTTGGGAATTGACGACGCAAAGATGCATTAGCGAAAAGGTTTCCTATTCCACCTTCGATGTCGATCCAAGAGTCTATTTTGGTAGCTCCTGTTGCTGCACTCAATTGATAATATTTATTCTTAAGTGTCATCAAATGAAGTGCAAGCGCCTTGATCATTCGACCGCGTTCATGAAAGGTCATTTTGCGTAATTTTTCACCTCCTGTTGATCGGCCATAAGCTAAAATTCGCTCATAATCTAATCCTTTCGAGGAGGTCTCAGCAAACTGTTCGCCCGTAATGGCATTAAATAAAGGTGTTTCAACTCCTTCACCATTTACCCATTCTCCACAAACGTAATTCTGTATTTTCTGCATAGTCTTTGAAATTCAAAAATTGGTTAGCTAAGATAATGATGTTTGATGAATAAGCAGATTGAATTTTATATATTCACGACTGTTAACCAAAAATAGCTAAATCACTATGAAGCAAATTATTTGTATCGCATTCACCTCTTTCGTGTTCTCGAGTTGTATCACATCTAAAGGAATACTGAAAAGTGGAGGAGAAAAGAAAAGTGGCACAGTGGGTGAGCGAACAGAGATTGTTGACAATCCCGAAACCAAATCGCTTCACTTAACTTTTGGAAGAGCCAAAAATATTGGTTTTGGTGCAGATGCAGCGAAGATGATGCCCGATAATTCGAAACTAACTGGTTCTGTTTTTCTTTTAGCTAAAAGAAGATCTATCTTCGATGATGAGCAACAATCTACACCAAACAACCTCCTTTTAAGGCACTTCATGTCGTTATCCTATAGTTATCCAATTATCTCAAATTCCAGTTACCGCAGCGGTAAAATGTATCTGAGGGAATCATTCAATTCGTCTGCTGAAGCAAAAAACTGGGATGGATCTACATATGTACTCAAAGATAAATTCAAGGTGTTACACTTTATTAACTTGGTTGGAGGAATAGCACACGGTTATACAACCTTTCGTTCTGAAGCATTCAACTCTATTCTTTTCGGGTCCCATCCAAATTCCAATGCAAGCGTCCTGGGTGCGTTTAATGATGTTCAGATACACACCGGTTCTTACTATGGTAAAATTGGGATATCAAGTACACAGTTAATCAATACTTATCTGAAAGGTTCAGTTGATGGTAATAATATTTCGGGGAATATATCTCGAGAACTCAAGTTCAGTTTGAGTGCTCTGATAGGTGTTTTTGGAACAATTCCAACAACCAATGTTGAATACCGCTATTTTGAAGATGGAAACTTCATTTATGCCGAAGAAGAAGTAGATTTTAAAAAATTATTAAACTACGAACGTCTTGGTTTTGAAGCAGGATTCCATTGGATGGAATACTTAACAGCGAACTTATCACTTAAATATAGCATCTCTTTAGGTTTAATTCCTGGATATATACCTCAAGATGATTTGTTGAGCAGTGGATTTTTTAAAGTGGCCATTGGATTTGGGATTGGAAGTATTTCTGAGTAAAGCTTGATTTTAAGTTAACTTTACTAAACTCATACAAAACATCGGGTGCAATTTGAATAATTGTCTCCTTATAATTTACTGGCACATAAATTTCCATCGAGCATCTTAGGGGTTTTAAAAGTAATCGGAACAAAAGTGTTCGCTGGGGCAAAAACTAATCTGACTCGTATTCTGAGATTTGTAACTGGGATTCCGAGGCTTTTTATTTGATTACTAACTCGAACCTTTTAATTTTGTAATTAACTTATCGATAATATTAGCTCGAATATGAACCCTTTCAAGTTGGCCACTTTCTTAATAATAATTACTTTGTTCTTAGGATGCAGGAGAGAACAACAAACCAACTGGACTTTGCAAAAATCCAGATTAAAAAAATCATTTCTAGCAACAAATAAATTTTTAATAAATAATCTGAATACTAGTAAGCTCAACTTATCACAAAAAATGAGTTTTTTCTTTGGTGTTCCAGCGCAATATGCATTGGAAGACTGCAGAGTTTCATGGGTTAATTGCTACAATGACTTTTTGCTTTTGTCCGCTTGCAGATATTTTGAAGAATCACTCAATTACGGGTTTATTGATAACCAAGCAAATTTTGATGTTTACGGATTCGATAGAAGCTATCTAGACTACACGGCAAATGAGCCTAACTCTGGAATCGTAAAGGACCCCGTTAACTTCCCTGTGATCAACTCAAATAATCTTGTGCTATGGCATCAAAATGATAATTTGAACGAGGTAACATTAGGCTTCCATTCTATTGAATATTTACTCTGGGGAGAAGATTTGATTGAAGGTTCGCCTGGCCAAAGAACAAATGATGACTTTCTACAAATGAATTCTGAAAATGAACGTAGAATGGAATTATTAGATGCTGCGTGGACTCAATTAAACTATGATCTATTTTTTATAAAAATCGATGAGGCTTATGAAAATCATGTATTATCAATGAATGAAGATGATTTCACAGTTAGTTATATTGATGGTATTATAAAATTCATAAATGAAGATTTTATTTTGGCCTCTTTGCAGACTCCTTTAAATTCTCAGGACCAGAAAGATGAGATTAGCGATTTTTCCGATAATACACTAATTAACCTCAAGAGTAAACTTATGTCATTAAATTACGCTTTGGATGGATCGCAATTCTTCGAAGAAGATAAAAATACGTGGTACTTCATGTTAGACTTCATACGTGATATTGAACCACAATTCGCTGAGAAAATTTCAAAATCGTTAACTATAATTGACAATCTAATGGGATCAATCTTAGTCGATTTTGATCAAGCTATTCAAAGTTCAAACGAATCAAGCAAACTACAAACAATAATCGATGAGTTAGATTCAATTCAATCAAACCTATATTCATTTAAAAATTCGGTAGTAGGAACTGACTGAAGTCATTCATAAATAGAATGTTATTCCAGCATTCAATGATGTAGCGAACAGATTAGTTCTTTGAACTTGAAAAAAAACACTTTCAGAATTGAATACATCACTATCTGCATTATCCATAAATTCATCTTGGTTATAATTCACAATTGATGTGAAATTAAAACCAGTATAAAGCGATAAATAATGACTCACTGGGTATCTAATCTTAAACCCTGTTCTGAAATAGAAACCATATATCAGATCCCAGTTAAAATCGGAATTATAATAATCTACATCTGTCCACCGGCTGTCAGATTGTTCACTTGTAAAGTCATTTAAAGAATATCCGTAAGAGTCATTGATCAATCTCGCTATGGAAAGCCCAATTGAAAAGTCGTAATTGAACCCAATACCAGAGGTCCCGTTTTTTGCAGCAAACTCAAATGTTGGTGCTAAATATAAATTCTGATACTTGAGAGATTCAAATTGCAAATAAGTTGTGTCAGCAACATTATCAGCAAACTGATCCTCAGAATATAGAGAGGTATAACTCTGAGTCATTGTTAACTCATAGTTTTTGAAGGCAGCAGATATACCTAAACTAAAACGTTTCGACTTTAGGTGATAATAATTAAAACTGGCCCCATAATCAATCCAATCCCTGGTGCTAATCATTTCATCACCGTTCACTTTAAATTTCTGATCATTGAATGAACCTGAAAGTAAAGGAACATTCGTTTGAAACTCAAAATCAAAATGATTATTACTGTGCATGAATCCTTTCTGCGCCAAACCGATAAAAGTTGGCAGAATTAATGTCAGCGCGACAATTTTTATTCTAATCATAGGATAATCTTGTTATTTCATCGAGAAAAGCCTGTTGCACCAATAAAGAGCTATATGGGTCTCTATACCTTCTATTTGTAAATTGAATAGTTTCTCCAGTTGTGGGGTCTATAACCAGAGAAGAAGCAATTGTTCGGTTACCTGAAAAAAATATCTCAGGAATAATGTAAGGAAGAGTAACTACTGCTAAACCAATTAAATGAAAGGGCTTATAACGAGGCTCATATGCATGCTCATAAATAAATACTCCTAATGCATCTGTTTCTAAATGATTTGAAAGCTGGACAAGATCATCAGAGAAAACAGAGTGAAAAGTCTTTTGGTTATTGTTATACCAGTAATTCTGAATGATTAAAGAATTCATTAAATAGCTGAGGTTATAAGAACGGTCAGCCGTTACTTCAACAGAATTAATTTGTAAACCTGTTTTACCTTGAGCTGTATGAATGCTTTCTAAAACAGTTTTATTCTTATGTTCTATTTTCTTGATGTTTTTATGCTTATATCTTCTGATATCAAAATCAACGAAAGCAATGGAATTCAATTGACGCTCTGATACTCGAGTACTGTCGCCCTTGTATGTATTGTAGATTGTTACAAAATTCTTATCGTTGACTAAATCAGGTATTAAAAAATAATAATAGTTTATAGAGTCTATGCCTTTTGATCTGAGCGCCTGAGCCTCAAATTCCAACAATGCATTTTCTTCACCTTCGTAACTATCGTTAGTATCGTGAATAGTCTCCTTTAGCCCTTTATTATGGAAGTTTTCAATGATAAACTCTTCCATTCCTGCCGATATTTCAATAAGGTCTTCGAACATTCTTTGGACAGCTTGACTTTCTGGGTATTCAACACGAATATCCTGTAAAATTCTCAACGCCATTGATAATTTTGCCAGCTTTGATTTTGATCTTAAATAAAGCATTAAAAGTGCACCTTCACTATCCGAAGATTCGTAGGGTGTATATTTTTTAGGATTTATATTTCCTACACTCTGATTGACCAGTCCCCACCATGCAGCGGCCTTTAAGACATGGAGGTCTTTATTAACAACGCCTAGTTTCTCAGCGACATAAATTTCGTAAATGGAATTAGCAAAATTCGCCTGAAGAAGATTAATTCGAACGGATTCTAATCTACAAATTGTTACAATTTTCGAATAGGAACTTTTATCTACCAGATATGTTTTATTTTCTATTTGTATTTCATCTCCTCCAATATGTTCAATCCGCTTTTTAAGTTCGGGAAATTCTAGCTCATAATTATAAGTTTTAGGATTAGGCTTGCGAAAAATGAAGTATTCAGATACCGGAATATATGACTTGTCTGAGTTGAAATAAGATATATCAAAAGGGTACTCATAGAAAGGTCGGTGTTGATACTTTAAAATGTTCAGTGCACTTTGAACTTCACTCTTTTTATATAGTCCCTTCTCTATTATACGATTTAGCGTGGTTTGATCCAACTCCTTATTCAACTCTAATGGATACTTAGAAAGTTCCTTAATTGCATAACTCAATGATGTTTTTCTGATCACTCTTTCAAATAAAGGTTCTTTTTCACTTTTCAAAACCTCAAGTTCACGGACTAAATAAAATAACAGTTGCGCTTCATTGGTTAGACGACATATTAATCCTGTCGTTATAAAAATATTTCTATCGTCAGAAAAAGTAGCTACCTCATTACTTCTCACTAGATATATCTTAACACCAGTTTTAATATATTCCTTCAAAAGTCTATTGCAATAACTTGTGACTTCGTCTCCAAAAACAATTGAATTTGACGAATAAATAATTTCGAGATAGAAGCTTTTCTTATCTTCTTTAATACCCTTGATCCAGGGTTCACTCTCAGGAATGAAGTATCTCGTATTATATGACTTCAGAAATGAAGGTAACTCCCCTTTAGCAAGCAAGGAATATTCATTCATGTTCTGGCTTAATACATTTAGACTAGCGAAAAATAAATAGAAAAAAATAAGTTTCCCCATCAGATCATTAAGTAAGGCGATTTTAAATATTATAGAAAATCAAAATTAATTATTTTTTTAAACCATTTGGCTAAACAAATAAAAAACCTCTCGGCCAATTTGAGCGCAACGCTCATCATAGATTTTCTCCATTTCAGAAGTTCCGTCACTCACTTTTGGATCTTCATATGTAATCGGTATACGCAAATCTGCACCTGGCAGAAAAGGACAATTTTCTTCCGCATCACCGCAGGTCATCACAGCCGCGAAATTTGATTTAGGAAGTGACTCATGAACAATGGTTTTCGAAAAACATTTAATGGGTTTTTCACCTCCGAAATCGATATAATACGCCGGGTTTTCACCTTTTTCTTCTGTTTCTATCTGAAATCCAACTCTTTTCAGTGCATGAATTGCATTTGGATGAAATGCAGTGGATTCGGTACCTGCAGAGCAATAGTGAGCACCCACTAACTCGTAATAATTAGCCGCAACGGTTGCCCAGACCTGACCAAATTGACTTCGTCTAGAATTGTGTGTGCAAACAAATATTAGTTGTGCATTTTTGAGTTCTTTTAGGTATTGACTTACCCTTGCCAATTGCTTTTTACGAACCTCAGGAATCTGATCGAATTCTCCAATTCGCTCCTCACAATATTTCTTTACACTTTCAAACATCTTTTAGTACTTCCATTTATTCGCAATTGCCACTAATGACAACATGATGGGTACTTCGATTAGAACCCCTACAACTGTTACGAGCGCAGCACCAGAATTCAATCCAAATAGCATTATTGCTACAGCAACGGCCAATTCAAAAAAGTTACTAGCTCCGATCATCGCTGCTGGTGCACAAATGTTATGTTTCAGTTTAATGTACCTTCCGATAAACCAGGCGATAAAAAAGATAAAGTAGGTTTGAATTGCTAAAGGGATTGCTATTAACAAAATGTCAATGGGATGGTCGACAATGTTATCACCCTGAAAGGCAAACAATAAAATCAGCGTTGTCAGTAATGCGAGTATTGAGATCGGTTTCAACGTTTTTAAAAACTTATTCTCAAACCATGCTTTTCCTTTTGTCTTGATCAAAACACGATTAGACAAATAGCCAAATATTAACGGTAGAACGACAAACACGATAACAGATGTTGCCAATGCTTTGTAAGGAATACCCAATTCCTGATCCGCATTAACTACTTCAATTCCAAAAAGACTAAACAACCCTCCAACAATCGGTATGAAAGCGACAAGTAAAATGATATCATTCACCGAAACCTGAACTAACGTATAATTAGCATCTCCTTTTGTCAGATAGGACCATACAAACACCATCGCCGTACAAGGAGCCGCTCCAAGCAAGATAGCACCCGCGAGATATTGTTCAGCATCTTCAGGGGAGATAATAGCTGCATAGATTTGATCAAAAAACAGCCACGCAAAGAATGCCATGGAGAACGGTTTGATTAACCAATTGACTATTACGGTAAGCGCCAATCCTTTTACATTCTTTGTTACGTTCTTTAGAGAACTAAAGTCAATTTGCACCATGATTGGATAGATCATTAACCAAACCAATATCGCAACTGGCACATTAACGGTTGAAATATTCCAATCGCTAAGTACAGTGATTTCATCACCGACTACATATCCAAGTCCTATTCCGGCGGCGATGCACGCAATGACCCAAACAGTCAAGTATTTTTCAAAAGTTCCCACGGAATTGAGTTTAGAGTTCTGAGTTTAGGATTTAGAGTTGAGAACTTAGAGTTAGCAGCAACCTCCTCCAGGAGTGCAAGTATCAACATCGTTACTTCCCAAATCTGCTAAAGGCAATGGCTGCTGATCTTCAGGAATTCCACATTTATCTTGAGCCAAACATGTCGTTTGTTTTCGCTTGAGTTGAAAGCTTCCTTCACTAAACTCTAAATTGAATTTTCCTATCGTATCTTGTTGATACTCGACTTCCACCTCGAGGTTTCCGAGTCCAAGTCGATCTTCTGATAATCGAATAATATCTCTTAGTTTTTGTGGTGCTAACCTATGATCGAAATCACGTGCCTCCCACAGTTGAAAGTTCACTACCTTTTCTATTCTCTCTGTTCCTCCGCAGTCAATAAAGTGTCGCGTAATTGCTCCTACTTCGGTAACATGAAAATGCACCGGTACTGCATCTCCATTTGGCAGTTTAAAGTTTACCTCATTAAGGTTTTCTAATGCATTTTTTACTTCTGATAATTTCATGATATTTTATTTAGAGTTCTGAATTTAGCACTTTGACAATCTCAGTGTGACGAAATTTAGCTTTAGCAACAATCACTTTCTTGACAACATGGGTGTTGATCAAAAATTCCATTGAAAAGCACTTTCATATGTGACCACATTGCTGGATTAATACAATAATTCATTGTTTTACCTTCTATAGTGCCTTGAATAATACCAACGCTTTTTAATTCACGCAAGTGCTGGCTAATCGTGGCTTGAGCTAAGCCTATTTCTCCAACAAGTGTCGTATTCACGCATGAATTTTTCTTTAATAAGTATTGCAGGATAGCTACTCTTGCTGGATGAGCAATACACTTAGCTATTGCAGCAATGTCATTCTGTTCATCCGTAAACAAGTCGGTTTTTGATACTCCCATGTTTTATTTATTAATGATTGTCATATCGCAATATTACGATAATATATTAATCTGGCAATGAATAAATCAATAATGTTTCCAATTAATCGTATTTTCGTTGCTATTCGTTATGTGTGGAATTGCTGGAATAATGTCGATTAAAGACTCCATTGATGAGTCGAAACTAAAATCAATGAGTGAATGCATCGCTCATCGTGGCCCAGATGCTAACGATCTATTTTTGAGCAGTTCAAAGCAATGTGGTTTGGTACATAGAAGATTGAGTATTATCGATCTCTCTGAAGATGCTAATCAACCCATGACGGATTCAACAGGAAGATATACTCTTGTGTTTAACGGTGAAGTCTATAATTTTGAATCAATTCGAAAAGACATTGAAAAAGAAGGTGTAAAATTCACTACCTCATCAGATTCAGAAGTCGTTTTACAGTCTTATATTCAATGGGGTGAAAAATGCGTCGACCACTTCAACGGAATGTTCGCTTTTGCAGTATGGGATGAACAGGAAGAGTCCCTTGCGATATTTAGAGACCGTATTGGTATTAAACCACTCTATTATTTCTGGGATGGCAACACATTCGCGTTTGGATCAGAGATTAAAAGTCTGACTTCATTTGTCAATACTCAAGACTGGAATATAAAAGCGATATCAGAGTATTTCCAATTAGGCTTTGTTCCTGCTCCAATGACAATTTATAAAGACATTCATAAATTCGAACAAGGACATTACATGTTGCTTGATCAAAATGGATTGCAGAAAAAAGAATATTGGTGTCTCTCAGATCAGCTTGCGAGAAAAACAATTTTGGACAGAGTTGGTGCAAAAAAACAACTGAACAGTCTAATTGAAAATAGTATTGATTTACGTCTAAAAAGTGATGTGCCTTATGGAGTGTTTCTTAGCGGAGGTATCGATTCATCAACAGTTGCTGCAGTAGCCCAAGATCGAGCCAAGCAAAATATCAATACATTTTCTATTGGATTCAAAGAGGCTCAATACAATGAAAGTGAGCATGCGAAAAAAGTTGCCAAGCATCTTGGTACAAATCATCATGAATACACGGTTTCACAAAAAGACGCTCAAGATCTGATCACAAAAATTCCAGAATGGTATGATGAGCCTTATGCTGACACCTCAGCTATTCCAACTTATCTTGTTTCCAAACTTGCCAAAGATAAAGTAACAATGGTGTTGACAGGAGATGGTGGAGATGAACAGTTCTTGGGATATGGAAGGTATTCATGGAAAAGACGCTTGCACAATCCTTTTGTTCAAATAGGAAGGGGAATAATCAGACAAGGGTTAAAAAAAACGCAGAAAAACAATCTTATAAGAGCGAGTGAATATTTCAATTACTCCATCAAATCTGATCTTAACAAACATATATTCTCAGTTGATCAATATTTCTTTTCTGAACGAGAGTGTAAACAATTCTTAAATCTCAAGCTAAAGCGCCCCGTTGAATATCAGTGGTCTTTGAAACGACCAATGTCTGCGATGGAGCAACAAGCATTTTTTGACCTGAAACTCTATTTACCAGATGATCTCCTCACAAAAGTAGATCGCGTTACCATGGCAAATGGAATAGAGGCACGCGTCCCCTTGCTAGATCATAATATAGTTTCTTTTGCATTGAATCTTGATACATCGCTAAAAGTAAGGGGGAGAGACCATAAATGGTTATTGAAACAAGTCTTATTTGATTATGTGCCTAAAGAACTCTTTGACCGTCCAAAATGGGGCTTTGGTATTCCTTTGCAACAATGGTTATCGGAAGATCTTCGCTTTTTATTGGACGATTACGTGAACGAAAAGATCTTGTCTCGATATGATTTCTATAATGTGGATGAGATCTTACAGTTGAAAGAACGCTTCTTGAAGGGTGAGTCACATTTATTTAATAAGCTTTGGTTAGTGGTTTGTTTTAATATGTGGGGAGCTAGTGATCCGTAATTAGTGACTTGTGACTAGTTGCACTCTGAATGTCTATCGCTTAATGACCTTCCCCGTCAATCTCGTATTCTCGTTAAAGACTTTATAAAAATACATTCCTGCAGGTTCGTTGGAGATATCGAAGCTTCCGTATGAACCATTTATTTCAAATGCAGCAACTCTATTTCCATTTACGTCAATTATTTCTATCTGATATTTACCGCATTTAGAAAGTTCGAAATTTGTTTTACCAGAGGTGATGTTGGGGTAAACTCGCACTTTAGTTTTTAATTTGTTTTCATTTAAACTTAAAGCTTGAATACAGTTTGTATCTGAAAGCAGTGATTCTTCTGTCATGGTATAATTGAGGCTTATAAAGCTACTATCAGTATTTAAAGTAAATATAAGGGTGTCAATCGAAAAAGAAGGGCCTTGAGATGGATTAAAGGTGTATGTATTGGCACATTTCGTTTTTTTCAGTTGCTGACTGGTATTTAATAAAACTGAATGCAAGCCGGTTGGAATGTTTTTTATAGGTTGAACAGGTCCATTTCCAACAATAAATACCCTGTTGTTTTCATTAAATGCCGTAAATGTTATTGGCATTATAGGAATAAGATAATCGGGTGTCGTTATAAGCCCACTTGTATCCATAATAGAGACAGCAGATTGATAATCCCCTGATATTGTTATACAAAACGTAGTATCGCTCACTGGGTAAAGGGTGGGGAATGACATATCGGATATCCATTTAGGCTGAAAATATCCTGGTGCTGATTTAGACCAAATTTTCTCACCGATACTATCAAGTTTTATAATATCCGCATCACCTTGTAAGCAATAGATTTCATGATGAAGCACCAATACATCATGAATGTAACGATTGCTCCTATAATTTTTTGACCACTGAATATCACCTTCTAATGACACTTTAACTATCCCTCCTTCGAACCCGTCTATATAACCTCCTAATAAGAATGAATCATCATCAAATAGAGTTATCCCATTGATCTTAAATGACTGGTTCTCCAATTTTTTCTGCCAAATGATGGATCCTGAGGAACTTACTTTTAGTATTTTGGATAAACTGTCAGAAACTCTCGAAGCCACTAGAACATAAGTGGAATCAGAAAGCTCCTCTAAACCGATATATTCATAATAAAAATCAATCTCTCCCGGCATAGAAAAAGTTCTCGTCCAAAGAGTATCCCCCAGTAAGTTTAATTTTGCACAAAAAATAGAGTTATAAGAAGTATTATTATAGGTCGTAAATCCAGAAACTACATAAGAACTATCATAGGTTGAGATTATATCGGTAAGACGGGTAAATGAATTCGATGACGCAGAAATTGTTTTATTCCAAAGAATATTACCTAATGAATCAGTATTAATAACAATTCCTTTTTGTTCATTTTGATTACCGCAAAGCACTACTCCGTTATTGAAATTAGGGGTTAATCTAGAGGTATATATATGACCAAAATTAGCAGTATCAACAAAATATCTCTTAACAAACGTAGTATCCTGAGCGAACAAAGCGACAGAAAAAAACAAGGCGATGATGGTTAGTAGTGCTTTCATATTCAGATGACGTAAAAAGTTGATTTAGGGTTTGAAGATAAAAAAACTGATATCCACTTTAAAAGAAACCATATAACTTTTGAGAAAAAGAGAGATGAAAAAAGATTAGTGAAAGGATTAGAAGTAAGTGTTTCAAGATAGCTTAAACAAACGTTCCTGTCGATTAGTTACAGCATAGGCCACCGAATAATCTAACAATCATTTGACATACAATCACTTATATATTTTATTGATTCACTCAATGTCTCGTCAAGTATGCGTATCAGTTTTTTCGATTTCTCAATCAGTAGCAAAGGAAATTCTTATTAATTTTATACTCGACTTTAGCCTAATTGTCTTAATCGATAGATTAGGCCTTGAAATTGTTTAAAAATCAGCCGCTTCAATAAAGTGCCTCTTCTTTTTTTACATA
Organism: Brumimicrobium sp.; assembly: GCA_965659845.1. Taxonomy (GTDB): domain Bacteria; phylum Bacteroidota; class Bacteroidia; order Flavobacteriales_D; family Crocinitomicaceae; genus Brumimicrobium. The sequence continues at coordinate 22,898 of CBFHXS010000031.1, forward strand.
TAATTTTGGTTAACATAATTTTGATATCATGGTAAATAACAAAGCGAGATTGATTTTGGTGCCTGTGATGTTGGTGATTTCTAGTGCAATTATGGCGCTAGCATGGCTGGGACATTTGAAGTACAAAGAGGATCTAACTTTTATGACAGCCTCGCTTTTAGCTTGGCTACTCGTTCTTCCAGAGTATTTGCTTAATGTATCAGCCATACGTTGGGGTATTGGAGTATATCAGCCAAGCGAAATGGCTGCGATGAATCTATCTTCAGGGATCATTTTTATCGCATTAGTTTCACATTTCGTTTTAGGTGAAGAAATATCAGTTCAAAAATACATCGGTTTCGGGCTAATGATTATTGCCATGATTCTTATTTCAGAATCGAAACCATCACAAAAAAGCAGTGAAAATAAGCTATAGCCATGGAAACTTACTTTGTACCTCTCATGCTTTTTGTTTCAAGTGTCTTGATGTCTTTTGCCTGGATCGGACATGTTAAGTTTCGGCATAAAGGTTTTTTTGTGGCCCTTGTTTTTAGTTGGATTTTGGTATTGCCAGAATACCTGCTTAACGTCTCTGCGATTCGGTGGGGTATTGGAACATATCAACCGAGCGAAATGGCAGCTATTAATTTATCAACAGGAGTCATTTGCATCGCTTTAGTTTCAAGACTATTCTTAAAAGAACGGTTAAGTATCCGTAAAATTCTCGGTTTTATCTTAATGGCCGTTAGTGTAGTTTTAGTAGTTCTTTAGTCATCATATACTTTAAATGAAAAGACGAGTCTATCACATTAAATACTAAGGAACAAACCACAGGAGAGAACATCTTATCATCTATTTATGGCTTTAACCCTTAAGAATCTTTAGCTAAGTGCAAATAGGATGATTCTACCTTATGTAAATTCTAGCAACACGCTTAT
>CBFHXS010000032.1:0-23436 GCA_965659845.1 Brumimicrobium sp.
GGATATTTAGGTTTTTATGATGCACAGATCACTGTTCTTCCTGAAGGAGATGAATATAAATTCTTCTTGACAAAAGGATGGCTGGGACCTGGTTTGGATAAGTATTCTAGCCATCGTTTATTCCCAACTTGGTTGTTAGGGAAAAAGAAGTTCCGCTTAGATACAAACTTAAATGGTGAAGAACGCGGATTTGTTGTTACCGGAGAAATGGAGAAAGTACTTCCTTTTGATATTCTTCCAATGCAATTAATCAAAGCGATCATGACTAAAGATATTGATGCAATGGAACAGTTAGGGATCTATGAAATTGCTCCTGAAGACTTTGCACTTTGTGAGTACGTTTGCACGTCGAAAATCAATATCCAAGAGAAGGTCCGTGAAGGACTTGATGTCATTAAGGAAGAATGCATGTAATCAATGTTGAATAATAAATTTTAGGAAATTGAAAGCATTAAAAAAAGTAATTCACAATCTAGACCCGAAATTTGAAAAGGGTGGAAAGTGGGAGAAAATGTACCCTCTCTATGAGACGTTATCTACATTTCTGTTTACACCAAAACATGTTACAGAAAAAGGTGCTCACATTAGAGATGGAGTAGATTTGAAGAGAACGATGTTCATGGTAGTACTAGCCTTAATACCATGTCTTTTATTTGGAATTTATAATACTGGGCACTGGCATTATGAGCTTTTATCGCATGTAGATCCTGAATACTCAGGTTATGGTTCTTATTTAGCCGGCTTTGGCGATAAAGTTGCTTATGGACTAATGCAGGTTTTACCGCTTGTTATTGTCTCATATGCAGCTGGATTGGCAGTAGAGTTCGTATTTGGATTCATAAAAGGTCATGGTTTGCATGAAGGGTTTTTAGTTTCTGGAATGTTAATTCCTCTAACTATGCCTGCTGATGTTCCTTTGTGGATGGTAGCTGTTGCAACAGTATTTGCCGTTGTAATAGGTAAGGAAGTATTTGGTGGGACAGGAATGAATATTCTGAATGTCGCTCTGACAGCAAGAGCATTCTTATTCTTTGCTTATCCAACTAAAATGTCAGGGGATAAAGTTTGGAAGTCAGGAACAGATGAAATTGCAGCAAATTTCACTGCGAATGGTGATAAGTTGCCAGATGCATATTCAGGTGCTACTGCTCTAGGGGACTTGCAATCCTTCGTGGGGGATTCACCCACGGTCGCAGGTACTTCTCTATCTGATGCCGCAAGTAATGCTGATATGATAGAGAGTTTTGGTAATGCATATGATCCTATACATGCGTTCATTGGTATGATTCCAGGGTCAGTAGGTGAAACTTCGGCTTTAGCGGCATTGTTGGGAGGAGCTATACTACTCTTTACTGGTGTAGCCTCCTGGAGAATTATCTTATCTTTCTTCGCTGGTGGATTTGTATTTGGATTATTGATGAACGCCGTTGGAGCGAACGCTTACATGGAGCTGCCAGCATATTATCACCTTGTAATTGGAGGTTTTGCTTTTGGTGCAGTCTTTATGGCCACAGATCCAGTTACAGCATCACAAACACAATATGGAAAACTTTGGTATGGCTTCCTTGGTGGTGGATTGGCAATACTCATAAGAGTTTTGAATCCAGCGTATCCAGAGGGAGTGATGCTAGCGATTTTATTCATGAATGTAATGGCTCCATTGGTAGACCATTATGTGGTTCAAATGAATATTTCAAGACGTAAAAAACGATTTAAAACGAAAACAGCGTAATCATGGCAGTGAATAAAGATGGTAACGGGTATACGTTCGGTTTCTCAATCGTTCTGGTTGTTGTTGTAGGAGTAATTCTCTCAACTATTTCAATTGGATTAGAGCCTTACAAGAAAGCGAATGTTGCAGTAAAGAAGAAAATGGATATTCTTTCAGCGATTGGTATAGAGTCGACACGTGCGAATGGTGAAGAACTTTACACTCAGTATGTTGAAGATAGCTATGTGATTTCTGCTGAGGGAGAAATAAAGGAGGGTCTTCCTAAAGAGAAAACAGCGTTTTATCTAGATGTTCAAAAGCAATTTAGAGATAAGCAGACAGCTAAGGATGATCGTTTGTATCCCATTTTCGAAGCAACTAAAGATGGAGAAAAGATTTTCGTTCTTCCAGTTGTTGGTAAAGGACTTTGGGGACCGATTTGGGGTTATTTAGCAATTGCAGATGACTACAAAACAATCAAAGGTGCTTCTTTTGATCACAAGGGTGAAACTCCTGGTCTTGGTGCAGAAATAAAGCAAGACTTTTTTGAAAATCAGTTCAAAGGTGAGAAAATTGCAGAAGAGGGATCTTTCCAACCTATAATGGTCGTTAAAGATAATTCCGGAGCAGAAGAACAAAAAGTGGATGGTATCACGGGTGGTACTATTACATCTAAGGGAGTAGAGGAAATGGTGAATAGAACCATGAAAGTTTATCGTAAATATTTCAGTAAAATAGCAGAGAAATGAGTGAAACTGCAGAAGATTTAAAGAAACCAAGTGAGCCGTTGTTTTCAAAGAAGAACAAAAAGCTTATTACTGATCCTTTAACGGACAATAACCCTATTACTATTCAAGTATTGGGAATATGTTCAGCCTTAGCAATTACAGTTCAGGTTGAGCAAGCATTTTGGATGTCTGTTTCAGTGATTTTTGTGATGGTATTGGGTAACTTAGTAGTGTCGCTGCTTAGAAACTTAATTCCTTCAAGAGTTCGTATTATTGTTCAACTTGTGATTGTTGCATCGCTCGTGATTATAGTGAATGAAATGTTGATGGCATTTGTTCCGGATGTCTCGGAAAAACTCTCCGTATTTGTCGGCCTGATTATCACTAACTGTATAATTATGGGTCGTTTTGAAGCATTCGCAATGAGCAATAAACCATTTCCTTCGATATTAGATGCGATAGGTAATGCTTTAGGTTATGCTTGGATATTGATGGTCGTAGCGCTTGTGCGTGAAGTATTCGGTTCAGGTAAAATATGGGGCTGGAACTTCATGGGAAGCAACCTTCCGGGTGAAGAATCAGGTATATATACAACAGCGTATATGAATAATAATATGATGATCTTGCCTCCAATGGCATTGATTGTTGTAGGTATCATAATCTGGATTCAACGTTCAAGGAATACAGACTTAGTAGAAGAACACTAAAATTGGTAAGGACTGAATTATGGAAAGTACATTAGATATATTCGTAAAAGCAATCTTCTCGGAAAATATGATTTTTGCATATTTCCTAGGAATGTGCTCATACCTTGCCGTTTCAAAAACGGTAAAAACAGCTGTAGGATTAGGGGCTGCAGTAATTTTTGTTCTGGGAATAACAATTCCAATAAACTATTTGCTTGAGAACTTTGTTCTTAAGGAGGGAGCTTTAGAATGGTTAAACCCTGCATACGGAACGAGTGGTGACTCAACGATCAATTTAGGTTTCTTATCGTTCATTATGTTTATAGCAGTAATTGCGTCAATGGTACAGTTGGTGGAAATGTTAGTTGAGAAGTTTGCACCAGCTCTTTATGGAGCTTTAGGAATTTTCCTTCCATTGATTGCTGTTAACTGTTCAATATTAGGTGGTTCTTTGTTCATGCAAGAGCGTCAGTATTCATCTATTGGTGATGCAACGATGTTCGGTATTGGATCGGGAATAGGTTGGTTCTTAGCTATTGTTGCGATTGCAGCGATTCGCGAGAAAATTCGTTATTCGAACGTTCCACCAGCATTGAGAGGTTTAGGTATTACATTTATCATCACTGGTCTGATGGGTATAGCCTTTATGAGCTTTATGGGAATTAAGTATGTTGATGAAGGTGCAGCAGATGAGGCTAAGCCGAGCATTGAAACATCGCAAGTTATAAATGATAAAACGCAGAAGTAATGGGATTATCAGTAGCAGTTACAGTAATTTTCTTCCTAGTAGTTATCCTCGTTTTGGTGAGCATGCTGCTTTTCGTTAAGGCCAAGTTATCGCCAGCTGGAAAGATTAAAATTACAATTAATGGAGAGAAAGAATTAGAAGTTGATGGTGGAAACACACTCCTAAGTACTTTAAGTAATGAAGGAATCTATTTGCCTTCTGCTTGTGGTGGTGGAGGAACCTGTGTTCAATGTGTATGTCAGGTTCACTCTGGAGGAGGGAGTATTCTCCCAACGGAAGAACCACACTTTTCAAGAAAAGAGATTAAGGATGATTATCGTCTTGGATGTCAAGTGAAGGTAAAAGAAGACATGGAGCTTGAACTTCCTGAGGAAATCATGGGAATTAAAGAATGGGAGGCAGAAGTAGTATCTAACTATAACGTGGCATCTTTCATTAAGGAATTTATTGTTGAAATTCCTGAGGACATGGACTACAAAGCTGGAGGTTATATCCAGATTCGTGTTCCAAATTGTGTCGTAGATTTCAAGGATATGGATATTACGGCTCACCCAGAAGATCATAAAGGTGAACCAGATAAGTTTAAGGCAGAGTGGGATAAATTCAAGCTTTGGCCATTGACAATGAAGAATACTGAGGATACTGTTAGAGCTTATTCTATGGCATCATATCCTGCAGAAGGTCGTAAGATCATGCTTAACGTGCGTATTGCAACTCCTCCTTTTGACAAAAAAGCAGGTGACTGGATGAAAGTTAATCCCGGTATTGCATCTTCATACATTTTCAATTGTAAGAAAGGTGATAAAGTTATTATTTCTGGACCTTATGGTGAATTCTTCATCAATGAAGAAAGTGATTCTGAAATGCTTTACATTGGTGGTGGTGCTGGAATGGCTCCAATGCGTTCTCACTTATACGAGTTATTCAAGACAATGAGAACAGACCGAAAAGTAACTTATTGGTACGGTGGTCGTTCAAAAGCTGAATTATTCTACATTGAACACTTCCGTGAATTGGAGCGTGAATTCCCGAACTTCAAATTCTTTATGGCACTTTCAGAACCACTTCCAGAAGATAATTGGGTAGAAAAGAAAGATATTTATGATGAGGAAGGTGATGGTTTCTTAGGTTTTGTTCACCAAGTTGTGATTAACCAATATTTAGAGAAACATGATGAGCCTGAAGAAATAGAATTTTACTTCTGTGGTCCTCCTTTAATGAACCAAGCTGTACTTAAGATGTGCGATGATTGGGGAGTTCCACCAGAAAATGTATCATTTGATGACTTCGGTGGTTAATCCGAAGAACATAGATCAAAATATAAAAGCGTCCTGTAGTGGGACGCTTTTTTATTTGTGTAAATAGTGTGATTTTAGATTTCCAAATCTCTTGCACTTTTAAGAACCTTTTCTTTAAGTTCTTCCATATATTTAACAACTCTGTTTAGCAATTCAGGTTGTTGGGCTCCTATTATCTTTGCTGCTAGTATACCAGCGTTCTTGGCGCCATCTAAAGCTACTGTTGCTACAGGAATACCTCCTGGCATTTGCAATATAGAAAGTATAGAGTCCCATCCGTCAATTGAATTTCGAGACTTAACAGGAACACCAATAACGGGAAGTGGAGTCATGGAAGCAGTCATTCCTGGTAAATGAGCAGCACCACCAGCTCCTGCAATGATCACTTTAATTCCTCTTGTGTGGGCGTTGTTTGCATAATTGATCATTTTCTCAGGTGTTCTATGTGCCGAAACAATGTCGATTTCATAAGCTACACCAAGATGATCTAAAATATCCGCTGCCTCCTGCATTACAGGTAAATCGGATGTACTTCCCATAATAATTCCTACCTCTGCCATAGTTTTTATTTTGGGGTAAAGATAAGAAGTTTTTGTTTGCTTTAATCTATACGGTCGAGGGCTTCAGCTAATGAATAGTCTTTGTCTGTCACTGTGCCTTCGTCATGCGTTGTAATTGTAATGTCTACAATGTTGTAATCATGAATAAATATATCTGGATGATGTTGAGATTTTTCTGCTATTTCTCCAACTTGATTAACAAACGATAAAGCACTTTTAAAATTATCAAACTTGAAGATTTGATGTAGCGCGTTGTTTTCTTCTTTCCACGACATAGCCTTTATATTTTAGAACGATAGAAATGAGATTTTGTTGCTAAGAATCCTAAGTAATTAAGCTTTCAGGATATGATCCATAATATTTTTTTATATTCGTGACTCATAAAATACTTAATTATGAAATATTTCTTAGTCATCTTTGTGTCTGTTCTTTTAATTACTAGTTGTAGAAAAAAGGAAGAAAGAGAATATCAAAGTTTAGATTCTATCGGAGCTTTGCATTGTTCGAATGGTATCGTTGATGCAGATGAGTGGGGAGAGGATTGTGGAGGCTCTGATTGTAGTGAATGTGATCAAAATCAAGCTCCTTGTACTTTAGCTTCAAATACAATTTATGTATATGACGGTTCATTTCTTTCAACAAAGCAATTTACAGGGTATAGCATAGATACTGCGGCTGATGGAACTATAGATTTCTATGGTTATGTTGAAAATAGTTCGTTTAATTATCTACATATTAAGTTTAACGTGGTAAGTGTTACTACCGTATACGACGGGGTTAAAAATGAATTTGATTTGGATGAAGATAATCAAGTATTTGCTGAGTATGTTGACACGGGTTTAAATTCTGACCTGACAGGTTTTGGAGATGTATATGTAAACCGAAATTCAGAAGGTGAATTGAATATACAATCTTGTTACTATAGTTTTTCATCTCTTTTTGTCAATGAGCCTCCACAAGAGCAATGGTTCAATATAACTTTTACCCTCTAAGTAATTCATTCTAAATATGACACGTATCTCTAGTAAATCTTTTTTCGTTCTCATTGTATTAATGTATTTTGGTCTAAGTTTTTCGCATGGACAGGAAAATACAGATACCGTATTCTATAAAATGGTTTACGATGACCCTACTTTCTCTTATGCGGGAATAGGTGCAAGTTTTGATGTATCACTGAATGATCATAATTTAACACTAGCTGCCTTTGGTTTAGGAGGCACATATTACAGTTATGATAAAAAGATCTTAGCTACGGTACGTTCTAGATTTCATGTAGGTGAGGGACTCACAGATTTTGCAAGTAAAGGGCAACCAGCACTTGAATCAGTTTATGAAGTGGAAAAATCTAGAGATATTACCATTGGTGGAACTTACTTATTTAAACAGGATATTCAGAAAATTGAGTCTTTTATTACAGTAGATAAAAAACGAAATGTTGACTATGTCGCAGAAGTAGAAGCACTTGAAGCTACTCAGTATGGAGGAGGATTAGGAGTACGATTTATGTCTACTTATTACAATTTTGGATCTTCAGATAAACTGACAGGAGTATTGCAGGATAACGGGAATGAGTTAGCTATTGATAAGGTAACAGCATCATATCTCACACAACAAGTCTTGCGTTTATCTTTTTCTAGATTGAAAGTACAAGAATTTGAAATATTGACTGATAAATTTGGTCATAAGATGAGTAGTGTTTTTTCCAGGGTTTATGGAGGTCTGCAATTTGGTTTGAATCAACGCCTTGATGATGTTTTAGAAATCATTGAAGTACAGAACGGTCAGTCCGTCGAAGAGATAGGTTATCGATATTCACTTAATGAAACTGTGGATTTATTGCCTGTTGGTTTATTTGTGGGATATGAAGCGCTGAGTGGATTGAAAGCAGGATGGGGAGGCAGTATAGGTACAAGATTAGAAGCGGGACTTATACCTGGCCCTGCAAATTTCTTACAGAGTAATTTGTATCTGGATCTTTCATTCTTCTTTGAGTTTGGAAATTTATTCAATGAATAGCAGGCTCACATCGCTGTAATAAATTCTTCAGAATTGGGTTTTATATTTATCTAAAGTAAGTGATTTGAGGAGTGAGTAATTTGAGGAATGTAAGGTTAGCTAGTTCTAGCTGTTATACCATTTTCTTCGAGGTAAGAATCCGTGCCATCTCCGCTTGAATATCCTTCGCCTTCTCACCAGCTTTCTCTGCAAAATCCTTACCATCAGAAGCATAAAGTATTCCACGAGAAGAATTGACCAATAATCCGCAGTCTTCATTCCAGCCGTAATTTGCGGTATCTGCGAGGCTTCCTCCTTGAGCTCCTATGCCTGGAACTAGAAAGAAGTGATTAGGGACATTTTCTCGAACCGTACCAATACTTTCGGCACGAGTCGCACCAACTACATACATAAGATTGCTAGGAGTTCCCCATTTAGCGGTAGTCCGAAGTACTCTTTCATATAGTTTCTCTCCATTCATATCGGTCATGAACTGAAAGTCTAGCGCGCCTTTATTTGAAGTTAAAGCAAGTATAATGACCCATTTATCTTTATACTCGAGAAACGGTGTGATTGAGTCTTCCCCCATATATGGTGCTATAGTTACAGCGTCAAAGTCCATATATTCAAAGAATGTTTTCGCATAATACTTAGAAGTATTCCCTATATCACCACGTTTAGCATCCGCAATTGTGAATTTATCTTTCGGAATATAGTCTACAGTCTTCTTTAAAGTATCCCAACCTTTGGGGCCGAGACATTCGTAAAACGCTATGTTAGGCTTATAGGCAACACAGAAATCTTTTGTAGCGTCAATGATTGCTTTATTAAATTCGAAAATAGGATCTTCGTATTCCAAAAGATGCTTTGGAATTCTCTCCAAATCTGTGTCCAAGCCTACACATAGAAATGAACGATGTTGTTTTATATTTCGGATTAAATCTTCTCTTTTCATTACAACAAAAATTGTTAAGCAAGCGGCAAATATAAGGGTTTCATTCAGAACATTACAGTAGATAGGTCATGTATCTATTTGTTGGACTGAATCTTTAGGTTCAGGGCTGTTACTTTTGTTACCTACAATTAAATGATTTAACTGAACTGTTTTGTTTACGTTGTAATACGTGAAAAAATACTTATATTCGTATTGATTTAGGTGGTTAGGTTAGGTTGATTAGCAAGAGGGAAACGGACGCCTGTCCATTCCCTCTTGTGTTTTTAAGGAACTTTAATGTATAAAAAAAGGGCTAATGATTATCATCAGCCCTTCTCAATTTTTTTGGATTATCGTTCTATACCAAACCTTCTTCACCTTTCATTTTCTCTGCATTTTCGGCAACTTTTAATGCGTCAATCATTTCTTGAATATCACCGTTTATAAATGATGATAGGTTATACATTGTTTTATTGATTCGATGATCAGTTATTCTTCCTTGTGGGTAATTGTATGTTCTGATTTTAGCAGATCTATCACCGGATGAAACAAGTGATTTTCTTTTTTCAGCCCTTTCCTCTTGCTTTTTCTCTAACTCAGCTTGATAGAGTCTAGAACGAAGCACTTTCAAAGCTTTATCGTAATTCTTATGTTGCGAACGGCCATCTTGACATTCCACAACTATATTTGTTGGGATGTGTGTTAAACGAATGGCAGATTCAGTTTTGTTTACGTGCTGACCTCCTGCACCAGAAGCACGATACGTATCTCTCCTTACGTCTGCCATATTCAGATCGATATCGACTTCTTCGGCCTCTGGTAATACAGCAACAGTTATTGCTGACGTATGCACTCTTCCTTGAGACTCTGTTTCAGGAACTCGTTGAACACGATGTACTCCAGATTCAAATTTCATCGTACCATAAACTCCATCACCTTCTACATTCATTGATACTTCTTTGTACCCTTTGGTCCCCCCTTCATTTGAGTTTACAATTTCAACTTTCCAACCACGCTCTTTGAAGTACATGGTATACATTCTGTAGATGTCTTCAACGAATATACACGCTTCATCACCACCTGTTCCAGATCTTAATTCGATAATGACGTTCTTATCATCTTCTGGATCTTTAGGGATTAGCATCGTTTTTATTTCTTCCTCCATTCCAGGACGCTCACTCTCTAACTCATCAAGTTCCATTTTCGCCATTTCTCGCATTTCAGGATCTTTCTCAGCATCTAACATTTCCTTTGAAGATTCGATGTTTTCAAGTACGTTTTTGTACTCATGATACATTTTATCAACGTCCTCAAGCTCTTTATACTCTTTGTTTAGCTTAACGTATCTTGGCATATCAGAAATGATGTCAGGATCGACGATCAGCTGACCTACCTCTTTAAAGCGATAGTGTATAGCTTCTAATTTTTTAAGTAGACTAACTTCTTTCATAATTTTCTAGTATTCGAATGTCCCAAATTCAGAAGAAATAGTTAAGTGCTTTTTATCACTTGATTCTACTCTTCCTACGATTTGAGCATCTACATTAAATGATTCTGATATATTAATAATATCAGCGGCAAGATGCTCAGGAACATATAACTCCATTCTATGCCCCATATTAAAGACCTTATACATTTCAGCCCAGTCTGTGCCAGACTCTTCGTGAATAGTCTTAAATAACGTTGGTACTGGGAACATGTTATCCTTTATGATGTGAAGATTGTCTATGAAATGAAGAACTTTCGTTTGTGCTCCACCACTACAATGCACCATACCATGGATATCTTTTCTATGTGCGGATAGTATTTTCTTAATGATAGGAGCATATGTACGAGTCGGGGAGAGAACTAACTTCCCTGCATCGATTGGACTGCCTTCTACCTCTTGTGTTAATTTATATCCACCACTGTATACTAAATCATCGGGTACATAAGGGTCAAAACTTTCTGGATATTTTTCTTTCAAATATTTTTCAAACACATCATGACGGGCAGATGTTAAACCATTCGATCCCATCCCACCATTATATTCACTTTCATAGCTTGCTTGTCCAGACGAAGATAATCCAACAATCACATCTCCTGCTTGAATATTTTTATTTGTAATGACATCTTCTTTTTTCATTCGACAAACCACGGTTGAATCGACGATGATGGTGCGAACGAGGTCTCCAACATCTGCAGTTTCTCCTCCAGTTGAGTATATGCCAATTCCCATCTCTCTAAGGTCCTCCAAGAGCTTCTCGGTGCCGTTGATAATAGCAGCAATTACATCACCGTTAACTAGGTTCTTATTTCTTCCTATTGTCGAGGATAGAAGTATGTTGTCTGTAGCACCCACGCAAAGTAAGTCATCAACATTCATAATTAAAGCATCCTGAGCGATTCCTTTCCAAACAGATAAATCACCGGTCTCTTTCCAATACATATATGCTAAAGAAGACTTTGTTCCAGCCCCATCAGCATGCATAACTACACAGTGGTCTTCACTTCCTGATAATAGATCTGGAACAATCTTGCAAAATGCTTGAGGAAATAAACCCTTATCAATATTTTCAATTGCTTTGTGAACGTCTTCTTTACCTGCTGAAACGCCTCGCTGGTTGTATCGGTTATCTGCCATAATTTCTTTGGTCTAAAAAAGGCAAAGATAATGATTTTTTGGGAGGTAAGATTGGTGATTCAAAGCGGTTAAATTATTTAAACGATTAAGCTGAAAAAAAGGAGAATATGATGTTGGGTACTTCTATCGAATACCGCAACACCATATTATTGAATATTTAATTTTTCTAACCTCCTCCTGTGGGTCTCCTAACCGGTTTATTATTGTTCTGGTTTCTTTCGTTCTCGGGTCTTTCTTGATTATTCTGCGAACCTCGTTCGATTCTCTTACCTGTTTCTTTGATTACCTGCGGTAGTTTATTTAAAATTGGATTCGTTTCTTTTTCTTTTTTTTTGTTCAAATCAGGCTCACGAATACTTGATCGCTCTGGTTGTGATGATCCCGAAGTATCGACTTGATGACTCGGTTCAATACTGGCGTACACGTAGTCGAATACTGTACTATACATTTCATCTCTTGGTATACCAGCTTCTTCGGATTTCCTGAGTCCCTCAGCAATTTGTTCGTCAGAGGCATCTGCAAGAGACACACATCCGCTAGGATATCTAATTGAATCTGAAATAGTCGTCATTTGAATGGGAAATAAAGAATTGTTTTCATTCAATTGAAAAGTATTTCCAAAATTATAGGCGATATATAGGCACGACTTTTCTTGTTCGCTTAGTACTTTTGGAGTGCGCCTTAGATCACCGAAAAGCTCTTCGTGTGAATATGCAGTACGATCATTGTTAATAGAGCTTGTATCATCCACGATTAAGTCATTTTTTATTCCATCGTTATTTCCTAATAGACCGAAATAGTCATTCCTACATTTTGGAACTTGAACATACAATTGATACAGCACATTTTTTTCTGCCGTATCTTCATTATAACCAAAACTAAAATTTCTAATAACGACCACTCTCAAACTTTCTCCAGTTGGCCATTTTACAACGAATCTATCTCCAGGAATATGCCGGTTTTTAATATTTTCGGGAAGATTGTTCAATCGTAGAGTACCACCTTGTGAAAGGTGAAGCGTTGTATCTCTTTCTTGGATTAGTACATTGTTGACATATACCTCTCCATCAATTGGTTCTTCCGTACCTCTGAATTCTATTGTGTCTCCATTGATATTTAGCGCAACTCCTCCATTTAGAGACCAAGAACTCTCTGCATTTCGACGGAACAATTGAGTTTGTATTGTGAAAGTACCGTCTTCAGAAGACGATAATAAGTAGTCTCCAGCATTTTGAAAATCATATCGCTCACCATCAAAAGTCAGCATGTGTGGTTCACCAGTAGATGATCCTTCTTGCATTTTACAAGTGGTCGTTTCGAGATAATCTATCCAGGTCTGCCAAAAATAGGCGTCTCTTTTTCCTCGAGATGACTCTTTTTCTTTTTGTAACTCTATTTTTGCTGCACGTTTTAGACGATCAATTCTTTTGATGTTCATCGTCTGTAATGCTTCAAAAGCAGTTTTGTTAAATCCTTCAGGACGATTGGGTTGCGGTTGTTGCATGACCATAGAGGCGATACTTTCGTAAATAAAACTTCCAGCTTCCTCATTCCAGGCTTTAAAGATATTTTTAATGTGTTCTGAATCCTTTTTCTTAAATGAAACATTTTGGGCATTCACACTTCCAAAAGAAGTGATGAAGAATAGACTAATTAATAGAGTATAAGTATATTTCATAGCTTAGAATTATTATGTTATTCTAAAGTTACTCAAAATGCGTACCACGATAGTGAGTGGTTGAAATTTTTTATTGTCCCCAATGAATTCTCTCATTTTTATTAACGCAGTAGAATCAACTTTCTGGAAAGTTTTGAATAATTTAAAAATGAAAAAGGGAGACCAAACGGCCTCCCTTTATATTCAAGTATATCTTACGATTATTTTTTATCGTCTTCAACTTCTTCGAAGTCTACATCTGTAACTTCATCATCTGCATTGTTATCTCCTTCTGCGTTTTCTGCACCACCTGCTTCTTGGCCTTCTTGACCCTGAGCATTGTACATGTCTTGAGATGCAGCTTGGAATACTGTATTTAATTTCTCAGAAGCTTCGTTGATTTTTGCAATTTCTTTTGCTTCAAATGCCGTTTTCAATTCTGCTAATGCATCTTCGATTGGCTTTTTCTTATCTTCTGGAATCTTATCTCCGTATTCTTTCAATTGACGCTCCGTTTGGAAGATCAATGAATCCGCTTTGTTAAGAGTATCTACTTCTTCTTTTTTCTGCTTGTCAGAGTCTGCATTTGCTTCTGCTTCAGCCTTCATTCTTTCGATTTCTTCATCGCTAAGTCCTGAAGATGCTTCAATCTTAATAGATTGCTCTTTTCCAGTTCCTTTGTCTTTTGCAGAGATGTTCATTATACCATTTGCATCTATATCGAATGTAACTTCAATTTGAGGCTCACCTCTTCGTGCTGGTGGGATATCTGTTAATTGGAAGCGACCTAATGTTTTGTTGTCAGCTGCCATTGAACGTTCTCCCTGTAGAACATGAATGTCTACTGAAGGCTGGTTGTCGGCTGCTGTCGAGAATGTTTCTGACTTCTTAGTTGGAATCGTTGTATTCGCATCAATTAACTTAGTCAATACACCACCCATAGTTTCAATCCCAAGTGAAAGTGGGATTACATCAAGTAATAAAACATCCTTAACTTCACCTGTAAGCACACCTCCTTGAATTGCTGCACCAATTGCTACAACTTCATCAGGGTTAACTCCTTTCGAAGGATCTTTTCCAAAGAAATTTTTAACTGCATCTTGAATCACTGGAATACGAGTAGAACCACCTACTAAAATTACTTCGTCAATATCACTTGTCGATAATCCTGCATTTTTAAGTGCTGAACGACAAGGCTCGATTGTTCTTTCGACAATATCAGAGATCAACTGCTCAAACTTAGAACGTTGCAATGTTCTTACCAAGTGCTTCGGTACTCCGTCAACGGGCATTATGTATGGTAAGTTTATTTCTGTTGAAGTCGTTGAAGACAATTCAATTTTTGCTTTCTCAGCTGCTTCTTTCAGTCTCTGAAGAGCCATAGGGTCTTTACGAAGATCA
This sequence comes from Brumimicrobium sp., assembly GCA_965659845.1. Taxonomy (GTDB): domain Bacteria; phylum Bacteroidota; class Bacteroidia; order Flavobacteriales_D; family Crocinitomicaceae; genus Brumimicrobium. The sequence continues at coordinate 14,342 of CBFHXS010000032.1, forward strand.
ATTCCTTCATCATTTTTGAATTCTTCAGCTAACCAAGTAATGATTGCTTCATCAACATCATCACCACCTAAATGTGTATCACCATCTGTTGCTAAAACTTCAAATACTCCATCTCCAAGCTCAAGAACAGAGACATCATGCGTACCTCCACCAAAATCGAATACAGCAACTTTTTGATCTACATCTTTTTTATCAAGACCGTATGCTAAAGCTGCAGCAGTAGGCTCATTTATTATTCTCTTGATAGTCAATCCTGCTATTTCACCAGCTTCTTTAGTTGCCTGTCTTTGAGAATCGTTAAAGTATGCTGGTACAGTTACAACAGCTTCCGTTACTTCTTGTCCTAAATAGTCTTCAGCAGTTTTCTTCATTTTCTGAAGAACCATAGCTGAGATTTCTTGAGGGGTGTACGTTCTGTCGTCAATCTTAACACGAGGAGTGTTGTTATCTCCTTTCACTACTTCATACGACATTCTTTTCACTTCTTTGGCAACATCATCAAATGATGAACCCATGAATCTTTTAATCGAAGAAACAGTTTTTTGAGGATTTGTAATTGCTTGACGTTTTGCCGGATCACCAACTTTACGCTCTCCACCCTCGACAAATGCTACAATTGAAGGTGTTGTTCTTTTTCCTTCTGCATTTGTTATTACTACTGGCTCATTTCCTTCCATCACGGAAACACATGAGTTCGTAGTACCTAAATCAATTCCTATTATTTTTCCCATATCAATTTATATTATGCTTTTTATAATTCTAATTCAGGATGCTTTTCTCAAGAGTTATGCCACCAGTTTTTTTAGTCATTTTTCGTTCATTTTGGCATATTTACGCTTTAACCCCTTCATATTTCACTGACAACATGTCGCATTATGACAGGATTTCCTGAGAATTCGTGAATTAGATCGAGATTATTTTTCTGCTATTGTATTGAAATCATTAACTTTATAATCATGATTAGAATTGTATTGCTACTAACTGTTTTGCTTTTACCGGTCTTTAAATCGATTGGTCAAGAGGTGACACATGAGCATTCAGTTTATCATGCATATATAGAAAATAAAGGACAATGGCCAGATCATGTTTTTTTTATGAATCGCTTTGGTAGCGGTAACATGTGGGTAGAAAATGGTAGGGTATTATTTCATGTGCAAGATTACGATGCCGTGCAAAAGCAGCATCTGGATAAAAATGCGAGCGATTCTCTATATTTCCGACAAGAGGTGATTAACATGCATTTTGAAGGTGCAAATGATGTAACTCAAGTATCTAAGTCAAATCCAACCAATCAATACTATAACTACTTTATAGGTGACGACCCTTCGAATTGGACTCATGAAGTCAGAGGTTATGCCTCTTTTACGCTTCATAACATGTATGATGGGATCGATGTCCGTTTTATTGAACAAGAAGAGCAGATTAAGTATGAGTTTGTTATAGATCCTAACATCAAAACTGACAAAATCAGATTGAGGTATGGTAATCAGAAGAGTTTGTCTGTCGATGATGAAGGAAGACTTATTCTAGAAGGGGAGCTAGGAAAGATAATTGAAGAAAAGCCATACGCTTATCAAATTGTGAATGGTAAGATCATTGAGGTAGCTTGTGAATTTGTTGTTGAAGAGGATGAACTAACTTTCAAATTGGGAGATTATAATAGGAGAGTACAACTGATTATAGATCCAACATTAGTTTTTGCAACATTTTGTGGTGCTATCTCTGATAATTTTGGGATGTCAGCAACCTATGGTTACGATGGTACAGCTTACAATGCGGGTATGGTTTATGGGAATGATTATCCTACTCCCGACCCTAATGCATATGATGTGAACTCTAACATGACAATTCCAGATGTGAATATTGCCACCACTGATGCATTTATATCTAAATATTCTCCAGATGGTACCACTATGATTTGGTCAACTTTCTTTGGGGGAGGAGATAATACACAGGGTACTGAAGTTCCACATTCTTTAATATGTGATACAGACAACAATATATATGTGTATGGTGTAACTTCATCTCTTGACTTTCCAATTGTTAATGGGTTTCAACCTAATCATGCAGGTGGAACTACGCTTTCAATCAATTCGAATGGGACAAATTTTGGAACGGTAGGGACTGATATATTTGTAGCAAAGTTTTCTGCTAATGGCAATAACTTGATGGGTTCGACGTATGTTGGAGGCTCGGAGAATGACGGTGTAAACTATCTTGTTACGTCTGGTAATTATGGTAATCCTGCGGCATACGATAGTTTGACGACTAATTATGGTGATCAATTTAGAGGAGAGATCATGCTTGATTCAATCAATAATATTTTGGTGGGATCTTGCACTAGATCTTTGGATTTTCCACTTCAGGATGCTTTTCAGCCGGCTTTAAATGGACAACAAGACGGGGTTGTAATTAAATTGAATAATGATTTTGCCTCGCTTCTATGGTCTAGTTTTTACGGTGGTTCGAATAATGATGCTGTTTATTCTGTAAAAGTGGATTCAAGTGCAAACGTTGTTTTTGCAGGAGGAACAAGCTCGAGCGATTTATCAGGAACAGCAGGAGGGTATCAAGCTACTTATGGTGGCGGTATTACGGATGGATTCATCGGTAAGTTGACTCCAGATGGTCAGACATTGCAACAAGCGACTTATATGGGAGTAGCAGATTATGATCAAATATTCTTCGTTGAGATAGATCGATTGGATAACATTTTTGTTGTAGGTCAAAGTAATGGAGGAAACTTCCCAGTCATCAATGCCAATTATTCTAATGCAAATAGCGGTCAATTCATCGCTAAGTTAGAACCAACCCTTGACGTCATAATGGGGTCTACTGTTTTTGGCAGTGGAAGTGGTACATTTGATATTTCACCGAGTGCTTTCCTTGTTGATATATGTGGAAACATGTATGTTTCGGGTTGGGGGGCTAATATTCTTCAGCCAAATCCTATGTCTGGAATGCCGGTGACACCTGATGCATTTCAGCAGAACAGTCCAAACGGTTTTGATTTTTACTTGATTGTGATCGAAAGAGAGTTCAATAGTTTACTTTACGGAACCTATATGGGTGGAACCACGTCAAATGAACATGTTGATGGTGGTACATCACGTTTTGATAAGAACGGGGTAGTTTATCAAGGTGTATGTGGAGGTTGTGGCGGAAATAGTGACTTTCCAACCACACCGGGAGCGTGGTCTGATCAGAACTTAGCGAGTAATTGTAATGCGTTGGTGTTCAAGTTTGACTTTAATCTTATTCCTAACGCTGAGTTTACCGTAGATAACTCTCTGGGGTGTGCTCCATTTGAGGTAACATTCGATAACTTTTCATCTGAATCTGATAGTTATATGTGGAACTTTGGAGATGGAAATCTAGACTCCACAACTTTTGAACCCACGATTACTTATACTAGTCCGGGAACATACGACGTAGAGCTTTACGTTACAGATTCTATTTGTTTAATAACTGATACTGCATTTATTACGATAACAGTAACTCCGGAATTGGTCATTGAGAATATGGCGCCAATTTCTTTATGCTCACCAGAAACAATAAATCTTGAAGTCGATGCGAATGGAACGGCAACTCAGTTTATCTGGTCTTCAACCAGTGATCTATCCGACACGTTGAATGCAAATCTTTCTGATTCTACGGCTACTGTTTTTGCTCCTACTGATGGTTATTATTATGTTCAAGCTTCCAATTCAGGTTGTTCTGTTTTGGATAGTATTGAAGTAAGTTTTACCAGTGCCGCTTTAGAATTAATAGGTGACACAGCACTCTGTGTTGGAGATCAGGGGTTGATTATTGCGTCAAGCGCAATTTCAGGGCTTACGTTTAGCAATTTCGATTGGTCAGCTGATTCGATTGTAGTCAACGGCGAAGGAACTAACCAAGTCGTTATTGATCCAACGAGTTCACAGTATCTTTACTTAACTGCTACAGCGAGTAATGGCTGTGTGATAACAGATTCAATATTCATTGCGGTTAGTAATATTAATACAAGTACAGTAAACGCCACAGTTTCTGATGATGAAGTGCCTGTAGGATCTACGGTTACACTCACTGCTTCACCGACTGGAGGGTATTCTTACACTTGGACCCCTGATGAAAACCTTACCAATCCAAACGGTCAAACCACGGACGCATATGTTGAGGAAAATACAACCTTCACAGTTCAGGTTTCTGATGGGATCTGTACAAAGGAGGCGTCTGTTTTAGTTAAGGTATTCGAATTCGTATGTGAGGAACCCTTTGTATTTGTGCCGAATGCGTTTACGCCTAATGGAGACAATGAAAATGATGTTCTTTTCGTACGAAGTACAATTGTTGAGGAATTGGTTTTTAGAGTATATAATAGATGGGGAGAATTAGTGTTTGAAACAACGGATATAGATCAAGGTTGGGATGGAACGTTTCGTGGAAAGAAAGTTGATCCGGATGTATATGATTATTACCTGGACGGTTTCTGTATAGATGGGCAGTCATTTTTAATTCAAGGAAACATTACACTGATTCGCTAATATGACAAGAAAGTTCTACATAGTTCTTTTCATGGTCTTTTCGTGCGGAACACTTTCTGCTCAAGATATTCATTGGTCCCAATACGATCACAACCCTGTATTTCAGAATCCTTCAAGTGTCGGACAATTCAACGGGGACTATCGTTTTCATGGAAATTTCAGGGATCAATGGAGAAGCGTCACCGTTCCATTCACTACTATGCAAGTTTCCGCTGAGGCTAAAGGAGTTCTGCTTGATAATCTGAGTTTTGGATTGTTCATGTTTAACGATGCAGCAGGAGATGGAACGTTCAGAACCATAGAACTTCAACCAAGTGTATCCTATGTACATAAACTCACTAGTGATTCTACACATCTGTTAAGAGGAGGTTTACAATTCGGTCTTAACTTCAGGTCATTTAATGCAGGGGCTTTCAACTTTGATAATCAATGGAACGGTATCTTTTTCGATAATGCTCTTCCAACCAATGAAAATTTTGCCAATCAAAGAAGGTCTAATTTTACCTGGGGAACAGGAATTGGTTATGAGTATCAAGAAGGCAAAAGAAAAAGAGTACGAGCAGGTATAGGTTTATTCAATATCAATCGACCAAATCAAGGTTTTTTTGGTGAAGAAATTCAGAGAGATATGCGCTTTAATTTATTTGCTCGAGCAGAATATGAAATTGGTTTTGATTGGGATATACTTCCTAGTATTCAACTGAACTTACAAGGAACATATCGTGAGTTCATCATTGGGTCACAATTGCGATACATCGTAAAAGATCGTTTAGGTGAATATCAAGCGATAATGGCAGGAGCATTTTTGAGAAGTAGTGATGCAGGTTGTATTATGGTAGGAGGAGAGTACCAAAACTGGTGGGCTGGTTTATCATATGACATCAACTTTTCTTCGCTCTACGTGGCTAGTAAAGCTAGAGGAGGTCTTGAAATTAGTGTGCGTTATATCCTGCAAAGATTTAACCCAAGTAATATAAAACATAGAGTATGTCCAGACTACATTTGATTATTTTGTCTTTTGTTTTCTGCGGTTCTTTGTTTGGTCAACAAGAGCTTAAGAAATATTTGGAGTTTGCTCAAGAAAAATTTAGGGAAGGGGATTATGTCTATTCGTTAAAGTATTATGAGAAGGCTATGAAGATAGACTCAAACTCAATTAATACGTTATGGGAGTATGCAGAAACACTTCGTGCTTATAAAGACTATAGAAAAGCAGCATATTATTACGGAAAAGTCTACGATCGTGAGTCAGCAGAAATTTATCCTTACAGTTTACTGAATTATGGTTTGATGCTTAAACAGACTGCCAGATACGATGAGGCACTTGATGTTTTTAAACTAGCTAAGAAAAAATATAGGAGTGATCGAAGAGGTTATCTGTATAAGAAAAGTCGGAATGAAATTCAATCCTGTATTTGGGCCCGTTCTAATGTTGGGGATTCATCAAAATTAATTTTTGAGCATCTTCCCGAATCGGTGAATTCTGTTGATTCAGAGTTTGGTCATCGTGTTTATGATGGTAAACTATACCTTTCTTCTTTAAAAGCTGACTCAACGAGTGAAGAAGTAGTATATGACACTAGTTATCATACACATTTATATACCTCTAGTATTGAAGACAGTTCTTTCAAGGATCCACAAAAAGTACAAGACCTTTTTTGGAATAAATTCAATACAGGGAATGGAACGTTCAGCTTGGATGGCGAGCGATTCTATTTTAGTTATTGCGAGAATGAAAACATAGGGTATAGGTGTCAGATTTTGGTTGCGTATATTGAAAATGATGGATTTACAGGTATTGATACGCTTGGCCCGATTATAAATGAGCCAGGAGCAAATACAACAATGCCGTTTATTGGTGAATGGGATGGAAGTGAAGTTCTTTTTTATGCATCTGATAGAGAAGACGGAGATGGTGGAATGGATATTTGGTATAGCTTTATAAAAAATGGAAATCAATTTAGGAGGCCAATTAACGTGAAGCGAATTAACTCAATGGATAATGAACTTTCACCTTATTGGGATAGCGAGACTACAACGCTGTATTTCAGTAGTTCATGGAACGATGGCTTCGGAGGATATGATGTCTTTCAATCCAAGTATACCACAATATTTCAAGCACCAGAGAATTTGCGAGAACCCGTGAATTCTCCGGCAAACGACCTTTATTATTTCGAAACCTCTACGAAGGATACAGTCTTCTTCAGTTCAAATCGATTAGGAGTAAACTACAGTAAGAATCCTACTTGCTGTAGTGATATATTCTTGCTTAGAAAGCCATTAGCACCGAAACCTCCAACAGTTGAAGAAAGTCTTGAAGATTTGAATAAACGATTACCAGTTACGCTTTATTTCCATAATGATATCCCGAACCCAAGGTCAAGGGATACAACGTCAAATGTTAACTACATGGATAGCTACGACGACTATATAGCTATGATGGGCACGTATAAAAAAGAGTATTCTAATGGACTCAAGGGAGATGACGCTGCTGATGCAAAAGATGATATAGATGATTTCTTTTTGGAGTATGTCAAACAGGGTGTTTCCGACCTAGAATTATTCAGGGATTTATTACTTGAAGAATTAAAAAGAGGACGAAAGATTCAAATGACAGTGAAGGGATTTGCTAGCCCCTTAGCTAAAACGGATTATAATGTCAATCTTACGAAGCGAAGAATTGCATCCATGGTGAATTACATGAAGGCTTACGATAACGGCGTGTTCGTAGAGTATTTTGACGGAACAGCCGAAAATGGTGGGGCATTGTCAGTCGTTCAAGTTCCTTTCGGAGAATATGAAGCAGACCAGATAACAAGTGACAACCCTAATGATGTAAAGAACTCGGTGTATTCAAGAGCGGCAGCCATAGAACGTAAAATTGAGATTCAGAGTGTGGATGTGATTAGAGAAGAAGATACGGTAACAACTGTTTTGAATGCGGTAGATCAAGTTATCGATGCGGGAGAATTGCCTTTAGGAACTCAAATTGAAAAGACCTTTACCATTGTAAACAACGGGGATAAGCCAATCTCGATTGAATCGTTTAGAATTCCATGTGACTGCATTACAGCTAAAACAGATATCAAGACGCTGAAACCTGGAGAACGAGGCCAAGTAGAGGTGTCCTTCAACACAGAAGGGTACAATGGTCATGAGGTCAAATCCGTTTATATCAAATACAGCGGTGCGCAAGAAGAACTAAGGTTGGTTATAACTACTGAGTTAAAATAGTAAGCTCCTCGCAACATCGACTTTGATTACTAATGTAAAGTATTCAATAACAGTTTAAAACAAACTAATTTCTTGCCAAGTAAGTGATGAGTTCAATTATTTGTATTTTTGAAGCCTACTTATAACAAACACTATGAAATACTTTACGCTATCTATGGGTCTTTTGTTAACCCTCTTTTTTGGAATAACAAGTTTAAGTTCAGCTCAAACAATTATTCTTGAGCAGGACGGTAGTCAAAATGAATTTGTTCCTGCTGATTGGAATGTACAAGGAGGAGGTTTCCCTAATACCGATCAAGTTAACATAACAAGCGGTGGCTCTGGTGGTTTATCAATAACCAATACAGATGGGTACACGAATATTGTTGTTGAGTTGCATTTTTCTCAACCGAATACCATTAATTATGACCTTCGACTCTTTGAAGGAGGTTCTGAAGCTGATTCAGAACTAGGAAACATTTCTGATAATACAGGGGGAGATAATGTATCAATTGTTAGCTTTAACAATGCTTCGCCGATAGTTTTGGATGCTATTGATTTTTCAAATGCTAACCTTACTGTTGGAATCACTTATTTGAAAATTACTGGAACCTTGGATGGAACATCTAGCGCAGCGCAAGATCAATTGAATGATTTTACTATTTCAGTTCAGAATGATCAACTCCTTATAGATTCGAGAGAAGCTGGAAAAGTTAAGATCTTTAATATTAATGGTCAGAAGGTAAATTCAACTGAGTTGAATGAAGGGGAGACGAAAATAAGCCACGATGGATTTGAAGGTATACATTTTGTTGTGCTTTACAATGGCGCAGGAGAGGTTATAGCTCGCAAGAAGGTATTGTTTTAGTGAGTAAGGAAGGAGACAGCAAAGATTAGCAATTTACTGAATAAAGACCTGCATGATCTTTTGTGAGGGTCATCAGTGTTAGGCCTGAGAATAATACATAGTTTTATTTGTCAATTCTAGCATTAATTACTTCTTTTTGCCATAAACATTCCTGAAATATCCAGCCCCAAGGCCACCTGTTCGTACTAAAAATTGAACTTCATTCTTATTGAGGAACTCCCCAATATTTTCACTTTGATAGTGATCAATGTGCTGAATTAATTGATCATCATCAAGTAAAGGCTCGATTGAGAAATCACTTTCAAATTGAATAATTAATTTGTTTTTATCGTTTGAATAATCAATAGTTCCGTCATATATATGTAGTATCGCAGTTTCCTAAATTTGGTGTACAAGAAATTTTAATGGTAAATTCATAATCTCCAATATATTTCCTTCGTTTGTCAAAAATCGTTTTTGTACAACCTGACAAGAAAAATATCATTCCT
>CBFHXS010000033.1:0-22007 GCA_965659845.1 Brumimicrobium sp.
GTGATTGGTTTAGTGGGCCTTTATTTTGGTTCCAATTGGTTGATAGAAGGAGCGAGTGATATTGCAGAGTATTTTGGTTTATCTAAGCATGTAATCGGAATTACTGTAATTGCTTTTGGTACTTCAGTTCCAGAACTCGTAACGAGTGTAGTTGCAGCTTTTAAAAAGGAGACAGATATTTCAGTGGGTAACCTTATCGGGAGCAATATATTTAATATCATGATTGTTCTCGCTCTTACAGGAGTTGTTCAGCCAATAGGAGTTGAAGCGAATGTGATCAGTTGGGATCTACTTTGGATGTTAGGAATAGCCATCCTTTTGTTACCTATGATGGTCTTTAGAAGAAAGGTTGGTAGATTCAGTGGAGTTATTTTATTAATGATTTACATATCTTATATATACTCTTTATTCTAGAGCTATTTTAGCGGAAATGGGGTAATGATCAGACATTAAGATCTCATCACTAATTTCAAAAGATAGAGGTTGAATGGAGTCACCACAAAAGATGTGATCTATTCTTCCCGCTGGTATTTTACCGGCATATGTTCTCCCAATACCGAAAGAAGAATTTCTAAATGCATCTTTGTACAGGTCGCTGAATAAGCTGTAAACATAAGAAGTGGGAGGTTCATTGAAATCGCCGCAAATAATTACTGGATGTTTACTTTTCGAAGCATGATCGATAATACTGTTCGATTGAGCCAATCTGCCTGGGTAGGCATTCTTTAACTTCCCTAATAATCTTCCAACACGTCTAGAGACACCTTTATCACTAGGAGCATTTTTATCGAATAGTGAATATTCGTCTTGTTGCAGTCTTATGCTTTGAAGATGTGTATTGTAAACCCGCACTGTGTCTTCCTTTATTTTTACATCAACATATAGCGCGTATAAGTCTTTATCTTCACCTACAAACCCCTTATTGATAATAGGATGTTTAGAGTAGATTGATATTCCGAAAGATAGTTTTACTGACTGGACAGTAAGTTTTTCAGTATAATATTTAAAATCTCCGGCTGATTTTATTTCAGCAGGCAACATATGTTTACTGTTCCGCTTGTCTAAGGTGTATTCTTGAAAACACATTATGTCCGCATTATTATTCTTTATAAACTCTATGAATAATTCTTCTGACTTGGAAAGATCTTTATTCACCCAATGATAGATGTCAAAACCACGAACATTGAAAGAAGTTACTTTAATTTCAGTAACAATTTGAGAAGCCTCTGAGCTAGAACCAAATGAGATGTAACGGAAGTGCACAGGGAGTCCGACAATGATTATAATTGCAAGTGTCCAGAAACGTTTTCTTTTAAGAAAGAACAGAACGGGAAGCAGAATTAAAAGACTTATAAGAATTATTGGATATGCCAATCCAAAAAGTTGAATCCACCAGATATTCTCTGGGGATATGTATGGACTCAAGTAGCTTATGAGAAGAGCAATTGAGATTGCAATACTTAGTAAACCAATCGTTCGGGATATAAGTCTTTTGATAATAGAATCTTTCGCCATTCTATTTACTTTGATCAAAAAGAATTTGCTTTTCCTTTTTTGTCAAGCTATCATATCCGGACTTGGAAATCTTATCTAAAATGGCATCTACTTGAGCTTGGGTAGCTTTTTTGTGTCTATTAAAATCTTCGTCAGAACGAGTGTTGTATTGTTTTTTCTTTCCTCCTTTATGGACTTTCATTTTTGGCTCACCTTTCAAGCTCTTCGTCAAGTTGTCTACCGTTCGTTTTGACCAGTTGATGACGTTGTTTCGTGAATTGATTTTCTGAATGGAAAGAATACCAAAAGCGATACCTCCAAGATGTGCAAAGTGAGCAACATTATCCATAGAACCCATCCTCAGCAGATCCATAAGAATAAAAATACCAGCAATAAAGATCATTTTTATTTTTATGGCTCCAAACAGATATACTTCCGCCATAGGTCTATGGAACGCAGCGGCCATAAATATGGCCATAACTGACCCTGATGCACCAACTACAAATACTTCTGCCCCTTGCAAAGCGGGGAAGATTGAATATGCTAATATCTGAAAAACACCGCCGAATATTCCTCCAAGAACGTAGGTGTAAAGCATCCGAGAATTTGAGAAATACATTAAAAAGAACTTCGAAATGAAGTAGAGAAAGAGCATGTTAAAGAAAAAGTGAAAGATCTCAAAATGCGCAAAAATACTCGTTACAATACCCCATGGATGTGTTATAAATCCTTTAGGACTGCCTTGTAATGTAAAGATATCATTTAGAATCGGGATGACAGGATTGTCAGGTCCTGGAGTAGATAGTCTTCCGAAGACCAACATTAGCCCAATGAGTAGAAAGACCGCGAGATTTACACCGATCAATTTGATGTGCATCCCTCCGTAATTCCATTGGTACTTTATTTCGTCAATAAAACTGCGTTCCATTTTAATAGAAGTTTTTCTTATTCTTTTGCCAGATAAATACCAGTATAAAACCAACCAGAGCACCACCAAGATGGGCTAAGTGTGCAATGTTGTCGCCAGGATTTCTTTGAATAGAATTAAACACAGCAATTCCAACCATGATTAGGACAAGCCACTTCGCTTTAATGGGGATTGGAGGGAAGAGCAACATTAATTCAGTATTGGGGAACAAATAAGCAAATCCAACTAAAACACCGTAAACGGCACCAGAAGCTCCGACCACTGGCACTGAAACATTGATCATATATTCTTCTATTAAACCATTTGTTCCCGCTACAGCAGGGGTAAAGCTATTTATAGTTCCATTCCGTAAAGCGATAATTTGTTCTTTTAGCTCAAAAAGATCGTTATATCCTGCTGCATATAATTGTTCCTCTATGTTTCGAACTTCAAAAAAACCGATCAACTGATGTAACACGAATGCTCCAACTGCAGTCGCAACATAGAAAATGAAGAAGCGTTTAGGACCCCAAACTCTCTCCAAGGCAGATCCAAATATTACCAGTGCAAACATATTGAAGAAAATATGGAAGAGGTCTGCATGCATGAAGAAGTGAGTGACTATTTGATAGGGTTCGAAGAAAGGAGAGTTAAACACATAGCCACCGAGTAAGAAGGTCATTGGAATTCCTTGCATTTTCCCGATGTAGGATACAACGAACATCAAGACATTCAAGATGAGTAGGTTCTTTACAACAGGAGGCATATTTCCTAAAATTCCATTCATTTCAAGTAATTGTTTAATTCTTCCAGACTAATTGTTTGCATAATTTTTTTTCCGCCTGGTGTATATTGATGTTGTTCACTTTCAAACAATCTATCGATCATGTGGTTCAGCTCTTCTGTATTTAATTGTTCAATTTTAGCTGCTGATGCTGCTCTAGACAATGATGAAATAAGTTCATGAGCAAGCTCACCTTTGTCAATTTCTTCGTGTGTAATCTTTTCTGTTATGGAGTCAATGCATTGCGCAATTTCTTCATCTTCTAGAAATGAGGGGATTCCAGAAAGAACCATCATGTTACCATTCCAATCCCAAGAAAACCCTAACCTTTCCAATGAGGTCTTATTGTTATCCCATTCTAGTTTTTGGGTAGCCAGTAAATTATATTCATAAGGAAACATCAACTGTTGAGAGGCGATGGGAGCGAGCATAAACTGCTCCATAAGCTCATCGTATAATATCCTTTCTTTAGCTCTCTTGAGATCCATAAGCATAATGCCTGAACGCACCTGAATAAATGCATATTTTTGGTGTATTTGGATTTTTTTACCGGCTGAATCATCGTTGGATTGAAAATCAATTTCCTCTTTTTCTTGAGTTTGCTCTTCTTTGATCTCAAAATAATTCTCCCAATCCTCTTTGTTTGGCTTCAAACCTGCAATTTGCTTATGTTGTGTTGGAGAACTAGACCCTGAGGATCCTCCTCCTGACTTGAAAGGATTGTACTCAGGATTTACATTGATCTGAGGAGTTTGTATTGGTTTAGCTTGTTGATCAGAAGTAAGATCGAATTGAGGTTCTCTCTCAAAATCTAGGCTTGGGGCAATATTATACTTCCCTAAAGCCAGTTTGACTGTACTTCGTAAAATACTATAAATATTGCGTTCATCTTCAAACTTTACCTCAGTTTTTGTAGGGTGAATGTTTACGTCTAGGGTAGAAGAAGGGACCTCCAAATAAATAAAATAGGAAGGATATGTTTTGGGTTGAATTAAGTTGTCAAATGCCTGTGTAATTGCGTGGTGTAAATAATGATCCTTAAAAAATCGATTATTAACGAAGAAGTATTGCTCCCCGCGTGTTTTCCTCGCGAATTCAGGTTTGCCTACAAATCCAGTTACTTTGACAATATCAGTTTCTTCTTCAATAGGAACTAATTTATCATTAAAGTTCTTACCGAATAGGTCAACAATACGTTTTCTTAATCCAGATGACACAAGGTCTTGTAATACATTCCCATTGTGCGTAAACTTGAAGCTGATTTCAGGGTGAGTTAATGCAATCCTATTAAATTCCTCAACTATATGTTTAGTTTCAACCTGATCTGATTTCAAAAAGTTCCTTCTTGCTGGTACATTGAAAAAGAGGTTCTTTACCGTGATTGAGGTTCCTTTGTTTCTTGCATTCGGTTCGTTAGATTCGATCTTACTCCCTGCAATCTTGATTTTCGTTCCAATTTCTTCTCCTTTGAGAATGGTCTCAAGATCAACATGGGCTATTGCAGCTATAGAAGCTAATGCCTCGCCTCGAAATCCTTTGGTCTTAAGAGTGAATAAATCATCGGCACTAGAAAGTTTACTGGTTGCATGACGCTCAAAACACATTTCAGCATCACCAGCCGACATTCCTTTTCCATCATCTACAATCTGAATAGCTGTTTTTCCTGCATCTTTAATATGCAGTTCGATATGCTTAGCTTCAGAATCTACGGCATTTTCTATTAACTCCTTTACAACAGAAGCTGGGCGTTGAATAACCTCTCCTGCGGCAATCTGATTAGCAATGTTATCAGGTAGCAAACGAATGACTTCACTCATCGGGCAACTTTTATTTATTCGTTTCTATGTTTGTAACTTCTGCAGTGAAGATCTCCACGTAGTCTAGAATAAAATATGAACCTACGAGTAAAGCAGCCAATATCACAATCAAACGAATATTCGCGGCCCTTGATTGACTTGCGTGTGCGCTTTCGAGTCCCCAAGAAGTTTGCATTTTGTCGCGCATTCGTTCTCTCCTCTGAGCGGAATCTGCTTCGCCGTCATCACTATATGCCTCCCTCATTTTATTCAAACGTTCCTTCCGTTCGTTATAAAAACGGGGGGTGTACTCAAACCTCTTGTTTTTGTTCACTTTCATGAACTTCACGCGCTCTAACATATTCTTAAGCTCAATTTTGGCAATAAAACATAAAGATACTTCAAATTCTACATTTAAAAAACCGTTCAATATAGAATGTCAATAACTCTCAAAAAAAGGATGATATTGAGGAGTAACTTTGACTATATTTGCTTCAATATCTATTCCAGAATTAAAGATATGACAGTTCGGCAGATTTTTTGAGCTGAAAACGTTAAATAAAATGAATTTGAGTGTATGTTGAAAAAGCTTGGGATACCATTTTTACTCTTGATACTCATGTCTTTTGTTTTAAACAAACCTTCTTTACAGGATGACCCTCCAGTGAGAAAAGGACTTCCTGATTTTCTGCGTTCAGAAACTAAATGGTCTGACTCTATACTTTCGACCTTATCATTAGAAGAGAAGATTGCTCAAAGTTTTATGATAGCTGCAACTCCAAATAAAGGAGAAAGTCACTTAATGAAGCTCGATTCTATTATAGCCAATTATAAAATAGGAGGAGTAATACTGTTTCAGGGTGAATTAAAAAATACGAGAGAAGCAATTAACCGTTTTCAGGAAAAGTCGAATGTGCCTCTTCTTGTGGGCATTGACGCCGAGTGGGGATTGGATATGAGATTGTGGAAAGGAAAGCGTTATCCGTTTCAATTAACCCTCGGAGCAGCGAACGATGTTGAAAGCACTAAGATTATTTCGACTTCTATGGGTGCTGATCTGAGAGAATTAGGGATTCATTTAAGCTTCTCACCAGTTGTAGATGTTAATACAAATCCAAACAATCCAGTTATTGGATTTAGATCATTCGGCGAATCTCCTTTAACCGTTGCTAACCATGGAAGAGCTATGATTCAGGGATTACAGCAGAATAATATCTTAAGTTGTATGAAACATTTCCCAGGACATGGAGATACGGAAAAAGACTCGCATAAAACATTACCGACTGTGTTAAAGTCAAAAAAAGAGTTTGAACGTTTTGACTGGGTGCCATATAGAATGGGGCGTCTCAGTGGGGCGTCTGCTGTTATGATGGCGCACTTGAATGTTCCGTCTTTAGATAGCACAGGCACTCCTGCTAGTCTTTCGAAGAGAATTATTGAAGAGATTCTTAAAGGAGAATTAAAGTTTGATGGACTGGTGATTAGTGACGCATTGAATATGGGTGCGTTGACTGGTAAATATGGTAAGTCCGAAGTAGTTTTGAAGGCATATGAGGCAGGTAATGATATTGTACTTTACCCTGAGGAAATAGAGAAAAGTATAGATCTCATAGTTTCTGCCGTTGAATCTGGACTTATCTCAATGGAACAAGTAGATGAGAAATGCAGTAAGATATTACGAGCAAAGTTTTATGCGATGAAAGAAACCTCGGAACTTACTTGCCCAGATGATGAGTTGTTAGAAGCTGCTGAATATTCTGTGTATGAAAAAGCACTCACCGTTGTTAAGAATGAAAACGTGATTCCTGTTGCGGATGCTCTTGAGAGAAACTTAACGCTTAACATAGGAGCTGATATGGACTTGTTTGTTAATCGAGTTCACGATTACTCAACCACTGATGTATTTCATTCTTATACAGGTGCCGAAGCTATTTTGAGATACGGTTCGGAATGGAATAATTATGAAAATATATTTGTCAATATCGCATCATCTTCAATGCTTTCTTCAAATGCATATAATTACCCGAAAGGTTGGAAAGCACTTTTAGATGCTTTGCCTGAAGCAGCAAATGTTTATGTAACAATGTTTGGAAATCCTTATGTTGCTCAAGATGAGACAGACTTTGACAACGCAGATGCTGTCATACTCGCTTTTCAGAAGAGTGATTATGGTCAAGATAGAGCGGCGCAACTTATTTTCGGAGGTCACCAATCCACTACTCCGCTTTCAATTACTTTGAATGCAATCTATCAGGAGGGTTATAGCGCAGAGACCCCTGTGCAATCTAGATTGAAGTATACTATACCGATGGAACTTGGAGTTCGACGTAAACAACTCGATGAGATTGATTCAATTGCCATTAAAGGAATAAAAGAACAAGCCTATCCAGGTTGTCAAGTGGTTGTCGCTAAGGACGGTAAGGTTATCTATCAAAAAAGTTTTGGTCATTTCACTTATGATTCGCTTATGAAAGTGGATAACTCAACAGTCTACGACATAGCTTCAATAACCAAAATTGCAGCCTCTACTTCTAGTTTGATGTATCTTCAAGATAGAGGTGAGTTTTCACTGGATAGTACTTTAGGCGATTACCTTGGTGGATTAACAAGAGGTACTGCCTACGAAAGAATTCTTTTACGAGATATGATGGCGCATCAAGCAAGATTATCTCCCTGGATCCCTTTTTATACCTCCACACTAAGCGAAGGAATGCCAAATGAAATGATATACTCGACTGTTCCAAATGATAGTATGAGTAGGCCTGTAGCTGAGAACCTCTTTATTCTAAATAATTATGAAGAGGAAATGTATAAGAGAATTTTACGAACAAGCCTGAGACGACACAAGAAGTACAAGTACTCGGATTTGGGCTATTATTTTGTGAAGAAGATAGTTGAGAAAAATTCAGGACAAGAAATGGAAGATTTTGTATGGAATACATTTTATGAGCCTATGGGACTAAAGACTATGGGATATCATCCTTTGGAAAAATTCGATAAAAAACAGATTGCGCCGACTGAACAAGATAGTTATTTCCGTCATCAATTGGTGCATGGCTATGTTCATGATATGGGAGCAGCCATGATGGATGGAGTAGGAGGTCATGCCGGCGTATTTTCGACAGCGACAGACTTGACGGCCTTGATGCAAATGTTTCTAAATAATGGCATGTATGGGAGGAAGAGATATCTATCTGAAGAAGTTGTAAAGGAATATACTTCTTGTCAGTTTTGTCCTAGGAATCGAAGAGGAGCTGGTTTCGATAAACCCGTTCGTGATTTAGATGGAGGGCCTACATGTAATCTTGTGTCACTTTCTTCTTTTGGACATTCAGGTTTTACTGGAACGCAAGTTTGGGCAGATCCTGCAAATGGAGTGAACTATGTGTTTTTATCAAATCGTGTTTATCCAAGTGGAGAAAACTGGAAACTTATTCACCTTAACATTCGTACGGATATTCAGAAGGTTATCTATGAATTGTTTCCGGTGAATAAATAATTTTCTTTTTTTTGGAACAAGAATAACGAGCGCTTGTTTAGTATTGACATTAACGACGCTAGGCGTCAACCGAATATATGAAAATAGGAATAGTGTTATACCCGACTTATGGCGGGAGTGGAGTGGTAGCAACAGAGCTGGGTAAAGCTTTAGCAGAGAAGGGACATGAGGTTCATTTTATTACTTATTCTCAACCTGTTAGGCTTGGGTCTTTTAGGGATAATATCTTTTATCACGAGGTAGCAGTAAGTAATTATCCTTTGTTTGAATACCAACCTTATGAGACAGAGTTAGCGAGTAAGATGGTTGATGTTGTGGTGCATGAGAAACTCGATCTCCTTCATGTACATTATGCTATACCTCATGCATCAGCTGCCTTCATGGCACAACAAATTTTGAAAACAAGAGGTATAAATATTCCTTTTATCACAACATTACATGGTACAGATATTACGTTGGTGGGGAGAGATAAATCTTTCGAACCGGTGATTACATTTTGTATCAATCAATCTAATGCGGTGACCGCTGTATCAGAAAGTTTAAAAAGAGATACTTATGCTCACTTTGCGACGGATAGAGATATTCAGGTTATTCCTAATTTTATTCACAATATAAGTGACGAACAAAGTGAGGATTACCTTGAAAAGAGGAGAAAGTACGCTGCAGACGATGAAATGATTTTGTGTCATGTTTCAAATTTCAGAAAGGTAAAAAGAGTAGAGGATGTAGTAAAAGTGTTCGATCGGGTAAATAAATCTGTGAAATCTAGATTGCTTTTGATAGGAGATGGCCCTGAAAGGTACAACGTAGAGATGTTGTGCAGAGAGCTTGGAACCTGTAACAGAGTAATGATGATTGGTAAAATACGAGATGCTGCAAACCTTATCAAAATTTCAGATCTATTTTTACTTCCATCTCAAACAGAAAGTTTTGGTTTGGCAGCTTTAGAGGCTATGTCGGTTGGCGTTCCTGTTGTTTCTTCAAATACAGGAGGTATTCCCGAAGTGAATGAACATAATTATTCTGGATTCTTGAGTAATGTAGGAGATGTCGATGATATGGCTCACAATGCAATTTCATTACTTTCAGATAAAGAAAAGCTGGATATGTTTAAGCGGCATGCTAAGGAGCAAGCTAGTAAGTTTTGTATAACGAAGATTTTACCTCAATATGAGGAACTTTACAAAAGTGTTCTCGATGCAAACTTAGTCGGTTAGATTTGCTCATTAAGCAGATCTTCTCTATTCTGCTTGAGTTCTTGAATGCGTTTCATTTTTCCCTTATTGCGGATGTTGTGCGCTGTTTGTGTATAGAAAGTATGAACGTTTTCAAGGTAGCTAAGCTGATACTCTATCCACTCGAGGTTTGTCATTTTCTTTCCTTGAAGCTCTAGTTCATTCCTAAGTTTTGAAGAAACTAGAAAATAATCAGCTCTTCCTAAGTAATCATGATCCGCATCGTTCATTATCTTCTCTAGTAGCGTTTTTGGTTTGATCTCACGCGTTGTAGACATTATGATTTTTGCGATAGCTTCAATTTGATCTTGGGTATAGCCAAACTTCGGTAACTCTTTTCTTACGAATTCAGCTCCAATATTTTCGTTATGATCATACTTTAATATGAATCCTGAATCATGAAATAAAACGGCTGTTTTCAGTATAATTAGATCTTCACCTTCAACACCTTCTAGCTTTGCTATTCTTTTAGCAGCCTTCTCAACATTTAGTGTATGCTTGAGGTTATGATAGTCCAATTCATCAGGAAGAGAAGATTTGAGTTTGTTGATAATGTGTTGTCGTGCAAATTCAAAATCCATATTTGGAAGATCACAATTTTTTCGAAGTTTACTGTTGGGCAAATTCCCTTCATTGAATAAAGAGTATTTAGGTTTTAATTGATCGAGATAGAACATATCAACTTGACCGCCATATTTGACTTCAATCTCTCCGCGATGCTTTAAATCAAAGTATGGAATTACATGTCCAGCGATACGATCGGTAATAGTTATCCCATCTGGAGAAGAATGTTGTTCCGCTCTGGCTGCTATATTAACTGTATCACCCCAAACATCGAAACTCATTTTTTTATTTCCAATGATCCCAGCAACGAGAGGCCCTGAGTGTAAGCCAATTCGAATCTCCCAAAAGTCTGTTCCTGTAGCTTTTGCTAATTGCTTGCGATTTTTCATGTAGTTTCTCATTTCCAAAGCAGCAAGACAAGCTCTAACGGCAGGTTTTTTATTGGTCTCGGTTACACCTCCTAATGCCATATAGGCATCTCCAATTGTCTTTATTTTCTCAAGCTCATACCGATCAATTATTTCATCGAATTTATTGAAATATTCTTCCAATTGCTTTAGCAGTTCCATTGGTTTACGATGCTTGGCAATTCTTGAAAAAGCTACAAAGTCGGTAAATAATACTACGCCTTCTTCAATTCTTTTTGGAGAGAATTTACCAATAGTATTGAGATCGCTTAAAACATTTTCTGGAAATATATTTTGAAGAAGTTGATTTATTCGCTGATCTTTAAAATAGAGCGTTTTAAAAACCTCAATTTTGGCTTTTACTAAATTAGGGTTGAATGGACTTGAAAGGTAATCCACTGCTCCTTCCTTGAAACCTTTAACCAATCGAGCACCACTTGAAGTACTTTCTGAAATTACAATCTTATATGCATCTGTTGAATTTGGATTGGATTTCAGGCGTTGCAATAATTCAAATCCATCAATTGATTCTCTTTGAATATTGATTAAAATGATCCCGACTCTTCTTTTTTTAAGTATCGGTAGAGCAGCCTTTTCATTTTCACAAAATATCAGATTATTGCCTCCACCATTCAGCATTGCTCGTAGTCCACTGATGTTGGTTTCGTTGTTGTCAATAACCAATATGTTGATAAATCTTTCCACAGTATATAACTCTGTTAGCGAAAATAAGATTTTTAAATAACGTGATTGATTAAGTTTTATATAATTAGCAAAAAAAAAGCCGCCCTTTTCAGAGCGACTCTTATTAATTTGAAAAAAATAAGTTTCTATAAATGCATGAAATCTTTCTTAGACAATAATTCGTCATCTGACTCTCTATAATCTGGGTCATCCACACAACAATCAACTGGACACACGGCAGCACATTGGGGTTCATCATGAAAACCTACACATTCTGTGCACTTATCAGTTACAATGTAATAAACATCCATATCTTCTGGATCATGTTCTTTTTCTGCATCCATTTCTTCACCATCCAGTGTCTCGATCGTACCTTTTAGCGATGTTCCATCAGCATAAGTCCATTCCATTCCACCTTCATATATTGCGTTGTTCGGACATTCTGGTTCGCAGGCACCGCAGTTGATGCATTCGTCCGTAATCATTATAGCCATATTAACTAATTTATGCGTTTGTTCTTTTACATTTGCAAATATAATAAACGAATGGCAAGCATATTTGTTTGCGCTTACTAAATAATTTGTATTTAATGATGACGAGCGAAGATCAATCAAAAATGATCAAAACGATATCCGTTTTAGGCGAGGCTATGGTCCAATGGGGAAGGAACCTACCAAAATCTGAGTTCAACAGTTTCATAGGAGAACCCTTTTACGATCAGATGAATTCTGTGATATTAAGTGAAAAGCACCACAATGGGTGGTTTACCGAGGACTCCATCAGAGAGAGTTTATTGAATTTAGGTCAATTGCTAACGCATGATCAATTAGTGAAATGGGTAAGCAACTATCAATTCAATGAAAGTGATAAAAAAGTAGGTCTAATCATGGCTGGAAACATCCCTCTTGTAGGTTTTCATGATTTCTTATCTGTATTACTTTCTGGAAATAGACCATATATAAAGCTTTCAAGCGACGATAAAAGGTTGATGCCTATACTTATAAATATTTTGTTTGAGCTCCAACCTGAGTTGAGTGATAGAATTTGTTTAGTTAATAAAGTGTCAGATGTTGATGCTGTAATTGCTACAGGCAGCAATAATTCGGCAAGATATTTTGAGAAATACTTTGGACATTTACCAAATATTATACGGAAGAATAGGACTTCTGTGGCGGTGTTGAGCGGGGAAGAAAGCGATTCTGAATTAAAAGAACTCGGTAAAGATATTTTTACATATTTTGGTATGGGTTGTCGAAACGTGTCACATATTCTTATTCCTGAGAAATACGATATCGATAAACTGTTTGGAGCAATAGTAGACTTTGGCGATATCATTAATCATAATAAGTATGCAAATAATTACGACTATTATAAGGCTATTTATCTGCTGAATAGAGAAGAGATTCTTGAAAATGGGTTCATGCTGTTAAGGACTTCTGAGGAGTTATTTGCGCCGATTGCTGTTCTTCATCATCAGAGATACAAAGATGTTAAGGAGGTTGATGAATTTTTGAATAAAAACGTAGATGGAATTCAGGCGATAGTTGGTAAGGGACATATTCCTTTTGGACAAGCGCAATCACCAAAGTTAGATGACTATGCTGATGGAGTAGACACGATGGATTTTCTCTCCTCCCTGTAATTCTCTTTTCAGAGGAGCGCACGGATTAAAAAAAGTATTTAGATTTGTTATCAAATTATTGAATTATGAAGTTATTAGAAGATAAAGTAGTATTGATTACAGGTGCCTCTAGAGGTATAGGGAAAGCAATTGCCCAAAAATGTGTTAATGAAGGGGCGAAGGTAGCTTTTACGTATTTATCGTCTGAGGAAAAAGCGAATGCACTTGCAAAAGAGTTGAGTGAAACTGGTGGAGTAGTTAAAGGATTCAAAAGCAATGCTGCTGATTTTGAAGCTGCTCAACAATTGGTTCAAGATGTAGTGGAGGAATTCGGGACAATTGATGTTTTGGTTAATAATGCTGGAATCACGAGAGATAATCTATTGATGAGAATGACAGAGGAAATGTGGGATGAAGTGATTAATACAAACCTGAAATCTGCATTTAATTTAACGAAAGCTGTTCAACGTCCTATGTTGAAAGCAAGAAAAGGTTCTATTATCAATATGTCATCTGTTGTAGGGGTTTCAGGAAATGCAGGGCAAGCCAATTATGCAGCTTCTAAAGCAGGGATGATTGGGTTTACTAAATCTGTTGCTCAAGAATTAGGTTCTAGAAGTATTCGATGTAATGCAATAGCACCAGGATTTATAGAAACTGAAATGACTGAAGCGTTAGATGAAAAGGTTGTTCAAGAGTGGAGAAACAGTATCCCACTAAAAAGAGGAGGCAATCCTGAAGATGTGGCGAATGCAGTGGTGTTCCTAGGTTCAGACATGTCATCATATGTTACTGGTCAGACGCTTAATGTTTGTGGAGGGATGCTAATGTAGAAAACTTCTTCTTCGTTCATGTAATATTTGCAAAACCATAGCGTTATCATAGAGAACTCAAACTTTAATGCTTATGGCAAAACGTTACTCATCGATTGCTCCATCGGTTCAGGAGGATAAATTAGGACCAACAGAAACAACGTTAAATAAAATCTTGAACTTCTCAAAAAGCATAGAAGTTAAGAAAACAAAACTAGAATCACAATTGATTCATTTAAATTAGGAAAGAAGAGGTCTTAGGACCTCTTTTTTTATTGATTAAGAGTGATTTAAATGATCTTTCGTGAAAAAAAACTTCTAAATAATTAGGTTAAGAGTTATTCTCCCCTTACATTCGCACTTTATTTTTAATATATATTTTTATGCCACAAGGAACAGTTAAGTTTTTTAACACAGAGAAAGGATTCGGTTTTATAGTACCGGAAGATTCAGAAAACGATGTATTCGTACACGCTAATGGTTTGATCGACGAAGTTCGTGAAGACGATAAAGTAGAATACGACGTTGAACAAGGACGAAAAGGATTAAACGCCGTAAACGTAAAAGTTTTAGGTTAATATATATCGTTATTAAGAGTTCTGTAGCCGCACAATTTATTGTGCGGCTTTTTTATTTTCATAAATTTTGATTTCTTTTATTTAAAATCATTCTAATTAAGTAAATAATCTACTATATTTGGAGTAATGAAAGTCATCATTGCAGATAGTAACGATATAATCCGTGTAGGCCTCAGAGCCATACTCGCTTCCGATAGGTTTAATGAGATCATCGGAGAGGTGAGCTGTAATGAGGCGTTGGAGGAACAGGTTGAAAACTTTCAAGCTGATGTAGTACTCATCGATTATACAGCTCCAGGATTTTCTATAGATGTCGTTCCAAAGCTGTTGAATAAGCACAAAAACCTAAGATTTGTAGCGATTACTCCTGAAGAGACTCCCACAGTTATCGTGGAGGCATTAAGATCGGGAATTTCAAGTTATATCAAGAAAGATTGTGATATTCCAGAGATACTCAGTTCTATAAAAGAAACGGGTGCTGGAAATAAATTTTTCTGTGGTCAGATTCTAGAAACAATTCAAAAAGCTTCTATCAATGTTGATGATTTGGATTTTGATGGCTTTTCTTGTGAACCAGTCTTACTTAGTGAACGAGAAATGGAAATCATTAAATTGATAGCTGAAGGAAATACAAATACGCAAATTGCAGAATTACTTCATTTAAGTCCGCATACAGTAACTACCCATCGTAAGAATATCATGTCTAAATTAGGCACGAAGAATACGGCGGGAATAGTAATGTATGCAGTTAAGACGAATCTAGTACATCCTAATAAGTTCTTGTTTGCTGGTGGAGAGCAATAGCGCATACCTCTATATTTCATTATCTTTGTAACATGCAGCGTTATTTTTTTGAAATAGCATATAAAGGTTCTGAATACGCGGGTTGGCAAAAACAGCCCAACGCAAATACAGTTCAGGAAACTATAGAAAAGTATTTGTCTCGATTATTCAGTAATAATCATATTCCTATTCTGGGATGTGGAAGAACTGATGCAGGGGTTCATGCGACTCAATTTTATTTTCATGTTGATGTTGAGGAGAAGTATAAAACAACTGAATTGGTCTATAAATTAAATAATATGCTTCCGCGAGATATTGCAGTTTATTCTATAGCGCGAGTCAAATCTGATGCGCATGCACGCTTTGATGCTTTAGAAAGAAAGTACGTTTATCGATTACATCAAAAAAAAGACCCTTTTTTAGATAATGCGAGCTGGTATTTTCCAAAACCACTCAACCTTAAAGCAATGAATGAAGGTTGTATGCACCTCATAGGGAAACAAGATTTCACCTC
This sequence comes from Brumimicrobium sp., assembly GCA_965659845.1. Lineage (GTDB taxonomy): Bacteria > Bacteroidota > Bacteroidia > Flavobacteriales_D > Crocinitomicaceae > Brumimicrobium. Next base: position 15,679 of record CBFHXS010000033.1, read on the forward strand.
TTTTTCTAAACTTCATACAGATGTTAAAACAAATATTTGTGATCTTACATTAGCGCAATGGACAGAAGGTTCTGATGGCGTTCTTTACTTTGAGGTCATTGCGAATAGGTTTTTGAGAAATATGGTTAGGGCAATTGTAGGAACATTGATTGATGTAGGTTTAGGAAATATAGGTGCTTCTGACGTTAGGAATATAATTGATGCTCAAAATAGAAGTGAAGCGGGTACTTCTGTTCCTGCTCATGGTTTGTACTTAGCTCAAGTAAAATATCCTTACTTATAGTTAGAAAAGACAACACGCGAAAAATTAACAATTAGTTTAGATAGAAGTAATTGGGTAATTTTATTTTTGTACAATGAAGAAAGCACTATCATTCTTTTTAATAATTGTTCTTTTAACTCCTTCAGTGAGAGCTCAAGGATGGCTTCCCCAAGGAGCGAGGTCTGCTGGTATAGGTGAATCATCGGTTACCTTTGTTGATGCTTTTAGTTTTCATCATAATCCAGGTGCTTTGGGTTTTCTAGATAAAGGTACTGTAGGATTCTCTTATCAGAGCAGGTATTTACTGAAAGAACTCCAATCTCAAGGATTTGCAGTAGCTCAACCTTTGAAAAGAGGTGTGCTTTCCGTGGGGGGACAGTTTTATGGTTACGAGCAATTTAGGACAAATCGATTAGGTGCTGGTTACAGCATGAAATTGAGTGATAATATCGCTGCAGGTGTTCAGCTCAATTATTTGAGCGCCAGACTTGATCCAGCATATGGTGTTAGACATACATTGACTGGAGAATTCGGTTTGCTAGGAAAGATCAGCGATGACCTTTCCATAGGTTTTTCAGTAATGAACATCGGGAGAGCAAAGTTATCAGACTTTCAAGATGATCGCTTCTCAACTTTGATTCGTTTGGGGGCTTCATATCAAATTGTTGAAGATCTTCTCATTACTGCCGAAATAACTCAGGAGGTTGCATTTCAAGCAAGGTTAAGAGGAGGGTTTGAATATAATCCTGAAGCAGTATCGATGTTGTTTATCCGTTGCGGTGTTCAAAGTAATCCAATGGAATTAGCATTTGGTTTTGGTGTTGATTTTGAATCTGTCAGGCTAGATATAGCAACGCAGTATAATCAGCTTTTAGGTTGGACTCCCTCTGCAGGATTAATCATTGATTTTTACTCACCAGATAAAAAAGAGCAATGAGAATATTCTTATTCGTTGTCTGTTTGAGTTGTGCATCTGTTGTTTTTGGGCAAAAAAAGAATATTGTGATCCAGCAAAGGATCGAATTTATCGCTGAAGAATTAGAGACAGAAGATATTTCTTTAGAGGATGTTTTTGATCTGCTGTACTATTATTATGACAATCCTCTAAATCTTAATTCGGCTAATCGTGAGGAGCTTCAAGAACTTATGTTACTTAGTGATTTTCAAATCAATGAACTCGTCGCAGTGAGAGATAAGAACGGTTCTTTTGAAACTGTTTTTGAATTGAAAGATTTGAAGTATTGGAATATTACAACATTAGAAAATGTTTTACCATTCGTAGTGGTTCAGCCACTTAAGGAGGATAAAACAAGAAAGTGGAAAGAGTATCTAAATGATGGGAAACTTGAAGCTTATTTTCGTTACCAGAGAGTAATCGAGGATAAAGATGGATACGAAAAAGTAAGTGATGAGGTGAAAGAGGAAAGTAATTCCTATTACTGGGGAAATCCGGATAAGTTGTATTCAAGGATTAGATATACTCATAAAAGAGATTTAAGCATCGGGGTAACGATGGAAAAGGATCCTGGTGAGCAGTTCTTTGGTCCCAAACAGCGCAATGGATTTGATTTTTACAGTGGTCATGCATATTATAGTGGTAAGGGCTTTGTAAGAAAAGTAGCGTTAGGAGATTTTCAAGTAGAGGTGGGTCAAGCGCTAGCTTTCTGGACAGGTTACGCCTTCAATAAAACAGTGGACGCATCAAATATTAGAAAGAATGCGCGTGGACTAAGACCTTATGCTTCAGTGGATGAAACGCGTTTTATGAGAGGTGCAGGTGTAGAATTTGGATATAAACGATTTTCGCTAACCACATGGGCATCTAGAAAAGGTGTGGATGGTTCTATAGATCTCTCAGACACCCTTGAAAATGATGACTTACGAGCAGCATCATCTATTAACTTGTCTGGTTACCATCGTACCACTTCAGAGTTGGCGAGAAAAAATAGTCTGCAAGAAACAGTGTTAGGATCAAATTTGAAATATGAGAACAGGGGTTTTCAAGCAGGTGTTTCTGCCGTAAGACAAAGTTTTGATGCTATTTATAAGCGAGATGACCAGCTCAGAAATAAATATGAATTTGCGGGAGATGAATTGATAAACTTAAGTGCCGACTATTCCTATATGAGAAGAAATATTAGTGTTTTTGGTGAAGTTGCTCAAAGCACATCTTCAGGCAGTGTAGCCTTTCTTCAAGGCGTTGTAATGGCAATTGGTAATCGCGCTTCACTGAGTGCTCTTTATAGAAATTACCCTAAAGATTATCACACATTCTACGCTAGAGCTTTTGGTGAGTCGAGCAGAGCAATTAATGAGTCGGGAATCTATGTTGGGGGTAACTTTGAGTTGAATGCGAATTGGGATTTAAATGCTTACATTGATTTCTTTAAGTCGCCTTGGTTAAGATTTAGAGTTGACACTCCAAGTGAGGGGCATGAAGTTCTTGGACAATTAAAGTATAGACCCAATTCGGATGTTGAATTATTCTTTCGTGTCAGAGAACAAACAAAAATGCAGAACAGTAGAGAATATGATGGCAATATTCGACCTGTAGAAGAGACGACACAAACTGCTTATCGATTAAGTGGAAGATTTAAGCTGAATGGCGGGTGGCAATTGAAGTCACGAATAGACTACGTTACAGACTTTAGACAGAGTATGGGATTACAGGAGGGTTTTTCTGTTAGTCAGGATTTATTATATCGAAGTCGTAAATTTCCTTTAGAGGTTACATTACGATATGCAATTTTTGATACTGATTCGTATGATGTGCGAATATATTCATACGAATACAACTTGCAGAATGTATTCAGTATTCCAGTCTACTTTAATGAAGGGAGTAGGGCATATGTGTTGTTTAGATATACCTTTTGGAAAGAAAGATGTGATCTATGGTTAAGGTATGCAGCGTTCGTATTCGATCAGGAAGGTGCATTGAGTAATGGTCCTGAAAGAATTGAGGGCAACGTTAGAAGTGAGTTTGGTGCTCAGCTTCGTATTAAATTATAGTTCTACATCATCTGATTTTTCGAGCACGTCCCATGTGTGATCTGCCAAAAGCTTAACGGTAGCAACAAATGTAAAGTCTTTTCCTGATCGCCCCCATTGTCCAGGTGCGATTAAAGAAAGTAAGTATTTCTTATTTGGTTTTTGGTAAAGATGATATGTATGATTAATCAAAGGTTCAAACCGCATTTCGGCATCATATATTTTTTCCGATATATTCTTTCTGTTTTGGAGTCCTTTCGCTTGCTCTGCCAAAAGTTGCATTTGCTGGTAGATTTGATCAAGTTGCATATCTGTCTGGTGCTCCATTGCATTCATTGCGTTCCCTTTGATTCTACCTTGATCTTCAGGTTTGACTACAGCGCTCCCTGTATTATGGGCATAAGGAAGGTTGTGTGGGTTTTCAGTTATCTTATCTGGGTCGATAGGATTTTGAAAATCTTCATGTTTTCCTTTGCTTTCTTTCTTCTTATTTGTCTCCTCAGCCATGTGCTCTAATTTATCTTCTGATAAAACACTAATATAGTTAATTGGTTCAAAAAAAATCAGAAGCTAATCCTTTAGATATCTGAATTAATGATTTGAATAATAATTCTATTTTTGTGGCTAAATAACGAAATCATGGCAAAAAATCTATTGAAAGGAAAAAAGGGAATCATCTTCGGTGCATTGAACGATATGTCTATCGCATGGAAAGTAGCTGAAATGGCTCATGAAGAAGGTGCTGAATTTGTTTTAACAAATGCTCCTATTGCTATGCGTATGGGGGAAATCAATACGCTTGCTGAGAAAACAAATAGCAAAGTAATACCTGCTGACGCAACTAGTGAAGAAGATATAGAGAAATTAATCGAAGAATCAATGGAGATTTTAGGCGGTAAGCTTGATTTTATTCTTCATTCTATTGGAATGTCTCCAAACGTGAGAAAGGGTAAGCATTATACTGAGATCAACTATAAGTTTTATAACCAAACGTTGGATGTTTCAGCTGGATCTTTACACAAGGTATTGGCTACAGCGATGAAGAAAGATGCGATCAATGAGTGGGGGTCAGTATTGGCATTGACCTATATTGCAGCTCAGCGAATTTTCCCAGACTATAACGATATGGCAGATGCAAAGTCACTATTGGAGTCAATAACGAGAAGTTTTGGTTATCACTATGGTATTAAAAATAAGGTTCGTGTAAATACGATATCTCAGTCGCCTACTGTAACTACAGCAGGGAAGGGAATTAAGGGTTTCAATGAGTTTATTAATTTCAGTGATCAAATGAGCCCGTTAGGAAATGCTTCGGCTGAGGCATGTGCTGAATACTGCATTTCGATGTTCTCAGATTATACACGTTACGTTACAATGCAGAATCTTTTCCATGATGGAGGGTTTAGTAACACAGGTGTAACACAACAAGTGATTGATAAATTTGAGGAATAAAACCTTAGTTAGAAACGATATAAACTGCTGTTCTTATGGATAGCAGTTTTTTTTATGTCAAAAAAAATCCGAATCATTAAGATTCGGATTGTTAAATATCTGTAATGCTCTTTTATTGCATTGACAATTTCTTTTCTAAATCAGTAAGGTAAGTTTTAAACTGTTTATCAGTTTCGGATAAATTGTTTACTGTTCTACACGCGTGTAATACCGTAGCATGGTCTTTTCCACCACAATGCGCACCAATATTTGCTAAAGATGACTTTGTAAGTTTCTTAGAGAAGAACATCGCAATTTGTCTTGCTTGAACAACCTCTCTTTTTCTTGTTTTAGACTTGAGTATTTCAATTTCTAAATCGAAATAGTCACAAACAACTTTTTGAATGTATTCGATAGAAACTTCTCTCGCAGTGTTTTTTACGAACTTATCGATCATCTGCTTAGCAAGGTCAAGCGTAATAGCCTTTTTATTTAAAGAAGCTTGAGCTAACAATGAAGTAAGAGCTCCTTCCATTTCTCGAATATTCGTATTGATACTGTATGCTAGATATTCTACAACTTCCTTAGGAAGATCTATACCGTTGCCATACATTTTCTTCTCGAGTATTGCAATTCGTGTTTCGAGGTCAGGAGATTGAAGATCAGCCGATAACCCCCATTTGAATCTGCTTAAAAGTCGCTGTTCCATTCCTTGCATCTCTACTGGTGGCTTGTCAGATGTTAAAATAATCTGTTTACCATTTTGGTGCAAGTGATTAAAGATATGGAAGAATACATCTTGCGTCTTTTCTTTTCCAGAAAAGAATTGAACATCGTCAATAATCAAAACGTCCATCATCTGATAGAAGTGAATGAAGTCATTCGTTGTATTATTCTTAATAGAATCTATGAATTGGTGTGCAAACTTTTCAGAACCAACATACAGAACTGTTTTATTTGGAAATTGGTTTTTAATACCTATTCCAATAGAATGGGCCAGGTGAGTTTTACCAAGTCCAACTCCACCATATATTAATAATGGGTTGAATGCAGTGCCTCCCGGTTTGTTAGCTACTGCATATCCTGCTGAACGAGCTAATCTATTACAATCACCTTCAACAAAATTCTCAAATGAATAAGATGGATTTAAGTTTGAATCAACATTGACTTTTTTTAAACCGGGAATCACAAATGGATTCCGAATTTCATTTTCATTAACATTCAAAGGGACGGTTACAGGAGCATTCTTAAGCGAACTTTTTCCTGAAGTAGGCAGATTTACGGTATATGGAGTAGAATTAGTCGCGTTCTTTTCCATAATAATACTGTACTCTAACCTTCCGTTAGGACCCAATTCTTTTTTGATGACTTTCTTAAGTAGTCCAATGTAATGTTCTTCTAACCACTCGTAAAAGAAGTGAGACGGTACCTGAATCGTTAGTATGTCTCCTTCAAGTTTTACAGGAACTATTGGTGAAAACCAAGTTTTATAAGCTTGTAATGGTATATTGTCCTTAATAACTTTAAGGCAAGCGTCCCATTTTTGTTCTTGTAATTGACTCATTTAATTCGTTTAAAGCGTTTTTAGCAGTCTTGTTAAATGTAAAGTAGTTCCGAAGTTACTCGATATTTAAGTAGTATCAACAAG
>CBFHXS010000034.1:0-14053 GCA_965659845.1 Brumimicrobium sp.
AAAGTAAATCCGTCTTTATTGATCAAACCTCCTACTCTATCTATAATACCAACAATTTTGGCACCACTTTGAGCAAGGTAAAAAGCTGCAGCGGATGCAACATTCCCCCAACCTTGTATGATCACTTTCTTATTCTGAACTCCTCCACTCCACAATTTATAGTAGTGTTCAATGGATTGAGCAACACCATATCCAGTAATCATGTCTGCAACAACATATTTACGATCTAGGCTTGGTGTATACTTCTGGTCTTCAATAACTTTTAGAACACCATGACGAAGCTGACCTATTCTATGAATTTTCTGAGCTTCTCGAGGCTGGAAATGACCATTAAAAACTCCTTCTTGAGGGTGCCAGACTCCACAGTCTTCGGTATAAGGTATTACTTCATGAATTTCATCAACATTCATATCGCCCCCTGTACCGTAGTAATGTTTTAGCAGAGGCGTAACAGCAGCATACCATCTTCTTAGCACGCCTTCTTTTCGAGGATCTTTTGGATCAAAGTTAATTCCAGACTTAGCCCCACCAATTGGAGGTCCTGAAACGGTAAACTTTACTTCCATTGTTTTAGCCAAAGACTCAACTTCACGTTTGTCCAAACCTTTTCTCATTCGAGTTCCTCCTCCGGCAGCTCCTCCGCGCAAAGAGTTTATTACAACCCAACCTTCCGCATCTGTTTCTTGGTCACTCCATTCGAAAACAATTTCTGGTTGTTTATTTTCAAACTTGGCTAATAATTCCTTCATACTTTAATTTTGTAATCCAAGCAAAAGTAAAAAACATTTCGAATCCATATAACTCAGGCTGATAAATTAATTTACGACGCATAAATCACCCCTGAACATGAATCTTTTTCAGCACCTGTAACAGAACTTAAAACATTCGTTTCATTTAAGCATCTTAACAAGCCTAAAAATGCAAATCCTATCGCCTCTTTATAATCCACTATTTCCTTGGAAGGAATGATTATTTCTCCGTTATATTTATTGGATATTTCATCAATCAAAAATGAATTATGTGCACCTCCACCAGTAATCATGACTGAAGATATATTTGCCTTTACGAAGGCTTTATTTAAATGATTTACAACATGTGAAACGTAAGTATTCAATTTATCTTCAAGCGATAAATCGATATCGAATAGAGGCATAACTTCTTCTTCAACCCATTCCCAACCTAATGATTTCGGTCCTTCTTTAGAGTAATAATCTAACGCATCTAATTTTCTTAATAAATCATGATTTGTTCTCCCCGATTCTGCTATATGTCCATCTTTATCCATGGTCAAGTTTTTCTCTTTGACAAGATAATTAATCACAATATTAGCTGGGCCAACATCAAATGATTTTACAATTCCACTTTCACAATACGAAAGGTTAGAAAATCCTCCCAAGTTCAAATATCCCTGAGCTCTATTCTTAAAAAGTAAATGATCAACAATTGGTATCAAGGGAGCTCCATTGCCTCCTAAAGCAACATCTTTCGTTCTAAAATCAACAACAGTCTTTATTCCTGTACGAATTGCAACATGTGGAGTATTGCCTATCTGCAAGGTCATAGATCGTTCTGGTTGATGAAATATCGTTTGTCCGTGACTTGAAATAGCGAAAATATCTTCTTTATTAATTTGATTCTTTGATATGAATTTATTGATTTCGTCACCATAGAATTGACTCAACTCAACACTTAACAAGCTTAACTTTTCCGCTGATAACATAGGAGCATGAAAAAGTCGTTGTCTAAACTCCGAGGTATATGCTACAGTCTTTGCTGAGATCAATTTAAAGGTCCAATCTCCTTGGTCGTCGCAACTGAATTTAACATCTGCTAAATCCAACCCATCCAGCGAAGTACCAGACATTAGCCCTATTAGTCGATAACTTTTCATTTCTTTCAAGATCAGGTAGGAAAATTTGAATTTTTCCTGCTACTTTTACGTCCTCAATATTACAGAAATTAATAGAAAGTTATCGTCGTGTGACAAACAAACTGTGCTTTGAGTTTGCTATAAAAACGAATAAATCATTAATTTTGCATTGATTTATGCACGCATACGAAATTAAAGAAACAAAATAAATTATTATGGATTTTCAACTATCAGAAGAACATCAAGCGGTTAGAGATGCTGCAAGAGATTTTGCACAGAATGTATTGAAAGAAGGAGTAATTGAACGTGATAACGAACAACGCTTTCCAAAAGATGAAATCAAACAACTCGGTGAACTTGGTTTCATGGGAATGATGGTTGATCCTAAATACGGTGGAGGTGGAATGGATACTCTTTCTTACGTATTAGCGATGGAGGAGATCTCAAAAGTTGACGCTTCAGTCTCCGTATGTATGAGTGTAAACAATTCACTTGTATGCTGGGGACTTGAGACATTCGGTACTGAAGAGCAAAAAGAAAAATATTTGAAACCTTTGGCTACGGGAGAAAAAATCGGAGCATTCTGTCTTTCAGAACCTGAGGCTGGATCAGATGCAACTTCACAGAGAACTACTGCTGAAGATAAAGGTGATCATTACTTATTAAATGGTACTAAAAACTGGATAACGAATGGTTCGTCTGCTTCAGTTTATTTAGTAATTGCACAAACAGATCCTGAAAAGGGGCATAAAGGGATTAATGCTTTAATCGTGGAGAGAGACATGGAAGGCTTCATCGTTGGTGCGAAAGAAGATAAAATGGGAATCCGCGGAAGTGATACGCATACTCTGATGTTTAATGATGTTAAAGTACCTAAGGAGAACCGTATTGGAGATGATGGGTTTGGATTCAAATTTGCCATGAAAACGCTTTCTGGTGGACGAATAGGGATTGCTGCACAGGCACTAGGAATTGCTTCTGGTGGACTTGAGCTTGCTGTTGCTTATTCTAAAGAGCGTAAGGCATTTGGAAAAGAAATCATGAAGCATCAAGCTATTGCATTTAAGATTGCTGATATGGCTACTGCTGTTGAAACAGCTCGTCTACTTGTACATAAGGCTGCATGGCAAAAGGACAATGGTGAAAACTACGATCAGTCTGGTGCTATGGCAAAATTATATGCATCAAAAGTAGCAATGGAGCAAACAGTTGAGGCTGTTCAAATTCACGGTGGTTATGGTTTCGTAAAAGAATATCACGTTGAACGTTTGATGAGAGATGCTAAAATCACACAAATCTATGAAGGAACGTCCGAGGTGCAGAAGATTGTTATTTCAAGAAATGTTTTGAATGCATAAAACATAAATATACTTTACACAAAAGCATCGAGGTTTCTCGATGCTTTTTTTTTTTGATTTTGTGAGAAGGGCTAGAATAAATCTATTTCACTCCTATACTTTCGGGAAACAGGCAACTCTAAAGGAGAGCCATCAAAAGTTACCCACCAATTACTATCTTTTTTGCTCATCCCAGAGATCTTATCTTTATTCACTATGTAACTCCTGTGGATTCTTATGAAATTTGAGGGAAGCAGGTCTTCGAAATACTTCAAGGGCTTACTCGCAACTACTCTCTTATCAACTTTTACGACTTCTGAATAACTGCCACTAGCATTTAAAAACAAAATATCATCAAACTTGATTAATGAAGTTCCCTGATGAGTAACAATAGAAAGGCGATCTTCCTTGTTGATCTGCACTCTTTCCTGAAAATATCGATCAAGCACATTGTTGAACAACTCTCTATCCACTGGCTTAACAATGTAATCAAATGCTCCCAAGCGAATTGCCTCTATCGCAAAAGTATCGTAGGCAGTAACGAATATTATATCTGGGCGCTCATCTTTTGTAAGAAAATCATTGATCTTAGTACCATTATTAACAGGCATTTCCACATCTAGCAAGAGTAAGTCTACCTCGTTATTTTTGATGTATTCTACAGCATCTAACAAATTACTGGATTTAGAGACAACAGTCAATTCTCCACCATAAGCGTTAATCAAACTCTCCAATAGGTTCTGAGCATGAATTTCATCATCAACTATTACAACTTTCAATGATTCCATATTTAATTAATATCCATAGTAATTAATACCCTAGTACCTATTTTCAAATCCGTGATGGAAATGTTTAAATTTTTATGTTCTAAATCACGAAGTACCTCAAGCCTTTTTTCAATTGCTCCTGTCGCATATGAAACGTGCTTATCTCTTCGATTTCTTTCATTAATTTCTGCTGACTTTACTCTTCCAATACCATTGTCAGAAATTTCTATACTCAACTCTTGACCCTCTAATCGATAGGCTATATGCAACTCTTTCTCTCCTTCGCTCTTATGCATCAGGCCATGCTTTACAGCATTTTCAACGAACGGTTGTGTAATTAACGATGGGATTTGAGGATTTAAATCTTTCAATATTTCATCCATTTCTATCGTATAGTTGAGCGTATTATTGAATCGAATACTCTCAAGTTTTAAATAATTAGACAGAAATGTCTCGTCATCTTTAATGGGAATAAAATTCTTAGTGGAATGCTCTAGTGAAGATCTAATCAGCTTTGAAAAAGTATTCAAATTATCGTAAGCCTGATCTTTATCTGCTGAAATAATTTGCGCCTGAATCGTATTGATAGTATTAAAAATAAAATGTGGATTCATTTGAGAACGGAGTGCTTCTAACTTAGAATTCAGAGAACGCAATTCTAGTCGTTTCAATTGCATCTCCTTTTCATTTTTCAATTGTATTCTATGAACCCTGTATTTAAAAATTAAGCCTACGATGAGAAGAATACCTGATCCAACAAGTAAGAAAAACCACCATTTCTGCCAATAAGGAAAAGCTACATCTACGGTGAGTACAAGAATCTCAGATTCGTTTTGATTACGACCTATTGCCTTTAATGAAATTGGATACTTCCCCGAGGGCAACCTATCTAGCGATACTCGGTATACTCCATCAACGATAGGTACTTCAATCCACTCCTCTCCTATAGCGTAGAACAATTTACAAGCCCCCTTGTGGCGAATAGCGTTGAGAACATCAATTTCTAACTTCAAACGGCCCGCATAATCAATTTGAATTAATTTATCTATTGAAATATTGTTCCTGATGCATAAATCAATCTGCCCATTTCCTCTAGTGGTATTTCTGTCTAAAAATTGAATAGTACTTTCAGTAACTATGATGATTTCATCTTCACTAGCAAAACAATTAATAATTGATTCTCCCGCTAAATCGAAACCAGTTTGAAAAGTGTTGATTATATTCAGCGAAGTTAAGTCGTACTCTACAATCTTTTTTCGTGAGTACACAAATAAAGAATTCTTCACCGAAAAAAAAGCAACCGGAGAAAAAGAAATATCTAGTTTTCTCTCCTCTCCATTTTGATTGATATAAAGCGTCCTGTCTTTTAAGTAGAAAGATGCGTTTTTGGCAGAATTATACTTAACTGCATCCTTAACGAAGGAAACAATATTATTCAAAGAGTCAACCTTATAAAAACCAAAGTCAGTATTTGCTATAAGAAAGTGTCCATTTGTCGAAGTCTTTACGGAGCGAATCCATTTATCTGCAAGTAATCTTATTGTATCATCTTGAACCTGTTTAGTCAACCCTATTGATGTAGCATAATAATACGCTCCCTTCCAAAACAAAATATCCTTTGTGGCAGTTGTTCCTAAAGAATCTAACGCTTTCAAATTTGAATTCAATTTGTACAGTTTCTCACAATAGACAAGCACCTTATTATTAAACCTTGCTATCGACTGTATTTCTGAATCTTTCTGCAACTTTATTTTATTAAGGGTATTCTTTTCTAAGTCTAATTGCAAAACCCAACCTTGATGAGTTCCTATTAAAAGTTCGGATCCAGAATACGATGCTTTAAAAATTTTATCCTTGTCGGCTAATTGATTTTCTAATCGAATAATTCGACTATTGATATCAGGTATTATATATACAGCATTATTTAGCGTCGTAACCCAAATATTATTTTCTTGATCTGTAAATGATTTTGAGACAGGAATACCTTCAAAAATATGATCACGCAACTCACCTCTCGAATTCATAATAAACAAACCGTTATAAGTAGAAATCAAAATAAGTTCGTCATTGAAATTTTGAAACGAATGCACCTTTTGATTTTCAAGAAATTCATTTTTCCATTTCTTTTTTGAAATTTTTCCGTCTTGAAAAGCATAGAAGACATTGTTCTTGTAGTCATAAACTAGTTGACCTGAACCAAAAGGAGTTGCACTCAACTTCTGATCTACCGTGTCTTTTAATCTTTTGTGTGTTATTAAGTACTCATTTAATCCTTGAAGGTAAAAATTCTCTTGACAGACTAAAACCTCACCATCAGGGCTATCAAAAACATCCCATATAAGAGGTCTCAAAGATTTACTTTCTACCCCTCTAATTAGTTGCATACTGTTTTTATCGATCAACTGAAGGCCTTGTTTATTGAGCACAAACAATGTGTCTCCAATCAATTTTAATCTAGAAGTTTTCTGTAGCTCAAAATCATCGGTTCCGTAGACTTTGATTGTATCGTTCCGCATTACAATTAACTCCTTTGCAAAAGTTAACCCGAACAAATCATTTCCGTCAACAATAAGGCTATTCAAAGCTTTTCCTTTTCGCTCAAACTCCAGCAATTCATAATTCAATCCATTGTACCGCACCAATCCTTCGTCCGTGCCTAAATAGACATAGCCATTTTCTGTTTGCGTAATTCCAAATATAGTTTTTGATGGGATCGCATTACTAGAAAAAGGCCTTTCATAATAAGGCGCAGACATTTGTGAAAGAACAAGTGTCTTAATTAAAATGAATGCTATGAATAGATACTTTCGCATAAATATAAAAAGCCAATCACACTTGTATGATTGGCTTTAATTTTCTCTAAATATAGATTATTTTTTTACAAATTTCTTCTTAACGGATTGATTTGACATACTTAATTCAATGAAATAAACCCCTCTTTCAAATTGCGAAACATCAATAAAATCACTTGGGTCAAGGACACCGAAAGTCACTAACTTCCCCGTTATGTCAATAATTTTATACTCCAACTCTTTATCAAAATTGGTTTGTAAATATTCTGTAGTCGGATTTGGATACAATTGAATTTCCTTTTCAAAGAGGCTCTCACTGATATTGGCAACATTAACTGTAAAACAGTTAGATGTGTCCGCGCAACCATCGATCGAAGTTATTTCTAAAGCATAGTCACCAGTTTGACTTGGTGTAAATGAAAAAGTTATTTGACCATTGATTGGAGCATAACCATTGTTGCAGTCAAGCCATTGGTAGCTTCCGTTTTGCTGAGCTTCTAGGGAAGAACCGTTCTGGTTAACATTTGTGCTTGGAGGATAATTAATTGTTAATGACAAAGTCACTATTGAATCGCATCCCACTGCATTGACTAAAGTATCTTTATAGTTACCATCGATATAATATGTTTGATTATTTTGACTCCAAGTATACTCATTGCAGGCCTCTGCTGTGAATGAACTCGCCGTTGGAAATGCTACAGAAACTGTAAAGTCAGTACCATATTCCTCACTGCAAATAGAAGCCCCACAACCAACGTTACGGCTTTCCCAAACAGCTAAAGGTGAAATATCTCCATCTGGACCAACCGTAGACGCAGCAGTCAAACCAGTACCTTCGTCCATTGTCGTATACTGCACTAGTCCACTTTCTGATCCAGTCAAGCATTCTTCCATATTTTGACTAACTTCAGGCTGAGAACGAGCGACGTTCCAAACTCTAAAATCTGCAAACCTCGTATCACTATTTCGGCTAGCATCGTTTGGCCCATATCTAGGGTCAATTCCTAATTCAATAACAGACCCTATAGGTTGTCTAATACCAAAACTAGGACCATTCGACAAACTATTGACCAAAACTCCATTATAGTAGACATATAACCCATTTGCGTCGGCTACAGTTGCAACATGCGTCCATCCCGCCGAAAGTTGAGGCATTGTTACATTCAACCATGCTCCCATTTGATTTACATAGAATTGACCGGCTGTCCACAACCATACGTTACTTGTAATATTATTATCTACCATTGGTATACTTTGTCCTGCCCAAGGCATCTCAATCCCATCGGAATACACCCAACTTTCAATGGTAATCTCAGTCCCAAAGGATTCATAAACATTTGGAAAACTAATATAGTCTGCTGTAGACTCTGGCAAATCGATACCAAAAGTTTCTATACCGCCTTCAGCATAAACATTAAATATTTTACCCGCATTCATTGCTCCTGTGCTCAAATCCATACTGCTCCCTGTCCCAGGAAAAGGTCCTGCAACAATCGCATTGTTAAAATCATCTCTTAAGTAGTAGTCTATACCCACACCTGTGCTACCCAATGTTATAGTCGTTGAATCCCCTTGGCAAACTGTGCTGTTGGCAATTGTCGCCGTTGCTCCTGAAGGAAATGTCTCTAAAACAGTTAGATCAAGGGTAATGACTGAGTCACAACCATTGGCTGCTTGGTAAGTCATACTCGCTGTGTTATTACTCGACGTATAAGTGTTACCATCTATCCATGTAAAATCGCCACATGAAGATTGTACGTCTGTAAAATTGAGTGGTGCACTCACAGTAAGGTCCAAAGTAACTATTGAATCACATCCTGACACCGACTGAATTGTATAATCAACTGTTGTACTGCTTGAGTATGTGTTATTATCAATCCAAGTAAAATCTCCACATGAAATCTCTTCCTGAGTAGAATAATATGTTGCACATGTTGCAAAATTAAATCGCTGTATAAAAATATCTTCAGAACCGTTTGACGCTAGATTACTTACACCTGTTGAAGGATCAAAATCTGCACTGCTCCAAAAGCCACCAGTCACGTAGATATTCTCATTATCATCAACTACAAGATCTACTCCTCTTTCAAAACCAGTATCCCCTATTCTATTCACCCAGATGAAGTCTCCGCTATTCGTATACTTAGCAACAAAATAATCTGCTGAACCACTTGATGTAACTGAATATTGTGTTGTATTGTCAAATATCGCATTATCTTCAAAAGAACCAGAAATGTATATGTTTCCGTTTGCATCTACGTCTATTCCTCGGCCGAAATCTGCATCTTCCCCTCCTAAGCGCTTTGCCCAGGTGTAATTTCCATTATTATCATATTTTGCAATAAAAATATCGTTATTCCCTTCTGATGTAAGGTTCACATTATTTGCTGAAGGATCAAAATCTACAGTTCCCCCAAAATTTCCAACGATGTAAACATTTCCGCTAGCATCAACTTTGATGTCATTCCCTCTTTCTTCCATCCCCTTACCAATCATGTTTGCCCATAAATAATTACCATTTACGTCATACTTAGCAATCACAGTTTCATCACCATTTACAGAGCCAAGATTGGCAGTGTTGGCTGAAGGATCAAAATCTACTGTTCCAAAATAAAATGCCGATAAATAGGGGTTTCCAACAGCGTCGGTTTCTACAGCTAGACCCTCTTCGAAACTTGTAGATGGACTACCAAATGCATTCGCCCACAAAAAATTTCCGTCATCATTGTATTTTGCCAAGTAAATGTCTTTTGATAAACTATGCGACAAATTAAACATACCGCTAGAAGGGTCAAAATCAACAGTCCCCGTCACACCGCCAGTAATAAAAATATTTCCGTTGCCATCATGATGAATATCTCTACCTCTATCGTCCTCAACTCCTCCGATTCTATTGGCCCATAAATAGTCGCCGTTATTATCATACTTCGCGAAGAATATATCACTATCACTATTGCCGCTACCTCCTGCTACACCTAAATTGGCAGTCGATGCCGATGGATCAAAATCTGCCGTACCTCCAAAATAACCGGTAACATAAAGATTTCCAGCCGCATCAATATCAATGCTCTCTCCGTAAACCCATTTGCTACCAGACAAGTTTTTCGCCCAAACCAAAGCTCCATTGATATCATATTTAGCGATAAATGCGCTCGGCATACCTGAAGCAGGTGAGGTTAAATTAAGCGTGTTTGCAGAAGGATCAAAATCTACTGTTCCTATAAAGTAACCTGTTATGTAGGAGTTTCCAGCATTATCGGTTGTTATACTTTGACCAACATCATTGCTTGTCGACCCCATTCCTATTGCCCAATCGAATTCTTGTGCAAAAGAAGTTAAATTAAAAATGAAGGTTAATAAGAATAATTTATTTTTCATGATTTAAGATTGTTTAATTAATAGTTATGATTAGTTTTTAATAAACCTTTTCGTTAATACTTGATCGTTTTCCAAGGTGAATCTTATGATATAAACTCCTCTCTTTAGATCAGAAACATCAATATTATTCGTTTTAGTACTCGTATAAACCAATTCACCCAGTGTGTTTATTATATTTATTTGTTGAACGTTAGCATCAGAACTAAATGACATAATATCTTGGGCTGGATTAGGGTAAATCCGAATAGCATTATTTAGCGTATTCAAATCAAGACCTGCAGTTGACGGGTTATAATTATACAGTTGAGTGACTTCTTGAGCAGATAAAGCTCTATCATAAAATCTAACCTCGTCAATTTCACCATGAAACTCTCTATCAGCCTCATTAAATCTCCTAGAAGAACCTACCGCCCAAATATTATTTTGTTCAGCGAGGTTAGGTGTCAAGTCTTCATCGACTTCAGATCCATTCAAGTATAGTTTTTTAACTGTTCCACTTTGAGTGAATGTTGCAAAATACCATTGACCCTCAGATAGAACAGCTGATGAAAGAATATATTCATTTGTTAAACCACCAGAGATTGATCTTCCGGCAACTTGAAGTTGATGAGTGCCAAATCCTGAAACAATTATCTCTATACCGCCAGCTTCTCCTCCTGATATAGTCCTTCTTGAAGTTAACATATTAAGTGTATTAGGGGCGTTAAATGCTTCTACGTTGAACCAAAAAGAAATTGTTAAATCTTGATCAAAAGGCAAGATAGAATCTTCTATAAGACCTCTACTTACAGTTGCTGCTTGACTTCCATCATAACCATCAAAATAAATAGATTTACCTGCACCCCCATAACCAGAGGTGTAAAGAACTTCAGAAGTTGCACCGTTATTAGTACCCACTTCATCCTGTATGCTATCTTGGTCAAAAGTGTATTTTGCTAAAAGTCCATTCGTTACATCTTGTGCTAAAGTAACCGAAGTACTAATTAGAATCGCTCCTATTAATAGTAGTCGTTTTTTCATCTTTTTTATTTTCAAATCTATAAAGCATTGTCATTGAGCTGAATAATTGTTTCTGAATGAACATGAAAAGTATATGAATGACTTTATTGTGCCTATAACCTTAAAAAAATGAACACTTATCAATCAATATTTTATACAATTCTTTGGCGCCTCCTTTTTTCGGTAATCCAATTGATGCATAAAATTTACAGCTCAAATCATCTTGACAACACAAAATTCTATTATACTTGTTAACAACGTAAAGACTATAATTATGAAAATATATACACGTAAAGGAGATGAAGGACAAACATCTCTAATTGGAGGGAAGAGAGTTGATAAAAATGATGTAAGAATTGAAAGCTATGGAACCGTAGACGAACTAAATTCTTGGATTGGATTAATGAGAGACCTTACAATTAATGACAAGGAAACCTATAATCAACTCCTTGAAATTCAAGATCGACTCTTTACAATAGGTTCTTTACTTGCTCAGTCTCCAGATGGCTCCTCAATGGAGTTACCTAAAATTATGGAAGAGGATATTACATTTTTAGAAAAGTCAATGGATAAAATGAATGAGCATCTCCCTGAAATGAGATCATTTGTATTACCTGGTGGACATTCCATCGTATCAAACTGTCATATAGCTCGCTGTGTTTGTAGAAGAGCCGAACGATTAGTGGTGGCTCTCCACGAAGAAAAAGACGATTATAAAAAAAGCATGAAATACCTGAACCGTTTGAGTGATTATTTGTTCGTTTTATCAAGAAAACTTACGTTGGATTTAGATGCAAAAGAAATACCATGGAAGCCGAGAATGTAAGTTCTGAAAAATTGATTTATAGCGGTTTAAAACTTTTATTTGGATTTAAAAAAAATAAATATACTTTTGCGCCTTGAATAACAGCAAATACTAAACATTATAAAATATGTATTGGACACTAGAATTAGCCTCATATTTGGAAGACGCACCTTGGCCAGCAGCTAAAGATGAGCTCATTGATTACGCAATTCGTACTGGTGCCCCTTTAGAGGTAGTTGAAAACCTTCAAGACATTGAAGATGAAGGGGAGATTTACGAAAACATTGAAGATATTTGGCCAGACTATCCTTCAAAAGAAGATTTTTTCTTCAACGAAGATGAATATTAAGAATAAGATTATAAATACCCAATTGATAATCAATCCTTTCTAATCTCTGCATCAGAAAGGCTTTTTTGACCTTACCCCTACTTTCGCGACACATTGTCAGTCACTATGCTTTGGAACGGAATATGTTCTAGAAATTATCCTAAAATCATTGCATCATCTTTCGGGATTAACCTTATTTTTGGTGGCAATTAATAGATCTTAACATGATAGGAGGAATCTTAAAGAAAATACTTGGTGATAAGTCTGATAAAGACAGAAAAGAATATCAACCAATCATAGATAAAGTCAACGAAATTTATAAATCTCTATCATCTATTTCTGATGATGAGTTAAGAAATAGAACATTCGAATTTCAAAAGAAAATTCAGGAGCAAACCGCTGGGATTGAAAAAGAAATTGAGGAGTTGGAAGCCAAAGCAAATGACCCTGAAACACCTGTTCTGAATAAAGAAGATATTTTTGAAAAGATCGATAAGTTGAAGGAAAAATCCGATGATGAAATCGAAAAAGTTTTAGAGGAAATTTTGCCTGATGCTTTTGCAACAGTAAAAGAAACAGCAAGAAGATGGGCTGAAAGAGGAAAGATGGTTGTTACCGCAACTGACTTCGATCGAGAACTAGCTGGAAGACATGATGGTCTGGAAATCGATGGTGACAAAGCTATCTGGAAGAACCAATGGAGCGCTGCAGGTGCGAAAATGGAATGGGTTATGATTCACTACGATGTTCAAATCATGGGGGGCGCTGTACTCCATAGAGGTAATATTGCAGAGATGCAGACCGGTGAAGGAAAAACACTTGTTGCAACACTTCCAGTATATTTGAATGCAATCGCAGGAAAAGGGGTTCACCTTGTAACTGTAAACGACTATCTAGCTCGACGTGATAGCGAATGGATGGGACCTCTTTATCAATTCCATGGTTTATCTGTAGACTGTATAGATAAGCACAAGCCTAATTCTGAAGAAAGAAGAAAAGCATACAAGGCCAACATAACTTTTGGTACGAATAACGAATTTGGTTTTGACTACTTAAGAGATAACATGTCCAGTGACATTAACAGTCTCGTTCAGAAGAAACATCACTATGCAATTATTGATGAGGTCGATTCTGTATTGATTGATGATGCTCGTACTCCATTGATTATCTCCGGACCTACTCCAAAAGGTGACCAACAAGAATACGTTGGGTTGAAACCGATGGTAGAGAAAGTAGTGAGTGCACAACGAACGTTAATAAACAAGGTTCTTGCTGAAGCGAAAAAAGAACTGAGTGTAATCAATGAACCACTCGACGATAAAAAAGAACAAAAGAAAAGATTAGAAGAAGGAGGAAAGAAATTACTTCGTGCATACAGAGGTCTGCCAAAAAATAAAGCATTGATCAAATTCTTATCTGAACCTGGAGTAAAGGCACATCTTCAAAAGACAGAGAACTTCTATATGGCAGAGCAAAACAAGCAAATGCCAATCATTGATAAAGAGCTATACTTCACAATCGATGAAAAGAACAATACAATTGATTTAACTGATCAAGGAATCGACCTTCTTTCTGGAGCAAATGATCCAACCTTCTATATATTACCAGATATTGGAGTTGAACTCGCTGAATTAGAAAAACAAGGTCTCGCTCCAGAAGTTTTAGCAGAACAAAAGAATGCTCTAATACGTGATTACTCTGTTAAGTCTGAAAGAATTCATAGCATCAATCAATTGCTAAAAGCATATACACTTTTCGAGAAAGAAGTGGAATACGT
>CBFHXS010000034.1:14147-21903 GCA_965659845.1 Brumimicrobium sp.
TACGTCATTATGGATGGTAAGATCAAGATTGTTGATGAATCTACAGGTCGTATCATGGAAGGACGTCGTTATTCTGATGGTCTGCACCAAGCTATTGAAGCGAAAGAAGATGTAAAAGTTGAGGCTGCAACACAAACGTATGCAAGTATTTCGCTACAGAATTATTTCCGTATGTACCACAAACTTGCGGGTATGACAGGTACTGCAGAAACTGAGGCAAAAGAATTTTGGGATATTTACGAATTAGATGTTGTTGTTATTCCTACAAATAGACCTATCGCTCGTAAAGATATGGACGATATGGTCTACAAGACTGCTCGTGAAAAGTACACGGCAGTAATTGAAGAGGTTGCGGATCTAGTTGAAAAAGGAAGGCCTGTTCTTGTTGGTACTACAACGGTAGAAATTTCTGAATTGTTGAGTCGTATGCTCCAGATGAAAGGAATTAAACATAATGTACTGAATGCAAAACAACACCAAAAGGAATCCGAGATTGTTGCTGATGCTGGTGCCAAAGGCGCTGTGACAATCGCAACGAACATGGCGGGTCGTGGTACTGATATTAAACTTCAAGAAGGAGTTAAAGAAGTCGGTGGTCTTGCAATCGTTGGTACAGAACGTCATGATTCTCGACGTGTCGACAGACAGTTGAGAGGTCGTGCAGGACGACAAGGAGATCCTGGATCTTCTCAGTTCTTCGTTTCTCTCGAGGATGATTTGATGCGTAAATTTGGTTCTGAAAGAATTGCCAAGTTGATGGACCGAATGGGACTTAAAGAAGGTGAAGTGATTCAGCACAGAATGATTTCTAAATCAATCGAAAGAGCACAAAAGAAAGTAGAAGAGAATAACTTTGGTAATCGTAAACATCTTCTTGAATACGATGATGTTATGAATGCTCAACGTAAAGCAATCTATCGAAAACGTAAAAATGCATTGTATGGTGATCGACTAGATCTTGATATTGCGAACATGTTCTACGACACAATTGAGGTTATAGCTAGCAAATACGATGGAAAGGATGATTTCAAGGAATTCGAGCTTGAATTATTGAGAGTTGTAGGGATTCAATCCCCTGTTAAACAGGATGATTTCGGGAAAATTCAAAGTAATGAGTTGATTGAAAAGGTTTACAATGCTGCTCTTGATCGATACGATGAGAAAAATCAAAAGCTCGCTACGCTTGTTTATGAAAATGTTAAGCAACATTACGAAAATCCGGAAAATAGATCTAGGCACATACGAGTTCCTCTCACAGATGGAAATAAAGCTATTGAAGTTTCCACGACAATTCAAGAGGGATTTGACTCTAAAGGTACTTCAATAATTAAGTCATTTGAGAAAGCCATGGTTCTTGGTTTGATTGACAATGAGTGGAAAGAGCATTTACGTGAAATGGATGATTTGAAACAATCAGTTCAACAAGCGCGTCACGAACAAAAAGACCCACTATTGGTTTACAAGTTGGAGTCATTTGAGCTTTTCAGAGCTATGCTTGATCGATTGAATGTGGAAACTGTAGAATTTTTAGTGAAAGGTTCTATTCCTATTCAACCCGATGCTGCATCAGTTCAGAATAAGGCCGCGCAACAAAATGATAACTATGCTCAGGCACAAGTGAATCAAAGTGTAACTGCCAATACTCCGCAGTTTGAAGGAAGTCAAGGTTATGATGAAGCAATGTCTCAATCACAGCGTCAAAGTCAGCCTAAGCAGCAACCTGTTGTTGCAGACAAAAAGATAAACCGTAACGATCCGTGCCCTTGTGGAAGTGGTAAAAAATACAAGCAGTGTCACGGTCGTAGTTAAAAAAGACCGTAGATGAAAGTTGGTATTATTGGTGCAGGAGTTGGAGGATTAGGTAGTGCTATTCGTTTTGCAAATGCAGGTCATGAAGTCACAGTTTTTGAGTCTAATGATCATCCAGGAGGTAAGATAAATAGTCTTACGCTTGGAGATTACAGATGGGATATGGGGCCATCAGTTTTCACTGGTCCTGAATACGTTCGTGAGCTTTACGAACTTTGCGGAAAGGACTTCTCATCATTTGAGTTTACAAAACTCGAAGAATCTTTTCGATATTTTTACAAAGATGGTACGCGGTTTTCTTTAAGCGCTGATAGAGAAGAGCTCTCTTCTACTTTATCTAGTGAGCTAGGAGAAAATAAAGATGTAATCAAAAAGTATCTGGATAAATGTGGCAAAAATTATAAGTCCATTGCTCCACTATTCATAGAGACAAGTCTCCACCGCTGGAGACACCTAATGAATGGCAAACTGTTCAAAGCACTTGCTCGAATTCCTAGGTATAAATTGAGCAAAACCATGCACGAAGAAAATGCTGGTATATTCAAAAACCCTAAGACTGTTCAGCTATTCAATCGGTATGCCACCTATAATGGTTCAAGTCCATTCAAGGCTCCTGCGATGCTAAACATGATTCAACATCTTGAGATCAATGAAGGCGTTTATTTACCTAAGAATGGAATGGTTCAGATCGCTCGCTCTCTTCATGAACTTGCAGTAAGTCAAGGTGCCAAATTTAATTTCAATGAAAAGGTAAAGAAGATCAACCACAACAGTGAAGCGATATCAGGTCTCGAAACATCAAAAGGAAGTTATGATTTTGATATCGTCGTAAGTAATATGGATGTTTTATTTACTTATAAAAACTTGCTTAAGGACCTGAAAAAGCATCCAGAAAAGATATTAGATCAGGAAAGGTCTAGTTCAGCTATGGTTTTTTATTGGGGAGTAAAAAAGCAATTTCCTCAGCTTGGGGTCCACAACATGTTTTTTGCTGAAGATTATAAGGCCGAATTCAAAGCGTTATTTGAACTAAAGACATTATACAATGATCCTTCAATTTATATCCACATTACGAGTAAAGAAAAAGTAGAGGATGCTCCGGAAGGTAAAGAGAATTGGTTCACTATGATCAATTGCCCAATAAATACAGGACAAGATTGGGTCGAATACAGAAAGCAATGTAAAGCCTCAATTATTGAAAGACTATCAAAAGAATTAGGTACAAATATTGAAGAATTGATCGAAGAAGAATTCGTCATGGATCCTCCTTTTATCCAAGAAAAATATTCAGGAGCCATGGGATCCATTTATGGAAACTCATCGAATAATAACTATGCTGCATTCTATCGACATGCAAACTTTAGCAAAGAATTGAAAGGTTTGTACTTCGTCGGTGTGACCGTTCACCCTGGAGGAGGAATACCTTTGGCATTGAATAGTGCAAAAATTGCATACCAATGTTTTAAAGAAGATTTTAGTTAATCCTGATTTACACTTCTCCGTAATATTACCTAAATCTTTATCTGTTCTAATTCATTTCATCTGATTTAATTCAGATAATCAGTATTTTAGACAGAAATGATTCAATGCGTTTATTACTACTTTTCCTATACATTTGTCAGTTTGGTTATTCTCAAACTCCAGAAATTCGTATAAATCCAGGTGGGCACATGGCCTTAATACGAGACCTAGAGGTTTCGCATGATGGTAGATATGCATTCACCGCTAGTTTTGACAAAAGCATAAAACAATGGGACTTAACTAACGGTAAAGTCATTCAAGAATTTCGTGGACAAATTGGGTATGGAGCTGAGGGTATGGTATACGAAATCGCTATTTCTCCAGATGATAAATTCATTGCAGTCGGTGGATGGTTTGGTAAGGACGATGAAACTGAAATTCTAGGAGATATACGGTTATACAATATTGAGTCTGGAAGACTTGAACATGTATTCAAAGGACTAGAAAATATTCCCGTTGAAATCGCTTTTCTGAATAATGGAAAGGAGATCATGGCAGCTGATCAATCAAGCTCGATTTTTGTTTGGGACCTATCCACGAAGTCTTTAGCTCTAGATCTAAAATTTCACTCAAAAAACTATGGAGAGGCATTATACGAAGCATCGGCAAAAGGAAATTATATTTTCTCTGTTGATGAACTGGGAAACTTAGCATTGTGGGATATATCCGAATCAAATTCAAGACCAAAAGCTAACAACACAAAAGATTATAAAAAGATCCTCAAGAATATTAATGCGTCTATGGCAATTTGTCCCATAAAACAAGAAGTAGTGATAAGTGCAGACAAGAAACTATACTTTTTTGATTTTAAACTCAAGTTGATCAATAGCATTGAATTAGATTTTCATCCAGGCTTTTTAGAATATAACCAAACTGGAGATCTTCTCTTTCACGGGAACGTAGGTACAGGAGGGAGTAATGTATGCAGTGTTCTAGAACGCAACGGAAGAAAATGGAATACAAAGTATAAACTAGAAGGTCATAAGAACGCCGTACTAGCGGGTAAGTTGATCAATGACAACGAGTTCATTACATCTGGAGGTGAAAGGGAGGAAGTTCGAACATGGAAAATCGAAAATAATTCAGTAAAAAATGTCTTGAACCTCCACGGAAACGGGAGGTCCTTCTACGGAGTTGCTGTAAACAAAGAGCATTTAGCACTTGCAGCTGAATGGAATAAACGATATGGATTATCTAACTTCAGCGAAGGGTTTAACCTATTTTTTAAAGAGAACGAATCACTTAGCTCCGATGAAACTTTTCCACGTGCTTATCATTCGTCATCCACTTATAAAATAAGCACCGTGAATGAAGGTGACGGAGTATATCAAAACAAAGACTTGTACATTGACAAAAATGGAATTCGTTTTGATACAATTACTCGAGAATGGTGGTTTGGTGATAGACACAACTGCTTCAGCCTTACACCTGAGGACTATATTCTTTCCGGAGGTAGTCAAGGTGTTTTAGAAGCTTTCAATACAATGGGCTTCCCAATATCTAATTTTGTAGGTCATGAAAGTGATATTTGGTCGATTGGCTTCAACAAAGACACCTCTCGAATGATCACTTGTTCAGCAGATCAAACCATTAGAATATGGGATCTATCTGAAATTGGAAAGTTAGAAAATGACTACCCTCCATATACGATAGAAGAGTATTATAAACGAATGGAAATATGGGACCCATTTAAACAACTATTCAAACAAGCTAACATATTAGATATTACAGGAATAAAAACCTATGAAGCTTGGAGTGAGGCCATAGACGTATTCGAAAAGATAGATTATCCCAAACAATTATTAGAAAAAAAATATTACGATTTTAGACTAAATACCATCTATCCTCTTGTATCTATTTACATCAATGAAGAGGGCGAGTGGGTGATTTGGAATAATGATGGTTATTTCACTTCTTCGTTAAAGGGTGCTCGACAAGTAGGATTTCATTTGAACAAAGGACAAGATAAAGATGCTCAATTTTTCCCATTTGAACAGTTTGATTTAAAATATAATAGACCAGACATTATTTTAGATGAACTTGATATGGGATACGAAGAATACATTCCACTTTACAAAAAAGCGTACGAGAAAAGATTAAATAAAATGGGGTACTCATTGGCTGATCTAGGTGATGATTTTGAGGCACCTGAATTAAAAATTACAGATACAAAAAGAGTGAAGAATATTTGCTACGTGAGAATTTGCGCAACAGATGAAAATGTAAAACTTAAGAAACTTAATATTTACAATAACGATGTACCCGTTTTTGGTAGAGATGGACTAAAAGTGACCCAGTCAAAAACTATAGATACAGTTCTGCAGGTTCCACTTGCTAATGGGATGAACAAAATATCTACTAACATCGAAAATAAAGATGGGGCTAGATCATTGAGTTCTTTTGAATATATAGACTACTCTAGTCAAGCTCAGAAAAGTAATCTATATGTGATATCCTTAGGTGTTTCGAAATACGAAGATGAAAACTATAATTTGAAATTTGCTGCAAAAGATGCTAACGATATAAATACGTTTTTTGCAGGATCTAAGAATTATAATGAAATAAAAAGACTACAATTCGTTAATGAACAGGTGAATAAAAAATCACTAGACTCTATAAAAGCTTGTGTTCAATGTGCTACAGTTAATGATGTTGTCATCTTTTTCATCGCCGGACATGGTGTCCTCGATAAGGACTATAACTATATCTATGCAACTCATGATATAGATTTTAAACAACCTGAGCTAAAAGGAATCTCATTTTCTGAATTAGAAGAAATTTTAGATCTGGTAAAAAGCCACAAAAAGTTATTATTAATGGACACCTGTCATAGTGGTGAATTTGACAAAGATGAATTAAATGAAGTAGAAACAGTTACTGCTAACGTCGAAAACATCCAATTTAGATCTGTTGGTAGTAGATCAGATGAGCTTTCTAAAACATCAAAAAGATCTGCATCCGAAATGAGTAAGGCTCTATTTACGGATTTGCGCAAAGGAACGGGCACAACAATTATATCAAGTGCAGGTGGAGTGGAATTCGCTTTTGAAAGTAGTGCATGGAACAATGGCTTGTTTACTTATTGTCTATTAAACAGTCTAGCAAACAAAGGAGCAGATGAGAACAAAGATGAAAAGGTAAGAATATCAGAGTTGAGAAAAACGTTACAAGAAGAGGTTTACGAGTTAAGCAAAGGGTTTCAACGACCAACAATGAGATTGAGTAATATAGAAACAGATTTCATTATTTGGAGTTATTAAATTACTTTAGTTCTGTCTTTATAAATACTATTTTGACATAAGAAGCGTTTAATATACGAACCCCTTCATTTTAATAACATGCGAACTCTTTTCATAGTATGCCTTTTTTTACCTGGTTTTATTTTCGCTCAACTTCCCACTAATGGCATGTTCTCTTTAGGAGTTCGGTCAACTTATAACTCATTTAGTCATGATGGGAACGGAGTTGGCGCGGGAGGTCATTTCAGAATTCAATTGACAGATCGAATCAATACAGAGTGGTTTGCAGATTATATTTCTGTAGGAGATCAAGATATTAATAGTAATTATGCGCACATTGGTTGGTCAGTTCTATTCTACCCACTGAAAGACAGGGCTTATCCGAAAAGAATTCAGCCGTATGTATCAGCAGGACATTGTTTTGACTACAATCAAAAGATTGCAGTTTCAAACCCTGAAAATTCTAGAGATAGATGGGGCTCAGCAGTTCAAGCAGGTATAGGTTTTCATATCAATCTTACAGAACGATTAGACCTTAGTCTTTCATCTCTATATATGATTCATTTCACACCAGAAATAGAAGCACATACACATTCTCATAACGGAGTAACAGAGGTTGAGTTTCACGATCATTCACACAGTGGACTCGAAGGACATCTCTTAACAACTCTCAGTATTAATTATAAAATTGGCCAATTATGGGGAAGAAAATAATATTCTTAATGGTTTTGGCTTCCACAATTGTCAGAGGTCAAGAAATGAATAGATCTGGTTTAATAAAAGGAACGCTTACTATTTCTCCGGCTAGTCTTCTTGACGATAAGAATCAACCGTTTTACTTCCATGGGATACTTGAAGGATATACCAGTGAGAAAATATCTTTAGTTGGTGAAGGCTCCTTTTATCTTGGAGACCTCAGTGGCAATGAAGTGTTCCGATATAACAATTCTATATTCGCCGGTTTCAATTGGCACCTATTGAAAGATGGTCCTTCGGATCTTTTTGTAGGTCTTCAGCCAGGAATTTCATTTACCATGCTATCCGAACAATCCTCTAACGACCGAATGGCTGTTAACCCTGTGAGTAGTTTTAGTCTCGGCTATAACTATTTCATGAATGAGTACTTTCACTTTTTTATAATGAGTAAACTTATCCTGGGAAAGCATTCAAGTTACTCCTTTCAATCA
>CBFHXS010000035.1:0-21636 GCA_965659845.1 Brumimicrobium sp.
AAGCTCACCCATGAAAAGCTCTGATTTTATCTTTCCTTCATGGAAATATAATTCTAGGATGCTTCCTTCCATATTTGAAACGTAGCTTTGTGCTTGAGGGTCATCGGTAGAAACAAAAACATCATATGAAACTTGACCACTCGTCTTTTGGCCAAAAACTGACAAAACTGCAGTAACAAAGACTGCAGCTGTAATGATTAATTTATTCATGTCTAAATAGTATTATTGTCCTCCTGACATTTGCTGAATTTCTTCCATTGATTTTTCAGTGTAGCCATCTGGAATATTTGTATTAAAAATCTCCTTAGCGTTTTTCACTCTATCATCATATTCAACAGCCTTAAATACCATCTTAAATTGAGATTGCTCTACAGAAAACTCCAATGGCATTCCAGGAATTTTTTGATTGATATATTTTTGTTCGGTATCAGGTAAGGCAACCTCTTCAGTATACCAGTATGTCGCTTCATTGCCTTCCCCATCATATATAATTGCTTTTCTGCAATCAAATCCAAGGATCTCCTTAGTTTCATCAGTAAACTCTATATCGACATCAGCTTCATTAGCCTCCTCTTCATCTTTTCGTTCATCTGAATCAAATGGAGAAGCAATTTTTCCCATCATCCCCTCCATCAGTACAATTCCTTTTTCCTGTTCCCCATCTACAATCGTTGTAGTAATCATGAGGCCATTACCCATATTCGTCTCTTGACGGAACATTTTTCCTTTCATGAACATAGTCATGCTAGAATTCGCCATCATGGCCATTTGAGATTGTACCTGAGGGTCATCCGACTCCATTGTAAGTTCATACTTGATAGTCGCTTCTTGAGCCATAAGCCCAATCGATAAAACAAGTGTTGTCAGAAGTGATAATATTTTCATAGTTGTCTTTTTTATTTGCTTCTCAAATATACAATATTGATGCCGAAAACATCTTACAATTTCTTTTTAGGTTCTATTCTTCTTTCAACCGCATATTTCAATGCTGAGTGGTGAAAGTGTTATTCGAAAAATGCACGATATACATCATTTCCGTTTGCATATACGAATAGTGAAATCAATAGAATAAACCCAACTAGTTGCGCATATTCAAGTACTTTTTGTGGCGCTTCTTTACCAGTAATCATCTCATAAAGCAAGAATACTATGTGACCACCATCTAAAGCAGGAATAGGTAAAATATTCATGATTGCTAATACTAAAGATATAAAGGCCGTGTTTGCCCAAAACACTTTCCAATCCCAAGCTGGTGGGAACAAGTTTCCTATTGCACCAAATCCTCCTAGACTTTCTGCTCCTTTTGAAGTAAAAATCAACGGCAGCTGTGCAGCATAATCATGCATTGTCCAACCTGCTTTTTCTATGCCTCGCGAAATAGATTCACCAAAGGAGTAGGTGTTGTGTGTCAAACTGTACCAATCTGGAGTCTTAACCCCAAAACCAAACGTGTACAAATTAGCGTCAGAACTCCAAGTACCATAAACATCAAGCATTTTGAGTTCTCCAGACCTGTATACTCCTAATTCAAATTCTACAGAGTCTTTCTCTTCCTGTTTTATCAAGGAATATTGAAACTCATGAAAATAAGGCGTGCTTTTTCCGTTGACCGAAACAATACTATCTCCTTTCAACAACCCCCCTCTTTCTGCCGGGGAACCTGCCATCACTGAATCAATAACGGTATGTTTACGCTCAGAAAAGGCCATAACGGCTCCTTTCTGCCACATTGCATCGTTAATATTCTCCTCTAATATTACCGTTTTTGATGTTCCATCAGGTTTTTGAACTGTCAATTCTCTTGCCCCTCTTAGGAAAATTTGAATATTGATGGCATTTACATCTTCTACCTTTTCTCCATCAATAGCTGTGATGAGGTCTCCATCTTCAACACCTGACTCTATTTCTGTAAAATATGGATTAACGGCCAAGCCATATTTTAGTGTATCATTTTCCTCTGCATAATCCCCCCAAGCTGCAACAACGACAATGTATATGAAGAAACCAAGAATAACGTTTACCGTTACACCAGCAATCATAACAATTAATCTTTGCCAAGCGGGTTTTGATCTAAACTCGTCGGGTTTTGGGGGCTGAGCCATTTGCTCCTTATCCATAGATTCATCAACCATACCAGCGATTTTCACATAACCCCCTAATGGTAACCATCCAATACCCCATTCAGTATCTCCTATTTTCTTTTTTAATAAAGAAAACCAAGGGTCGAAAAAGAGGTAAAATTTTTCTACTCTAATTTTAAATGCTCTTGCAGCGATGTAATGACCAAACTCATGGAGCGTGATTAATATCGCTAAAGACAAAATAAGCTGTGCTGCTTTTATCCAAAAATCCATACTACTTCAAATTGCGAATACAAATATGGGAATAATACTGCCAAAAAACACGGTATGCTCTATGCTGAATGCTAACTTATTGTAAAAACGTCTTTAACTTATTCACATGACCATTATAACTGAAGATATCCAAAAGATCTTTTGGATTAAAAACATCGCCCTTCAACGCTCCATTAATATATTGTTTTAACGCGGCTACATATAACTTTGGGTCATCATTTACTATACATGCCTTATCCAGGCCTGTTCCTTCAACCATGTGCGAATTACAAAATATTGGACGCCCAGTACACAATGCGTTAAGTAATTTAATTTTAATTCCAGTGGCCTGGTTTGTATAAAAAACATGAGCTAAAGCACTAATGATTAACTTTTGCATCAGTTCCTGTGAAGGGTTTTCGATCAATGAAACATTAGGGTGTTTAGCTATCAACACTTCCAATTGTCTTGAAGGATCTTTCCCAGCAAAAATAAAGTCTTGCACAACATCCTGACAAACATTTTCCAATAGCCATTTTACAGCACTTATGTTCTCTTCAACACTTAAATTACCATGGTATAAAAAATAAGGCTGCTCAAACGAATTATGTGTTTTCTTCTCTTCACATCTTATTGCAACAGGCAAGTAAGTCGCGTTTCCAAACTTATTTTGATAGTACTCAGTATCTTTCTCAGTGATACACAAAAGCTGGTCTGCATGATTTAATATTTGCTCATGCTGTTTTAGTTTTTCAGCTTCCCGTTTAAAATAAATTGTTTTACCACTGCCTGTTGTTCCATTGATTAAGCCTGAATAATATTCATGCTCTACGTTATGCAGTCTCACAAGTTTTTTTCGATTTTTAAGGGAGGGATGGTCTAAAAAAGCGGTAGTGTGTTGCCCTTCAAAAAGAATTGGAAAATCATCTTCTTGCAATCTTTGTAAAAGTTCCTTTGAGTATCTTGTGGAGATGATCATCGGATCCTTCTTTAGCAGCCCGATCGCCCTGTTCTTTCTTTTGTAATAATGAACTTCTGAGCATAGTTTTGAGAGTTTGCTCTGTTCACCTCTCCCGTAGTCAAACGCATGTAAAATTACCTTAAAATCATATTCATTTAAAGCTTCAAGTCGATTATAAACGTCTATTACACCACCATAATTAGCGGGCCAAGGAACATCAAAAGATATTACGTGTAGCTTCATTTCAAATCAAACATACAAATTTTAACCTAGGATTTCGGATTACTTTTTGCTTAATCAGTATAATATTCCAACAATGGGATTGACTTTTTTGATAAACATTATAATTGATTCGAAAAGATAAACCGAGTATTTCAAAGCCTTAAGGTTTCAGTTCGGTTATGAAGCAGATGCGTTAATATACCTCAATTGGGTTTAGGTTAGTAGAACTATTTACAATAGAGGAAGAAAAATCCTGAGAAGAGCAACTTGAAATGGGCCTTAATGCAAAATCCGATCGTGTTCGAGGCAGAACCTTGTATAATTTGGCACTAGTTAATGAAGTACAAGGAGATTTAGAGCAGGCTAATAAATACGCAGAAGAGTCCGCGATTTAATCTGGTAACAAACTATCAAACGATTATCTCAAAACGATATAAAGGAGAAAACAACAAATTACTATTCTAGGCAACAATAAAAATGAATTATTTTCTCTCCAATAACATACCAAAAATCAAATGAAGGTATTACTTTTGTGAGTAACAAAATCCGAGAATTAATGAAAACTGGTGCAGCAAATAAACAAGTCGAAAAAGTCATCGCTTTAGTTGAAAAAGAAGGCGTACAGGCTAATAAGCTCATTGACGAACTCAAAGAATTGCGTGAATTTGCCCTTAAGGAGGAAGATCCATTATTGGCGAAAGTTACACGACTTTCATACGAGTACCTAACTGAAAATGATGCATACGACGTTCAAGCGCAGTGGGAAGAAGATGAAGAAGGGGGAGAGTTTCCAGTTGAAATTGAAGACAAAGACAACTTATTGTTCTTGTTAAATTTAATGCTTAAATCGGATCACAAAATCAATCGAGAAGAGATTAAAGAATACAGAACCGCATTAAAAGAAGAGCTTTACTAGCTCTGTTAAACAATACTTTAAAAGTCCACTTCGTGTGGGCTTTTTTTATGTAGTTTTTGATTGTTCTGTCAACCCGACAATTTATTGTTTTTTTAAAACAGTTCTAAATAATTTGGATCTGACAATACTATGACAATAAGTACGCGGGTTTTGACGAATTTTGTAGGAGAAGGAAAGAAATTTTTAGTGGAAGATTTTCACATACTAGCTTTTACGCACCGCCAATTAGAGGTGAATCAGATTGGGTGGTTGCACATTGCACCTGATGATCAAAGAGATCGATTGCGAGGGCTGAAAGATGCATTTGGGTTCGACGAACTCATGTATATTTCTACCTGTAATCGCGTTGAGTTCATTATTCGTTCATCCGATACGGTTAACGAAGTTAAGGTTGGTGACATTATCTCCTTTCTATTTCCAAACTATGATGAAAATAAAGTAGCGCTCTTTGCTAATAATGTAGAGATTTATAGAGGTGCATCTGCAATTGAACACTTAATTAAAGTTACCTCATCTGTTGACTCAATGATCATAGGAGAGCGCGAGATCATAACCCAAGTAAGAAAATCATTTCAGGCCTGCAAGGCATATGAAATAACAGGTGATGGAATTCGTTTGTTAATTCGTTTCACAATAGAAACTGCAAAAAGAGTTTATACGGAAACAAATATTGCTCAACGACCCGTGTCAGTGGTTTCATTAGCTTACCACACTTTGAAAGGCAAAGATGTTCCGCTGGAAGCTCGCTTTTTAGTGGTTGGTGCAGGGGTGACCAACACCAATATGACTCGTTTTCTGAAGAAGCATGGCTTTACGAATTTTGCGGTCTTCAACCGAACTTTAAGTAAGGCGGAGCAGTTAGCTGAACAACTCAACGGCACAGCTCACCCACTTCAAGATTTGTCTTCTTATGCTAAAGGTTTTGATGTTATCATAACATGTACTGGAGCCGATCAAAGCATCATCGATGAGGAAATATACACACAGCTTTTACAAGGCGATGAATCATCGAAAATTATTATTGATCTTGCTATTCCAAACGATATTCATAAGAATGTAGTTAATCATCACGTAATTGACTACATATCTGTTGACTTCCTTCAAAAGATCTCTTCAAAGAATCTTGATAAAAGAGCTAGAGAGATAATCCATGTTGAAGAGATAATTCAAGAAGCCGTTGAAGAGTATAAATCACTATTCCAGGAGCGCCAAGTAGAGTTGGCCATGAGGGAAGTTCCTGAAAAGATTAAAGAAATTAAAAGCGCGGCACTCGAACAAGTATTTGCGAAAGAGCTGGATGCACTGGATGATAACTCTCGAGAAACCATGGAGCGTATTATTGACTACATGGAAAAGAAGTACATCAGCATGCCAATGAAAATGGCGAAAGAAATTTTACTGAAAAAATGAGAAAAATAATTATCGGTTCACGAGGAAGTGATCTTGCTCTATGGCAAGCAAATCATGTAAAAGACCAACTTGCTAAAGCTGGGCATGAATCTACTATAAAAGTGATTTCAACTCAAGGAGATCGAATTCAGCACCTTAGTTTTGACAAAATGGAGGGTAAAGGTTTCTTTACCAAAGAGATTGAGGCCGCATTGCTTGATAAATCAATTGACCTTGCTGTTCACTCTCATAAAGACCTTGAGACATCATCACCAGAGGGTTTAGTAATCGCTGCTGTTTCAAAACGTGAAAACCCAGCCGAATTATTGCTCATCAGAAAAGATTCTGTAGACGAAAATCAACCGCTTGGTATTAAAAAAAACCCCGTTATTGGAACCTCATCAGCCAGAAGAAAGTCACAACTTATTACCTTCCGTGATGATTTAACGATAAAAGATCTTCGTGGAAACGTACCAACCCGCATAAATAAGTTACGTGAAAAGCAATACGATGCCATAGTCCTTGCATTAGCAGGAGTAAAAAGATTAAAACTAGACCTTTCAGATCTTGTAACTACAACGCTGGACCCAACGGTTTTTGTACCTGCTCCATCGCAAGGAGTTCTAGGTTTACAAATACGTGAAGAAGATGAAGAACTGGGTGCTATTCTAGCCGATATCAATGATGACGCCGTGAAGCATCAAATTGGAGTTGAAAGAGCAGTACTCAAACAGCTTCAGGGTGGATGTCAAATGCCTCTAGGTGTATATTGTACTCCTGATAATGATGTTCATGTAGCATTCGCGAATACCTGGGAGAATGGTGCAATTTTCAAAGAGTACAAGGCAACAGAAGACCTTTCCATAGCATCGACAATAGTGCAAGAACTTAAGCGGTTATAAAATGCTTTTTATCTCAAAGAAAGTTTTCTATCAACCTTTGCTAGACTTTCTTAGTGATCGTAATATCGAACTTGTCGACACGCCTATGATTCGATTCGTTGGTGAATCTTTTGAGTGCCCCAAAGCCTCTGATTATGATATTGTATTCTTCTCAAGTCCACGATCAGTAGAGTTCTTTCTCAATCATTGCAAGATTGAAAAAGACAAGATTGTAGCTAGCATAGGACGTGCAACAAGTGAGGTGCTAGAGGGCAGAAATGTTCCTATTCACTTCCAAGCAGTTAATAGCGGGAGACCCAAAGAGATTTCAAAGTCTTTCTCTAAGATCGTTAAAGATAAAAGGGTTCTATTTCCTCAATCGAGTCGCTCGAATCGTTCAATGCAACAATCGCTTTCGAAAGATCAAGTCCTTGACCTTGTCATATATAATACAGATTTAGATCCTAAAATACTCAGTGAAAAACCTGAAATCATCGTCCTCACTAGTCCGTCTAATGCAGAAGCTTATCTATTAAGTAATTCAATTTCCGATAATCAAAAAGTCGTTGCTTGGGGAAAGACAACAGAGCAGTATCTGCTGAAAGAAAAGATTAAGGTATGGCATACTCTTGTTCAATCTTCCTTTGAGGAACTCACAACATTACTCAAAAGAGAACTAATTTAGATTTTAAGCGTAACCTCATCGGTCTCTACTGATAGAATAGCTCTTTGCCCAAGGATTAATGCACAGTTATCATCTTGATGACCAGCAGGAAAATCAAATGCAACAGGAATTGATCTGTATTCAAAGTGGGAATTTACAATTTCTTCAAAAGACTTCCCATAAGGAGGGTCTGTATCGTTCATACTAGTAAACCCACCTAGGATCATACCTCGAATCTGATCAAGAACCCCAGCCTTCGAAAGTTGATATAAATACCGATCAATTGCATAAAGGTGCTCACCTACGTCTTCAATAAACAAAATACTATTGAGGTAACTAGGCATTTCATTGGTTCCAATCAAACCACAAATTA
The DNA here is from genome assembly GCA_965659845.1 of Brumimicrobium sp. Taxonomy (GTDB): domain Bacteria; phylum Bacteroidota; class Bacteroidia; order Flavobacteriales_D; family Crocinitomicaceae; genus Brumimicrobium. The sequence continues at coordinate 7,740 of CBFHXS010000035.1, forward strand.
CAGAGAGGTTTCCTCCCATTAATTCGCCATGTGTTACACCCTCTTTGTTAAGTAGGTTTGGTTCCCATTTATAGTGTAGTTGATTGCCTTTCAATGCATCTGAAATCGTATAAAGCGATCTTGAAGAATTGTCTTCAAAATTAAGCGGCATACTAGCATGAAGAGAAGGGCATTGCATTCGCGATAGGTGCTGATGAAAAACTGTTATATCACTAAAACCGATCATCCATTTAGGATATTCCATATATCCAGCCCAATTAATTCTATCAACGATCTGTATACACCCATAGCCTCCTCTTGCGCATAGGATAGCTTTCACGTTTGAATCTTCAATGGCATCCTGAAGGTCTTTAGTGCGCTCTGCTATTGTACCGGAAAAATATCCATCTCTTCCCAAACAATGTTCACTAACCTGAACTACAAATCCAAAGTTCTCGAGTACTTTCTTCGCAAAGCCAACTTTTTCCTTTTCAATTGCTTTAGCAGGTGCGACAATTCGCACAATATCACCCTCTTGTAACTTTGGTAAATCTTTCATTCATTAATATGTTGAGGTTACATCTTCGTCCACTACTAGTATGAAATCTGCCAAACCTTTATTCTCCTCAGTGAGTTTAGAAACGTCTTTTTGGGTTACTGTAGTTATTGTCCCAATATTCATTGTATCATCTAACTTTTTTAAGTACCAATTAATCCCATCATAATTATTGCTATGAAAAGCACCATTTATGTGAAGGAATAAATTGCCTGTCCTCTTCATTTCGGTGAACATAAAATGAGCCATTGTTGCATCCTTTATTGCTTGGGCCTTGGGAAAGTTCTCATTGGCATGACCAGGCATCATTTTCATCATCTCTTGGTATCCCGGAAGAGTTGGATCGTACTCTATTGGCAACGGTGCTATCCAACCTTTTTGTTCATCAGTTAAGGAGTCCAGTGCTTCAAACCCTCTTTTGTAAACAAGACTTGCGAAGCGCCTCGGAACATTCGTAGCTATCAAAGGGATATTATTTTGTCTGGAATACTCCGCTATAGGCTTATAGTCTGTCGCATAGTTCGACCATAATCTCGCAAGCGTATCAAAAGCCTTTACGTCGACCTTGTCGTTGAAATATTCATCAATCTCATCCTGGTTGTCTGCTTCAAACATCTCCATCCCCACTGCAATGGAACCCCTCTCATGCAGCGCCTTAACTAGTTCTAATTGAAGCCAGTGAGCAATGGCGTTATTGTGAAGCTCTCCAAAAAGAATTACATCTTGTTTTAACCCTTGTTTAACAAGTTTTTTAAAGGATACCTTTTTCCCTTCTTTTGTATAGAGTTGATAGGCTTGAACTTCCTGAGTAAAACCCTGAAGTCCTGTGAAAAACACAATTGCCAAAATTATTGAGCGCATAAAATTGAATATTAATTCTAGTAAAAAGAAAATATTGTGGATTCAAAATTCGATATTCTTGTCTAGCTGCGAAGCTTTCCCATGATTCTATTAAATGTCTCACTTGGACGCATTACATCAAAAACAAGTTGCTCAGAAGGATTGAAATAACCATTTAAATCAACCGGTTTGCCTTGAACGCTATTCAACTCCTCTACAATTTTATCTCTATTCAACAATAACTCCTCGGCTATTGGAGTAAACATTTCTTTAAGTTCTTGATCAGCGGACTGTTTTGATAGTTCTTCTGCCCAATACAAGGCTAAAAAGAAATGACTTCCTCTATTGTCAAGTTCTCCGGCTTTTCGAGAAGGAGACTTACCTGTCATCAACAATCGAACGGTAGCCTCATCCAAGCAGTTTGATAAAACTTTAGCTTTAGGCTTTTCTGCTCTTTCAGCTAAATGCTCCAATGATACTGCTAAAGCAAGAAACTCTCCGAGGGAATCCCATCTCAAGTGATTCTCTTCTACAAGTTGCTGGACGTGCTTCGGTGCTGATCCTCCAGCACCTGTTTCGAACAAACCTCCCCCATTCATTAACGGAACGATAGAAAGCATTTTTGCGCTTGTTCCAAGCTCAAGAATTGGGAAAAGATCTGTTAAATAATCTCTCAAAACATTACCCGTTACAGAAATAGTGTCCTTACCCTCTTTCACTCTCATCAACGTATACTTCGTTGCATCAACAGGGGACATGATCTGTATATCTAAACCGTTCGTATCGAAATCTTTCAAATAAAGCTCAACTTTTGCGATCAACTCTGCATCATGCGCACGATTCTTATCAAGCCAAAATATAGTTGGTTGACCACTTGCCTTAGCTCTATTTACAGCAAGTTTTACCCAGTCTTTAATTGGCTCATCCTTTGCTTGACACATTCTCCAGATATCTCCTTCTTCTACATCATGTTCTAGAAGCACATGGCCAGCCTGATCAATTACCCTAACCGTTCCGTTTGATGGGATTTCAAATGTTTTATCATGAGATCCATACTCTTCTGCTTTCTTAGCCATTAACCCAACATTAGATACAGACCCCATAGTAGTAGGGTCAAAAGCACCATGTTGTTTACAAAAAGCTATTGTTTCTTGATAAACGCCAGCGTAGCTACTGTCAGGAATAACAGCCTTTGTATCTTGTTGCTTACCCGCTTTATTCCACATTTGTCCTGAAGTTCTAATCATTGCCGGCATAGAAGCATCAATGATTACATCACTAGGAACATGCAAATTAGAAATGCCCTTATCAGAATTTACCATAGCTACATCTGGTCCTTCGATAAAAGCGGCTTCAATGTCTTTCTCAATTTGAGCCTTTTGAGCTTCGGGAAGTGATTGAATTCGACTCAATAAGTCTCCAAAACCATTGTTAACATCTACCCCTAACTCATTGAACGTTTCTCCATGTTTTTCAAACAGTGATTTAAAGTAAACATTAACGGCATGACCAAATATGATAGGGTCTGAAACCTTCATCATTGTTGCTTTCATATGAAGTGAAAACAAAATGTCTTTTTGTTTGGCGTCCTTTATTTGTGTATCAAGAAAGCTTAACAAAGATTTCTTACTCATGACCGTCGCATCAATAACTTCTCCTTCAAGAAGCGCAAAATGGTCTTTCAGAACCTCCTTTTGCCCATTGGTTTGAAGTTCAATTTTTACAGTCGTTGGAGCAGACAACGTTGTAGACTTTTCATTGTGATAAAAGTCCCCCTTGTCCATCGTCGCTACGTGAGTTTTAGAGTCAGCACTCCACGCTCCCATTCTGTGAGGGTTTTGTTTCGCAAATTCTTTAACAGCTCTAGGCGCTCTTCTGTCTGAATTACCTTCACGCAAGACAGGGTTTACAGCACTACCTTTCGCGACATCGTATTTTGACTTTATTTCTTTTTCACTTTCGTTTTGAGGCTCTTCTGGATAATCCGGTAAAGGAAAACCTTGCTCTTGAAGCTCTTTAATAGTTCCTTTTATTTGAGGAACGGATGCTGATATGTTCGGCAGTTTTATGATGTTTGCCTCAGGCTGTTTTACGAGCTCACCGAGTTCTTCAAGGTCATTAGTTACGCGTTGATTTTCATTAAGCAATTCAGGGAACTGAGCAAGAATTCTGCTAGCTAAAGAGATGTCTCTCGTCTCTACCTCTATGTCACACTGACTACCAAAAGCTCGAATAATAGGCAATAAAGAATGAGTGGCTAACATTGGAGCCTCGTCTGTTTTTGTATAAATAATATTTGAAAATTTTGACGTCATAAATGTGAATTTTTTCGAGATATACTCCGTTTTTACCTTGCTTTATTGCTCGCGAAGATAATAAATTAAAAGGGATTTTTAAGCGTGAAACTGCATAGAAAGCTAATATAGAATGGGTTTAGAGAATTATTACACATACCAATGATGAAGCCAAATTCAAAAGTTTATGCTCAACCGCACTGTGCACGCATAGTTTAAAGTGTTGACGGATAGGAATTACCCTGTTTTTATTTTTAATATACGTTACTGTTAAAATAAAACACACTTGTTTTAGAAGGAAAAGAACATGTATAATACTCTTTCGAAAAGTCTTATTATATTCGTTGCCGACACACTCCCAATTGAACCAACTTCTATTGGGGCCCGGTATAGGAGGTTCATACTAAGGGTTCGATCACGGTTAAAACCCTTAAATATTTAAATGGATGCAATAATTACACTGGAATACTTCAACTTAATTTTCGAGTAAAAATCAATGAGTATTATCCTAAGGATAATAAGCCCATTATTTTAAGCAGAGCAATGGTTTATTATTGTTTAATAAACCTGCGTTTCCAATGTTCACCTGAACCATTCGTTACGTTAAGAACATATGCTCCTTTTGGCAATGAGGAAATATTAACACTCAAAGCGTTTGCTGCAATGTTCATTACTCGTTTACCTTGAATATTGGTTACGAAAATCTCTGATGCCTGATTCAACAAATTGCCTTCAATATTAAGAACGTTTTTTGCTGGATTCGGAAATACACGCAGTGCTTGCAGATCATTCTCTGCAATATTTAAGGTATGTTCTCCCTCTACGACAAGGACAGTTGAGTTTGTGTCTGGTTCATAAATAACATCCTCAACACCTGAAGGCCATTTTACCATAATAGAATCGATCTCTGTTGCTTCTCCTATTCCAAAATGGGCATTCAATGAACTCATATAACGGAATCCTGTTCCACTCCTAATGTCTCTTATCTGTACGCCCCAATCACCATAAATTTCTACACGAGCGCCTATTCCATTAATATTACTCTGCACTCCTTCCACATTTACTTTAAGCCAATTATTGTCGTTACCGTCGCTGAAATAAATAGTATTTCCCACTCGAACATCTAAAAAACCGTCATCATTTAAGTCTCCTATCGGACCATTATTAATGCTACAATCAATAGAAGTAAATGTTAAATCACCATTGTTAAACATGATTTCTCCTGCACCTCCAAGAACATCAGTGTACCCGTCGTTGTCGAAATCAAAAGACACGTGTTCTATGCTTAGAGGCCCATGATTATCCCAACCACTTCCTGCAGTTATATCGGTGAATGTTCCGTCCCCATTGTTGCGCATAAACTTATGCGTTCCATCTGTTGTAGAACTAGCACCAACAACCGCATCCATAAAGCCATCGTTATCATAATCGTTCCAAGCACTTGACCATGTCTGAACCGAATCTCTCATATTTGATGAAATAGAAACATCTGTAAATACTCCTCCTCCATCATTCCTAAATAGTTCGTTTATTTTAGCTGTTGATTGTCCTCCCCTGCATTTAGCTAAGAAGAGGTCTTGATCACCATCATTGTCGTAATCTGTCCATATAGAACCATAATTACCTCCTTGGGGGTGGTCACCAATTCCTCCTTGGATATACTGGAGGTTCCCGTTCCCATCATTCATGTAGTACACGTTTGGATCTACATCATGACATACAAACGCATCTAAATTTCCATCGTTATCAATGTCGATAAAGTTACTTCGCTGTGAAAACACATATTCTGGAGTAAAAACCTCCTGATAACCGGTTCCATCGTTATTAGCTCGCATGAAGCTCACACCAACTCCATTTCCATAAACCATGTCATTATATCCGTTTCGGTCGTAATCTGCTGCGGCCATACTCCAGGTTGCCATAAACTCGACTGTATCGTGATTAATTACAGTATAGTCGAACCCCCCCCCTGTATTTTGATAATGGATTTGTATCTTGTCTGACTCTAGAGTAATAACATCATCTAAGAAATCACCATTCATATCTACAACTCCATAGCCAGCGCCAGAAGGTGCATTAGGCAGTGAAACAGGACTAAAAGTGACCGGAGGAGTGATTGGTTGAACATATGGAGTTTCTTCCAAAAGAAAATCAAAACCGGAAGCGCTCCATCTGTCATCGAATGCGATATAATAGGTGTTTCCAGACAAAACATTAAACGTTACCTCAGATAAAAACCCAGATCCGCTATCATCATCACCTGCTAAACAAACCAAAGTACCACACGTACCTGTATAAATGTGAACACGAGTGTCAATACCGGTATTTACGGGAAGATCTGTAGTTAGGTTGATTGTATAATCATCGGTTGGAGTGTAAGAATACCACTCAGCATTATCTGCGCCAGTACCATTGGCAGCGCAAACTGGTACGGGTACATCTGTTCCTAACAACGTGTCTTCTGTATGAGTACCTGCCGTTATAACGATTGCAGTGTTGCAATTGGACTGACCTATGGCAGTAATCGTAAAAACGGAAGATAATGCAATTATAAATAATGATTTTTTCATCTTAAATAATGTTATTCGTTAGCATGGATCTAACAGGGAATTAATATAATCTTCTATCAGTTGAACCCCTTCATCGTGTACAATGGAGCGGCCTAAAAGTGGCATCATTTCATTTTGATCCGTAGACTTCAACCTGTAGTGCATTACTGATCGCTCTGTATTGCTAGGGGTGATTATGTAGGTTAAGGCAGTATTGATGAACTCATCAGGCTCAACGCAAACTCCAATGTTCGATTCAAGATCAGTTTCACTAAACGCCAGTCTTAATGGACGGTATGAACAATGACTTCCTTCTTGATGGCAGTGCGCACAATTAATATCTAAATATGAGCGCACTCTTTTGTCCAACTGTTCACTCTCGTCTAAGTAGTCAACCACGGTCACAATATTTGCTGGCAAGTTATCAGTTAAAACGCCTTCATTTACTAAGTAGTTCAATTGATTTTCGGGGCCGTTTCCATAATCATAGTCGACATTGAGATTTTGCGGCTTTACTCCTATTGGGATTGGTTCGCTTTCAAACTTATGACAGATCATACACTCTGTTTCAGAAGGAATACGGTAGTTCGCAGTTTTCATAGTTCCATCCTGATCCCAGGATAGGTTAATATTATCACCATCCATTTTAAGCGTGGCTTCATCTTGAGCGCTATTCCAAACATATTCAGCAAACTCCCAACCGGATTGCTTTTTTAGCATCACTCTAGTCTCAAGAATGCGAGTTTCATTATTTGGCTGAACATTGTTATAATAGAATGTTTTAATCAATACTGTTCCTACTGGCATAGAAAACAAGTCCTTGTCAGCCGTGTATGTTGCTTTTTCTCCCTGTGGAAGCCAAATAAAACGTTTCTTTTTTGCGTAATCTGTAAATAGTTGACTTGCTGGCTTATATGGGTAAACTCTTTCGTTTGGAAGTTGGTCCGCCATGTCACCTGTAAAGAACTGGTATGATGAGAGTTTTTCAAGCGGGAATTGACTGAGGTTAACCTGCACTCCTTCATCAGTTTCAGTCGACTCTATTGGAGTAATAGCCTCTTCTTTTTTGCAGCCTGAATTAATGCACAAAAGCACGACAGAAAGCAAAGTTAAAACAGAGAGGAAAGATTTTAACATAGTGTTTACAATTTAACGCAAAATAAGAAAAGTGTTTAACAGTTCAAAGAAGACGCTTATATCAAATTAAAAGTTGCTTTCTGATCGCAAGAAAATCTCAACTCGTTGGTCGGTTTTAATTGGGACAATAAGTCAATACTTTTCTCGCTAAGCTGAAGAATACGCGCATAACCCCCTGTCGTTTGGGCGTCCCTCATAAGTACAATGAGATTTCCTGCGGGTGTTAACTGTACTGTTCCTGGCTGGACTGGCACAGTTAATATATCTGGCAAACTAACTTCGAGTTGGTGGTCTAGTTGAATTGCCATTCTACTGCTACTTTTACTTGTTTTAAAATGAGCTTCAAACAGCATTCGTTGATGATTTTTATTCAATAAATGAAACTCCGGACCTTCGTCAACATCTATAACATTCAAAGGTTTGACAGACCTCTTTGTTACTTTTGCGTTCAAATCTGGGTATTCTTGGGAAGAACGAATAAAGAGAAACTTCATTCCTTTTATGCATTTAGCTTCTTCATTTAGGTTTGGGCAATAACTAAAGCTACCAAGAACTCGTTTTGCTGAAAATCCTCCAGATATTGCTAAATAGCCATAATTACCCGCTATAAGTTTACCAACCTTTAGTTCGCTACCGGGATCAATACTAAAAGGTTGCTGGTGCGGCACGACTTTACCATTTAACCTTACTTCATAAGTGCCTCCTGTTATTACGACTCTGGACCTCGCATGAAAAAATAAGGTAGGTCCTACTTGAGTAAACTCGAAAACAGGGGTTCTTATATCATTATCCAACAAGTGGTTTGCTAATCGATATGAAGATTTATCCATGGCACCAGATGTTGGAACTCCTTTAGAACTATACCCAAATCGTCCCTCGTCTTGAATTGTTGTAAATAAACCTGGCGATTTAACTTCTAACATGGTTGTCTAAATATATGTTATGACTTGAGCTCCTTAAGTCTTCCATTGTATAGGTTTCTAATTTTTTGTGTAATTCAACAAAACTATTTTTATCTACTTCATAAAAAGTAATGAGATCGCCTGGTCTTAAAAGTGTGACGCTTTGATCTTTTGCGTCAAATAGATTCATGGGAGACTGACCAATAATGATCCATCCGCCTGGGGAGCTAGAAGGATAAATTCCAGTTTGAGCCCCAGCTATTCCAACCGCTCCTTTCGGGACGCTCTTTCTTGGTGTTGATTTTCTTGGATGAAATAGTTTTTCGCTTAAACCACCCAGGTAAGGGAATCCAGGAAGAAAGCCCAGGAAGTAAACAGGATATTCTGTTGAAGTATGAAGTTTTATCATTTCCTTCCTTGAGATGTTCTTACTATTACAAAAAGATTCACCATCAATTGAATACTCGTTTTCATAACATACTGGAATATAAACCTTTTTAGAATCACTTTGGTTGATAAGAAAATGCTGCTTTAGTTCTTGCTTTTTTAACTCATCTATGATTAGCGCCTGCTTAAAAGGATCTTTCAGGTATACCGCTAGTTCATTGTAAGACAAGGTAATGTCTTGAATAAGCGTTCCTAATTCTTCTTTTATTTGATTGCTCCATGCCACAATTGAAGAGTGAACATCTAGATCTATTTTAGCCTTCCAGTACAATCGTATACCAAAGTCACCGAATTTTTCAACTGTGGGCTTCATTCTTTAAAGGATTTTAAAAGTTGAGCTCTTATATATTCCAAAATAACAGAAGCCTTGGGATGATCTCCATGAATGCAGAACGTATCTGCCTTAATTGCTCGCTTTACTCCTGATACTGTTGTCACTTGCTCAAGAAAATGCATTTCATAAAGTTGGTTCCAAGCCTGTTCTTTTGAAGTGTGAAGCGCATTCTCCATGTTTCTGCTCACCAATGTTAAGTCCTGATTATATGCCCTATCTATAAAGGCCTCAAACAAAAAGGAAAAGTCTGAGCTTCCAGTTTGATGTAACATTGATTTATGAGGTGTGTAAATCCTTGTTTTGTATCTACGCTGTGATAATGTACTTAACAGCAATTCTGCTACTCTCCTATCATTTGCTGATTCGTTATATAAAGCTCCATGTGCTTTGATGTGATGAACTTCTACATTTTCTTTTTCGGCAATGGTAAAGAAAAGATCTAACTGTTCTGATAAGCTTTTTCTTAATTGTTCTTCACTTATTTCTGGTCTTGTTCTTCCAAAGTTTTTGCGATCAGGATAAGAAGGATGAGCACCAATTTTAACGTTAAACTTTTTAGCAAGCCTTATGGTTTGAGTGATTGACTGCTCGTCTCCGGTATGTCCTCCACAAGCAATGTTGCATGAGTTTAAGAGAGGCATTAACTTTTCGTCTTGACCTGCCCCTTCGCCCAGATCTGCATTGATATTCACTTCATTCGGTAGCACAACCACAAGATATGAAATTGTACTTGAACACAAAAAAAGGGCGAACATTTCTGCCGCCCTTTATCAATAATTTGAAACAAATTAAACTAATGCTTGCTCCCCCTCTTCTGCTTCGTAAGAAGAAACGGCAGGACAAGAACACATTAAATTTCTATCCCCGAAAGCGTCGTCTACTCTTCGCACCGAAACCCAAAACTTATTACTCACCAAGTAAGGTAACGGATAGGCTGCTTCTTGAGGTGAATATTTATACTCCCAGTTTTTATTAATTATACAGTCTGCTGTATGAGGAGCGTTCTTTATAATATTGTTTTCTTTATCAACATAACCGTTTTCGATCTCCTTGATCTCTTTTCTGATGCTAATCATTGCATCACAAAAACGATCTAGCTCTTCTTTATCTTCCGATTCAGTAGGTTCAATCATTAAAGTTCCTGCTACTGGAAAGGAAACGGTTGGTGAATGAAAACCATAATCGATTAGTCTCTTTGCCATGTCGGCTACCTCGACATTTGCAGTTTTCTTGAAGTCTCGACAGTCTAAGATCATCTCGTGAGCCACAGTATTGTTTACTCCTGAGTACAATATTCCGTAATGATCTTTCAGCCTTGCCTTAATGTAGTTCGCGTTAACAATCGCCATCTCTGTTGACTCTCTTAGTCCTATAGAACCAAGCATTTTAATGTAAGCGTAAGAAATTAAAAGTATCAATGCACTTCCATAAGGGGCTCCAGAGATTCCATGAATAGGGTTCTTTCCACCTACACCTTCTATTGCAACACTTCCTGGTAAGAATGGAGAAAGGTGCTCTGCAACACCAATTGGACCCATTCCAGGACCTCCTCCTCCGTGAGGGATCGCAAATGTTTTATGAAGGTTCAAATGACAAACATCTGCTCCAATGTTTCCTGGGTTAGTTAATCCAACCTGAGCATTCATGTTTGCTCCATCCATGTAAACCTGACCTCCATTTTCATGAACAATAGTTGTAACTTCTTTAATTCCTGGCTCATATACTCCGTGAGTGGATGGATAAGTTACCATCAATGCTCCAAGATTTTCTTTGTGCTGCTCAACCTTTTCTTTGAGGTCTTCAATATCAATGTTTCCATGATCATCGCATTTAGTAACAACGACCTTAAATCCTGCCATAACAGCGGATGCAGGATTGGTTCCGTGAGCAGATGATGGAATGATACAAATATTCCTTTCTGGGTTACCATTTGCTTCGTGATACGCTTTAATAACCATTAAACCTGCGTACTCTCCCTGTGCTCCAGAATTCGGTTGCAATGAAACGGAGTGAAAACCTGTGATCTCACAAAGGTCTCTTTCTAGCTCTTTAAACATTGTATGATATCCTCTCGCTTGGCTCACTGGTGCGAACGGATGAATATTTGCAAATTCAGGCCAAGTTATTGGCATCAATTGAGCTGCAGCATTCAGTTTCATAGTGCATGAACCCAATGGAATCATTGAGTGAACCAATGAGAGGTCTTTATTTTCCAGCTTCTTCAAATAACGCATCATCTTCGTTTCCGAATGGTATTTATTGAATACCTCATGCGACAAAATCTCAGTTTTTCTGGAAAGCTCTTTGTTCACCTCTGAAGAAATGAATGTTACCTCTTGAGATTTTTGATGAGCTGCTAATTCCAGAACTCCTACTAAGCCAATTACCTCATCATTATTTGTTCGTTCACCTACACTTATGGTGAATGTATTGCCGTCAACATATCTTAAGTTGATATGATGTTCCTCACATACTTTCTTAATGTCTTCACAGTCTAATCCTGCTGGCGTTTCCACCCAAATCGTATCAAAATAATCGTTGTGTAAAACTTTGTATCCCGCTCTCTCAATTGACTTGTGAATCGTTGCTGTTTGGTTGTGAATGTTTTGAGCGATTTCTTTTAGTCCATGTGGTCCATGATAAACTCCATACATTCCAGCCATCACTGCTAATAGCGCCTGAGCTGTACAAATGTTGGATGTTGCTTTATCTCGTTTGATGTGTTGCTCGCGCGTTTGTAACGCCATTCTGTATGCTACATTGTCATCTTTATCCCTTGATACACCTATTATTCTTCCTGGAATATGACGTTTAAATTCTTCCTTCGTAGCGAAATACGCAGCATGAGGACCGCCATAACCCATAGGAACACCAAAACGCTGAGTAGATCCACATACAACATCAACCCCCATTTTACCAGGAGCCTCTAAAAGAACTAGAGACATGATGTCTGCAGCTACTGCAACCTTAACACCATTTTCTGATAATTTTTTCGCAAAACCTCTTAAGTCTTTTACTCTTCCTAATGCATCTGGATATTGAGCAAGAGCTCCAAATATTTTATCGTCATTAAAATCAAACGATGTCGGATCACCGAACACTAATTCAATGCCAAGATGATGTGCTCTACCCTTTATGACATCTATAGTCTGAGGATATGTATATTCAGATACAAAAAACTTGTTTTTCCCTGCCTTTACATCAGCTCTTTTTCGAGCATTGTAGAACATTATCATCGCTTCGGCTGCAGCCGTCGATTCATCAAGTAAAGATGCATTCGCAATCTCTAGCCCTGTTAAATCAATAATCATTGTTTGGAAGTTCAATAACGCTTCTAAACGTCCTTGCGCTATTTCAGCCTGGTAAGGAGTGTAAGCAGTGTACCAGCCTGGATTTTCCAATACATTTCTCTGGATGACAGGAGGAACATTCGTTTCGCTGTATCCGAGACCAATATAGGACTTGAATACTTTGTTTTGAATCGCCAACCCTCCAATATGATCTAAATATTGTTTCTCGGTCATGGCCGAACTTATATCAAGTTCATTCTTTAGTCGTATTCCCGAGGGAACAGTTAAACCCATTAATTCTTCAACAGAATCAACTCCTATTGCCTTCAACATCTCCTCTTTTTCAGTGGTCGAAGGACCAATATGCCGCTTTGAAAATGCACCCATCTTTATCGATTTAAATTGAGACTACAAATATACGCTTTCTACTATGCATCAAAAATTATTTGCCGAATATAAACGCAGTATTACATGATTGTTAGCTACTCAACATTTGAAATCTAAAAACGGTCCTCAAAACAACTGAAAATGAAGTGATTTGTCACTTTAAGAACGATAGCAACAGCGTTGAAAGATTTCGTGCTGTTTTTTATTTGCGAACACAACAATATATTCCCTTACTTTGTCATTACAAATATGTCATTTCTAAGACTCATCATATATGGTAATTTACTTGTTAGTTTTTCTGCCGGAACGCTAACATATGGGATTAGTGTTTATCAAGACTATGCCGATGCATTCACCTATGGACTATGTGTGTTTTTTGCTACTTTATTCATCTACAACCTGCAACGCCTGATGCGTTTTGAGGATGTTCAGTTAAACAAGTCGGTTCGTCACGAGTGGTTAGTCAAGAATAAACCTTTTGTAATTTCTATGAGCATCACAGGTTTTGTTGGAGCAGTTGTTGCGTATTTAATCTTAGGGATAAAGTCCGATCTATTCTTAGTAATAGTGCTCTCTATTCTTGGATTTCTATATGCATACAAAGGTTTAAACTCTAAATCACTAAGAGAACTTCCTTTTATAAAAATCTATCTAATATCTATCGTTTGGACTTCTGTTTCTGTAATATGGCCTGCGTATAGACAAGGTGAACTTGACTCAAACACAATATACCTTGCAATAGCAATAAGTCTATACATTCTAGCTGCTACGATACCCTTTGATATGCGCGATCTTATTTATGATAAGTCGGAGCAAAAAACAATTCCTCAGTTGATAGGCATACCTTTAAGTAAAGGGGTTAGCGTTTTAGCACTCGTCCTAAGTGGAGTTATACTAATCACCATTCACAACCATTTTGCTGTTAACGTTTTCTTCTATTTCGCTTATTCCGGAATGGGACTCCTGACTTTGCTCTCTAATGTCGCCAGAAAAGAAATGTTTTTCTCTGGTTTGATAGATGGGTGGATTATTGTTTTGGGAATTACCTTTCTATATTATTAGTGCATTAAGCGCTAATAATTGCAACGTTCTATTTCGTTACTATACTCAAAGTAGAATACACAGCTAAATGGTCTGAATATCCGCCAAAATAACTATTGCCTCCGTATGTTCTATTCGGAG
>CBFHXS010000036.1:0-21262 GCA_965659845.1 Brumimicrobium sp.
TATGCTTCAGAAGAATATGACAGCAAGAAAGCGAAAAAAGAAATTCGCGAAATCATAACATCTTTTATTGAAGGGTAATGAAAAAGAACATTTTAAGTTACACACACGCTTTATTTGCGATTTTACTAGCAGCATTGTTCATCTATGCAGGAGTGAAAAAGTTCATACCTAAAGATCGTCCGACAAACCCGAAAGCAAAAAAAGAGATTATTAAAGCAGTTGAAACGAATAACTTTGATCGTCCGATTTCATTTAGACTCACAGTAAAAATGTTGAGTACATCTGGATTTTTGAAATTTGTTGGGATACTTCAAGTCTTATCAGGACTTCTAATATTGTTACCCAGGACTCGCTTGGCAGGCCTTATATTCCTACTCCCACTGACGCTAGTGATTTTTAGTCTTCATGTATTCATGGATAATCGAATGGATGAAAATATTGAAACCGGACTTTTCTTTTTGATAAACCTTGTTTTAATGCTTTTCTATCTTAAAAAACTTGGCCCTCTTATTCATGCTAAACTATAGTAAGAAAAACACAGTAAGGCTATATCACTAATGTCTTACTGTGTTTATTCTGAATCACTAAAAAAATGAATTGGATGAAGAACTTTTGTACAGAATTGATATTGAGTGTTTGTCTTTTGCTCATGTTTCAGGGTGTACTAGCTCAATCCTTCATTGTAGTTTCATCGGAAGACGAAACTCCAATACCTGGGGCAAAATTTAGTCTAAAACAAGAGTCCGACACTAAATGGAGGAACTTCGTGACAAACTCAGAAGGTATTGTCAATTTAAAAAGTGAAAAAACAAGGCTAAATAAACCCTACATAATATCTATCTATTTTTTTGGTTATGAAACGCTTCGTGACACTGTAATCATATCAAAGGAAAGGACTACTTTCTCATTGAAAAGTAAACACTCGACTTTTGAGGAGGTGGTTATCACAGCACAATACGAAAAGCAAGGTGTAGACCAAGCCACGCATCAAGTGAATGTGATCAGTAAGGAAAAAATTCAGCGGATGGCCGCTCAAAATCTCAAAGATGTACTTACCAACCAACTGAACGTTCGACTGAACGAAGATAATGTACTAGGAAGTAGTATGCAGTTACAAGGTGTTGGAGGACAAAATGTTAAAATTCTTATTGATGGGGTGCCGCTTACAGGACGCCTGAATGGAAATATTGATATTTCCCAAATCCCGATGCAAAACGTAGAGCGCATCGAAATAATAGAAGGACCGCTATCCGTTAGCTATGGAACGGATGCTTTAGCTGGTACAATTAATATAATCACAAAGAAAAATAAGCAACAAGGGTATTCAATCCTATCTGATAATTACTATGAAAGTAATGGTAGATATAATAATACTGGAGCATTGAGTTTTTGTAAAGGAAAGCATAGCTTAAACTTGGATGGTGGTCGATATTTTTTTGATGGATGGAATCCCTATCACCCATCTTTTCATTTGGAAAATAATCCCATTGCAGATACTACTCGAATTAAAGAATGGAACCCCAAAGAGCAATTTTTCGGGTCCCTAAAATATGGTTATATATTTAAACGAATGCAACTCGAAATAGTAAGCGAAAATTTTCACGAAGAAGTAATCAACAGAGGTGCTCCCAGACCACCTTATGAGCAGACTGCATTTGACGATTATTATAGAACACTGCGTTTAAATCAGCGAGCACAGCTGAATGGAGAAATCGGTATTAATCATCGCTTCAATATTATTGGAGCCTACAACGGTTTCCAACGTAGAAAAAACACATACTTGAGAGATCTTACAACGATAGAAGATGTACTTTCTGCGAATCCACAAGATCAAGACACTTCATCATTTCATACTTTTATTTCACGAGGTAGTATTGCGCGAACGAAAGACTCGGTCAAGTTTAATTATGAAATCGGCTACGATATAACATACGAAACTGCTCTTGGTGCGAGAATTGAAAATGGCCAGCAATCCATAGGAGATTATGCCCTATATGCAACAGCCGAATTCTCTCCAGTTGAGAGAATTACTTTACGACCAGGATTAAGGCTTGCTCAGAATACTGCCTATGTAGCTCCTTTAATCCCCTCATTTCATACCAAGCTAGAATTATTCGATAAGAAAAATCATTCAATGCAGTTAAGAGCTTCCTATGCTAGAGGATTTAGAGCTCCTTCTATAAAGGAATTACATTTTTTCTTTGTAGACATCAATCACAATATTCAGGGTAATCCTTTGCTAAATGCAGAGACATCAAACAATTTCAATGTATCCTTAAGTCAGCAATTGAGGAATAAAAAACATTCTTTCCGGAATAAGGTTTCTCTTTTTCATAATGATATCTCAAACATGATTACACTTTCGCAATCTAGTGCGACTGCCTTCTCTTACTTCAACCTAGATCGTTTCAAAACTACAGGTGTTCAATTAAGAAGTCAATATGCACAGGAGTTTATACAAATAGGTTTAGGAGCTGGTTATGTTGGTCGATATAATCAATTATCAGCAATGAGCAATCTAGAAAATGAATTCTTGTTTTCTCCAGAAATACAGAGTAGCATCCAATACACATGGGAAAAAGCTAAATTAAATATCTCTTTGTATTATAAATACACTGGACAGTTACCAAATATTGTTTCCGATGAAAATGGTGAACTTTTCCAATCCGTAATTGAAGATTATCATCTAGCTGACCTCACAATCGAAAAAAGTTTATTCGAAGAACGCTTGAGTTTATCTACAGGTGCTAAAAACTTATTCAACGTAACAAATATCGCAGGAACTTCAGCTGGAGGAGCCCATTCTTCAGGAGGGTCTAGAATTAACGTAGGTATGGGAAGGACCTACTTTCTTCGAATCAAATTATTCTTTAAAACAACCAAATAATGAAACAGGTTTTATTCTATTCAATTTTAGGTATGTTCATCTCCTCTTGTTTGAAGGAAGAGATACCTGTTGCTAAACATGAAGCAGGAGATGTTATAACTAGCAGCGTTAATTTGTCTAGTAATTACGAATGGCAGATCTACTTTAATTTAGAAGAGAACAAGGTGGTTGGTCAAAACATTAAGTCATCTTGGGATTTAGGATTTGAAAGCTCCGCTAATAAAGAAGCAATCATCCTGAACTCGTCAAAATCAATGTTTGTTTATCCTACTGATGAATTAGATATGACGATTGTTGATGATACTGTTGGGCTTACTTCAGCACGTCAAATTGACGATGCGAATGGTGATCTTTCGCAAACTGCGATTGGAGATTGGACATCAAACCATATTTACGTAATAGATCAAGGATACAATGAAAATGGTAGTCATGAGGGGTTCAGTAAAGTGAAAATTCTCTACTCAAATGAGAGCTATTTTAAATTCGTTTGGGCCCCGCTAAACTCAAACCAGATAGATACTGTTCAAATACCGTTAGACGATAATTACAATTTTAGCTTTTTCAATTTAAGTTCAGGCCAGCAAGTATTCGTAGAACCACCTAAAGGCGAATGGGATATCGTATTCTCTCAATATACGCATATGTTTTATGAACCTGAACCTACACCTTATCTTGTAACTGGGTGCCTTTTAAATCGGCACAACACATATGCTATACTAGAACAAAATTTAGATTTCGACCAGATTGATTTAGAGCTTGCCTCTTCCGTATCGCTAACAAACAGTATAAATGAAATAGGATATGACTGGAAAACATTTCAAGATGGTTCCTATGAAACGGATCCTAGTAAAGCTTACATCATTAGAGATCAAAAAGGATATTTCTACAAATTAAGATTCATAGACTTCTATACAAGTGATGGGAATAAAGGCAATCCTGTTTGGGAGTACCAGAAACTATAGATTTTTTTAACCTAGAAACGAACTACTAATAGAAACGAACTACTAATTAGATTAAAAATGATTCGCTCCCCAATGTATCAATCATAAATCAAAACCTAAATCGAGCAAAACCAAATGCAGCAGATAAGCTATTCGCGTCATCTAGGAAAAATGAAAGCATATCTCTCGAAGACACACCAAATTCATATTTCCCACCAGACATTATAAAATTAACTCCAACAGGAATACTATGGGCATAAACGCCTCCTCCAAAGTAACCAGCGCTCAACTGCAACCATTTCAAAGGTCTAAAATCTCCTCCAACTGATAATACAGCATTTTGAAGACTCCCAGGATTATCTCGATTAAATGGAGCTACGATATCAACACCAACGTGAAGTTTATTATTAAAGTTAATACTTCCTCCCAATCGAACATTAGATGCATTTTGCACGATAATTTCTTCTTCTCCGACAAGATTTAATATACCTCCATCTTCCGCTAACTGGTTCATTGACTCTGGAATATTTGCATCTTGCAGACCTGCAAGTGATACAGTTTCAATTAATGTATCCTGAACAGAATATACATTTCGTGTATACTTCACACTTCCTATATTATTCACAGCTGCCGCCAAACGAATTTTATCCAATAGAATTACACTCGCAGAAAGGTCAACACCATAACCTTGCCCGACAGATTCAGGGAGAACGCCACTATTCGACATATTATTCATTCCTGTACCGTAATTGATATTAAAAAATGGTGAAACCGCTGAATTTACATTTATCCCGTTATCGTCGGATTGCATATCGAACATCGCCATAGATTGAATGAATCTTCCTCCTACTCCAGCATATAAAGCAAATGTACTGTCTTGCCCAAATATTTTTCTACCGTAACCAAAGTTATAAAATCTATTCCATACAAACTTTATTCTTGAACCATCAGTAATATCACTTAATAAATCAGGACTATTCGAAGAACCTCTAATCACTGAGCTCAAAGTATCCTGAGATAGATTAGGATTATTCGCAATTGTTGAAGTATCTCCAATCATTGCTATTGTTAAAGAGTCGAAATATCCTGATAACCTTCCTCGAAAAAGTAAGTCAGAAGTTTGTGAATTGATCCGTGAATACCAATTGTAATTTTCGGAAACTGATACAGCAATACCTCCAAACTTCTCAGTTTGAAAAGATGCTCCAAACCAGTTATAATTAGCATTGATCGCAATTCCAGCCTCTGCGTAGTCTTGTGCAGCATTCACCTGCTGCTGGACATCAAAAGGATCTTCATTATTCCCTCTGACCTCATTCATTATTGCTTGATATGCATTTTGTAATCTCTCTTTGTTCAATGCAGGACTCTGTATTCCTAAATTCAATTCAGATGTTCCCAGCGTAAAACGCGTATTTTCAAATCCTGTACCCCACCCTAAAGCTGAGTTGTTAATACCTAAACACTGATAGTCAGTAAGAAACGTTGTAGCTACACCTTTACCAACCGCTGTGTATGCTGAATTTTGTGTTTGGGCATTTGTTGTAGCCACAAACAAAACTGTGAACAAGAAAGATGCTATTTTCTTCATATATTCTAATTTTCAAGATCAAACCGATGAACTAATATAAGCTTTTTATCCAAGCGGAGGATTTCATAATATTCAACCCAACCATCACTTGTGATCAGCTTTAACATATTCTTTTTCTCGATCAATAACCAACGTTTGGGAGATTTCGATACGCTATTAAATCCATTATTACATCCTGTTGTAAAAATAAATTCAACACTTCCCGTTTCGCGAAAGGACCAGTTGTGCTCTGAACAATTTTCATCTCGACAATTTGGAGTAGGACGTTGAAATATTAACGTATCCGCTTTTTCATCTATGTTCACTTCACCACAAGTTCGCCAGGTTCCCATCAATGAATCTTTAGAAATGATTGAGACATCCTCTTGTGGAAAGCAATACGAATAAGAAAGTAGAATAGAAATTGTGATTAGTAGTTTCATGTGTAATAGGTTTTGGTTATTCTCTATTTTGAGTAACGTTAAAATTAAACATCTCGTTGGAAGGATAAGACTTTAATTTAAATTCTCCATTCTCCAAGACTCCGAATGTTTTATATTTTATCCAATCTCCTAAATTAAAATAGCGACTTTCCTCGCCTACTTCAATTGATAATGGTAAGTGTCGATGTCCGAAAATAAAATAATCGTATTTATTCTCCCGGAGCTGTTCCTTCGAATAATGAACGAGCCACTCATTAGATTCACCAAGAAAAACCTCATCATCTCCTCCAGTAGATGCTCTACTCTTCCGAGATGAAAAATTAGCAACAGCAATTCCGAAGTTCGGGTGTAATCTTGCAAAACACCACTGAAAAAACTTATTCGAAAAAACCTTTTTAATGAATTTATAACCTCTATCTCCAGGCCCAAGTCCATCACCATGTCCAATCATCAATATTTTACCTTGTGCCTCAAGGGTAATTGGCTTTCTATGTATACTTACTCCGAGCTCCTTTTGGAAATAGTCAAACATCCACATATCGTGATTGCCCGTAAAAAAGTGAACAGGAATACCATTATCAGTAAGCTCTGCTATCTTTCCTTGAAGTCTTACAAATCCTTTAGGAATTGCTCGCTTATATTCAAACCAAAAATCAAAAATATCACCTACAAGATAAATACATTCAGCTTCTGACTCGATCTCATTTAACCAATTTACAATGAGCTCTTCTCTTTCCCTACTTGACTGATCATTAGGAGCGCCTAAATGAAAGTCAGATGCGAAAAATATTTTCTTTTGAGGAGAACTCATGAAAAAATCTAATTACCGTAAATTTCATGAAGCTTATCCTCGAGACCTTGACCTCTCAAACGGGTTCCGATAACCTTACCTTCTTCATCAATTAATACAGTAAATGGTATGGATGAAACATTATATTTTTTTGCTGCTCGAGATCTCCAATAGGCCAAGTCAGAAACGTGCGCTTCCCATGCTAATCCGTCTTGTTCAATTGCAGCAACCCATTTCTCCTTACTTTTATCTAGAGAAACAGAGAAAACTTCGAAACCTTGATCATGATACTTTTCATAAAGCTTTACAACATTAGGATTTTCTCTGCGGCAAGGTCCGCACCAAGATGCCCAGAAATCTAGTAGCACAACATGACCTTTATAGTCAGATAATCTCAATGTGTCCCCATCAGGAGTAGGCAATGAAATATCTGGAGCAACGGCTCCTTCTGAAATAGGGAGAGAAGCTTTTACCTTCTCCTTGTTCTTTTTGTATTCAGCGACAATTCTCTTTACGGTTGGACTATCTGGAAAACCAGTACTTAATCCGTTAACAGTTTTTTCATAGAGCGGGAACTCTTGTTGAATATTGAAAGTTGGTAATACCGCAATTAAGGCTGCCGAGTTTGCGTTTTTTGTCATAAAACGTTGTCTTTCTCCTTTGAATGCCTCGTAGGTTGCTTTAAATGCTTGTTGAACCTCTCTTTTCTTATCTTGATTTGCACGTAGATATTGGTTTGCCGAATCAAGTTTTTGCTGGTAAACCGAATTGTAGCGCAAGAACTTATTCATTTCAGTAGATGATTTAGAACCTACAATATTTGATTCAAAGAAAAGATTTTTACCATTTCCATACACTTTTATTTCTTCTTGCCCTTCGATGATCAGGTTCAATTTTTGTCCATCGGAAAGCTGAAGCATGTAGTAATCTTTATCCATCAATTTTACTGATTCAGAAAAATTACCTTTTTTGTCTAATTCGAATGTCAAAAGAACTTTATCTTGATTATTCCCTAAGTTCTGAATGAGTTTCACCTCGTTACCTTCAGCGTTAAAGATTTGTCCTTCTAAACGGAATTTGAATGTCTCTTGAGAATAACCTAAAAAGGCATTGAATAAGATTGTTGTTAATATAAGATAAACTCCTTTCATAAAATGTTTTTTATTTTCCGAAGATCTCCTTCAATTTCTGTTCCAAAGAGACTCCTCTTAATTTAGTACCAATTATCTTACCTTCTGGATCAATCAAAACAGTGTGTGGAATTCCTTTGATTTGATATAAACTAACCACTTCTGAATCCCAATATTTTAAATCGCTAACATGATGATCCCAAACAAGACCATCTGCCGCAATTGCTTTCACCCATTTATCTTTATCCTTGTCCAAAGAAACGCTGTAGATATCGAAGTTTTCATTCTTGTACTTATTGTATAATCTCACGACATTTGGATTCTCCTTTCTACATGGACCGCACCAAGAAGCCCAAAAATCAATCAAAACATATTTACCTCTCAAGTCAGAAAGTTTCATCTCTTCACCTTGAGGATTATTCAACGCAATTTCCGGAGCTTCATTGTTTTCACTAAACTTCACATAAGAATCGTAATCAGTCTGTATTTGAGCCACTTGCACCCCCACCTGAGCTGTCATAGGGTGCTCAGGATATTCGGCTTCATAAGCTCTATGCATTTTCTGAAGTGCTTCAAGTTGCTTGACATCATAATTCTCGTATCCCATCATCGGCATAAGATTCGTCATCAACAGAATATTTACAGGGTTTGACGGATCCTTTTGCATGAATTCCATCGTAAAGTCATCCATCGGCTTCTTCTTCTCCATGACCATTTTCATCAATTCCTCTTGTTGATACTGCCTTGGATTCTGTATTGATTTTTGCCACTCCACGAATGCATTCATTTCATCCATGTATTTATTTAAAGGAGCTGACCAGTCCGTACCTGAATAACGTACAGAACGATTATAATTGTCAAAGTCTAACTTTATATGCACAGAGTCACTAGGCACAAGTGTCATAGGAACAACTCTTGGCTCTTGGCCTTGAGGAACCTTCTCCTCTATTCTAAGCTGATATACCCCCATATCTTCAATTGCACCATCTAATTCAAATTTACCCTGCTCGTCTGTAGATCCTTTTGCTATGACAATTGGCCCTTTGTCCGTATTGGCCTCCATGATAAGTGGTACGTGAGGACCGTTTTCTATACTACCTGTCAACTTAACATTAGGAACAAGATTTGGATCCTTCACAAAGGTCCCATCATTCACATTATTTTCAATTGCATCCGATGTATTTGATGCATCCTGACTTGCTTCTACAACATCATCTGTTGATTCACTTTCACAACTCAAGAATGTATAAGAAATAGCTAAAAATATTGCTAAGTATTTAATCATTATCCTTCTAATTTCTGTCTAATTAATTTATTTGCCGCCTTTGGATCTGCTTTCCCTCCAGAAGCTTTCATTACTTGCCCCATGAAGAATCCTACCAATTGCTTTTCTCCGCCTTTATAACGTTCTGTCTCGTCAGGGTGTTGCTTTATTACCTCCTCGATTACAGATACAATCGAATCTTCATCAGAGTCTTGCACTAAATTACCCTCTTCAGCAATTTGTTTAGGAGACTTACTTTCATCCTCAAGCATTGCTGGGAATATATTTTGAGAAGCAACCGTTTTTGATACTAATCCATCATCTGTGATTGCAATCAAATCTGCCAGTCGCTCGGCTGATATAGGAAACTCTTCAATTGTTTTACCTTGTTGATTTAGGTATGAACGAACTTCTCCACTCATCCAATTGGCAGCAGCTTTATAATTCTTTGTATGTTCTATCAACGATTCAAAGAATAGCGCCATTGGCTTTGAAGCAATTAAATTAGATGCATCGTAATCCGAAAGGCTAAGTTCTTTTGTATACTTTTCAAAAAGTGCATTTGGTAGAATGGGCATATCATCTTTAACAGCTTTCACTTGTTCCTTAGAAACAAAAAGAGGTTGAAGATCTGGCTCGGGAAAATACCTGTAGTCATTGGCAGCTTCTTTTGTACGCATAGAGATAGTTCGAGTATTCACTGCGTCAAATGATCGAGTCTCTTGAGCAATTACCTCTCCCTTTTCTACCATTTCTATTTGTCTATCAATCTCAAAATTGATGGCCCTTTGGACATTTCGTATAGAGTTCATATTCTTAACCTCTACTTTCGTTCCAAATTCTGGAGCACCTTTCTTTCGAACAGATACATTAGCATCGCACCGTAAAGAACCTTCCTCCATATTTCCATCGCAGATCTCAAGGTATCTAACTAATTGACGGATTTCAGTTAAGTATGCATAAGCTTCATCACCAGAACGCATATCCGGCTCAGTAACAATTTCCAGCAAAGGAGTTCCAGCTCTGTTTAAATCAACAAGAGTATCATAAACATCCACATCATGAATACTTTTACCAGAATCTTCCTCCATGTGAATACGCGTAATTCCAACGTGCTTAATTCCGTCCTCCATCTTCAGGTCTATGTGACCATTTGTGCAGATTGGAGTTGTATCCTGTGTAATTTGATACCCTTTAGGAAGGTCTGGATAAAAATAATTTTTACGCGCAAAATACTGGTGGCCAGCAATTTCACAATTCAATGCTAGACCTAACTTTATCGCATATTCAATAGTCTTCTTATTCATCCTGGGTAAAGTCCCTGGATGACCCAATGAAATTGCACTGACATTTGTATTTGGCCGCGACCCATATTCATTCAAATCATTCGAATATGCTTTAGTCTTTGTAAGCATCTGCGCATGAACCTCTAGTCCAATAACGGCTTCATAATCTTCTCTGACATTTGAGATATCCATCTTTTCTTTCAACTCCATTAGTTATATACGTGCGATCAATTCTTTAATAATCTTTGTCATCTTAGGCTCCTGACGGTTTGCGACTTCAATAACATCTTGAACACTAACCTTCTTTATCTTCCCCTCTACTCCTAGGTCAGTAATGATAGAAACTGCAAAACAGGGTATTTCCATATGGCGTGCTACTATAATTTCAGGAACGGTAGACATTCCGACGGCATCAGCTCCAAGAATATTTATCATTTTATATTCAGCAGGTGTTTCTAATGTCGGTCCTGTCAAACCAGCATAAATTCCTTTAGCAACTCGAATATTATTTTCTTCAGCTACTTTCTCCGCGATAGCAATCATATCAACATCATATGCATCGCTCATATCTGGAAAACGAGGACCAAGGTCATCTATATTCTTTCCAATCAAAGGATTTCCAGGAAACAAGTTAATATGATCGTTCAATATCATAATCTCTCCTACCTCAAAATCTGGGTTAACCCCACCTGAGGCATTACTTACTACCAATCGTTTAATTCCAAGAAGTTTCATTACCCGAACCGGAAAAGTAACTTCCTGTAAAGAATAACCTTCATAAAAGTGAAAGCGACCTTGCATAGCAACCACATGCTTCCCTCCTAATTCACCAAAAATCAATTTACCACTATGACTCTCAACAGTCGAAACAGGGAAGTTGGGAATATCTTCATATGAGATTGTATCTATGATATTTATCTCATTTACTAATCCCCCTAATCCTGTACCTAAGATAATACCTAACTCTGGTTGAACATTCGTGTGCTTCCCTAGGTACTCAACAGCTTCATTTATTCTTTCTAACATTCTGTTCTATTTTCTCTACTAGTTCATTTCCTCTATCAATATCAACGGTAATTTCCTGATAAAACCAAGGATATTGCTGTATTGTCTTTTCGTGTATAGAATT
This sequence comes from Brumimicrobium sp., assembly GCA_965659845.1. Lineage (GTDB taxonomy): Bacteria > Bacteroidota > Bacteroidia > Flavobacteriales_D > Crocinitomicaceae > Brumimicrobium. The sequence continues at coordinate 11,441 of CBFHXS010000036.1, forward strand.
TTTTAATCTCACGAAGTCTTTGGATGTCGTTATTATGCACTTTTTATGCACTGCAAATGTATCAAATAATTTGTGAATTCGAAGTATATCGGCGCTTGTGAAATCATGATGATCTGAAAAACTAATCATCTCCACATCTCCAATTTTAGATAAGTACTCGTTAAGAGGTTGAGGATTTGCGATTCCCGTAACGAGTAAAATCTTTTCTGGCAACTCAAAATCAGCTTCATTCCCAAAAGGAATCATAGCTCCGTAATTAATTTTGGAAAAATAAATATCAACTGATTTACTCAACTTTAAACTGTCTTTCACCCTTTGCTTTTCCTGTGCACTAAGATCATTTGGACATTTGGTTACAATCACTACATCTGCACGGTTTTTACCAGACCGAAACTCTCTGAGACGACCAGCGGGAAGAACAAAATCCTTGTTAAAAGAAAAATTATAATCAGTCAATAAAATATTTACATCTCGATAAAGGTATCGATGCTGATACGCATCGTCCAAGATAATCGCTTTTATATTAGGTTGAGTTTCAATTAATCTCTGAGCTCCTTCTACTCTCTTTTCACATACCGCAACTTCAACCTGATCCTTAAATTGTGTTTTATAGTAAAGTGCCTCATCACCAACTGTTATTGATTTTGAAGTTGAAGCTACTCGAACAAACCCCTTGGATTTCCTTCCATACCCTCGTGACAATATCGCAATCTGATAGTTGCTTTTCAACTGATCCGCTATCCATTGCACGTGAGGGGACTTACCAGTCCCTCCAACTGAAAGGTTCCCTACAGACACAACAGTAGATTTAACCTTTTCTGTTGATTTCATCCCCCAATCAAATAGCTTATTTCTAACCCAAAGAATAGCTCCATAAACAAAGGAAAATGGTAACAATATGTAGCGCAAAAGTTGCATTGGTACCAAAAATAGGGAAATCGAAATGATTACATCTTTTAGATCTACATTTATCTTAAGTCATTTGATTATTTTTAAGGTTTAATTCCTTAATTAAAGTTAATGTCTTTAGAATTCATATCTGCAAAACCTGAGGATCTAGAAGAAATCTGGAGCCTAATTCAAGATGCCATCGCACGAAGAAAGGCAGATGGAAGCAATCAATGGCAAGACGGTTATCCTAATCCAGATATATTATTGAAAGATATTTCTAAGAATCAAGGCTTTGTACTTAAAGACAATAACTCAATCATCGGTTACGCTGCAGTCTTGATCAATGATGAGCCTCAATATGACGATATCGATGGTGAATGGATTACAAAAGATGACTTTGTGGTATACCATAGAGTAGCAATTGCTACTGAATTTTTAGGTCAGGGATATGCGAAAAAGCTGATTGAAAGGATTCATAGCTATGCTTTAGATAACGACATTAACAGCGTAAAAGCAGACACCAATTTCGATAATCCAGCGATGATGAAGATTTTTGAAAAACTCGGCTATCAGTATTGTGGAGAAGTCCAAATAAATGGGAGTCCTCGCAGAGCTTATGAAAAACTACTTGATTAAACACGCACCCCAATAACACAAACATCATCAACTTGCTCAAAATCTGATTTCCAACTTTCAAAATTAGCATTAATACTTTCTTGCTGTTCAGGAATAGTTAAATTTTGAATACTAAACAAGAACTTTCGAAAGTTCGCAGTCTTCATTTTCTTTCCTTTTTCGCCTCCAAACTGATCGTAGTAACCGTCTGAAAAAGTATAAATCGTATCCCCCCTAACTAATTCTATTGTATGCGACTCGAACTTAAGGATATTCTCTGTATAACCTATAGCTTGTTTCGTAGCTTTAATTTCGACACCCGGACCTTCCTTAAAGCTTAAAGTATCTTCAGGCCAATCAGTTCTTGATTCATTCATTATCCATACTGGATTATGTGCTCCAGCATAATGCAATCTTTTGATTTCATCTCCATAATATTCTAGACAACAAAGTGCTATATCCATCCCATCTCTAATCCTCTCTTCACTTTGGGTAAAATTGCTTTCGACAATCTCATTCAATTTATCCAATATTTCTCCTGGATCTCTCAAGCCAAATTCCTGTATACACCTTTTAAGACCGTTGGCCCCCACAATACTCACCATTGCTCCAGGCACTCCGTGACCAGTGCAGTCTGCAGCGGCATAAAAGATTAACTTCTGTCCACTATTATCTTCGACCACATCCATAAAATAGAAATCCCCAGCGACAATATCTTTAGGCCTGTAGAAAATGAAGCTGTCTAAAAGATAACTCTTTACTAATTTTTTAGACGGCAAAATTGCATCTTGCAACCGCTTTGCATAAGTAATCGAATCCATAATTTCACGATTCTTATTCTCAACCTCCTGCTTCTGTCCAGCGATTATTACATTAGCCCGTTGTCTTCTTTTATTAACTACAAACAATCCTATTATAAAAAGAGCTGCGACGCTGAGTATTACAAATAAAAGATATTGCTGTGACTTAGCCTGTTTAATTTCGGCATCTTTAAGCTTAGACTCCTTCAAAGTCATTTCAGACTCCAAATTTAGCAACTCAATTTCTTGTTCCTTCTTTTCAACCTCAAATTTCATTCTAGCACTCATTGTTGCCATGGTCTTTTCTCTATTAAACATTTCCTTGCGAAGATCGATCTCTCGCTCAAAGTGATAAGCTGAAAGGTCATTTTGACCAACAGCTTTATAAGCACGAGCAAGAGCAGCATGACTCATCATTACTCTTTTAGTAGCATTGGATTCTTTAGCATTTTCCAACGCTTTCTGAAGGTAAGGTATAGCATCACTATAATTCCCTAATTTTGTTAATGTATTCCCAATTCCGAGCAACGTATATGTGAGTTCATCTATTTCTTTATCGTTCTTTTTTCTATGTTCATGACTCTCTGTGAAGGCTTTTAATGCTCTCTCGTAATATGATTTCTTTTTTGAATCCCCCTCTACTTGTTCTGCTTTTACCGTGTAAATCTCTCCAAGCCAATACTTATAGTAATCTATCATTCCCAAGTCCTCTTTATGGAAGTTATTTACTACGTATTTTATAGAATCGTAATAGATTAATGCGCTATCAGGTTGCTTCAATTCCACATAATTTCGTGTCAAATTAGAGAAGTTGATATAAGACTTTTCAAATTGATCTTTATCACGGTAGATTTCTAAAGCGTTTTTCAATACCTTAGTTGAAGCTCTATAGTCTCCTAGATAAGAATAGGCTATAGACATATTATTGTACATGACAGCTATGGCTGCATCTCTATGACGTTCTTCAAAGAATCGAATTGCCTTAAGCTGTGCATCAATAGTAAGGTCATACTTTCCTACTCGACTGTATGATCTACTTAAATAATAGAGAATATTCCCTTTGTAAATAGTATCATTAATTTTATCAGACAGTTCGAGCGCCTCATTGGAATAATCAAGAGATCGATCATATTCTGTCTGAAAAAAGTAAACCTCACCAAAAGTATATAAAGCGTATAAATGCTCAAGAGTATCATTTAACTCTTGCGCTAAAGAATCGTATTGATAGTTAAAAAAAAGTGAAGAATCATTATTATTATAAACATAAGCTCTCGCAAGTTCTCTAGCAGCCTTCATCCGTGAAGAGTCTTGCTCATCGAATTCAAACACTCTTTTTAGACTATCCAACTGAGCTGCCGAATAAGTCGAGATAAATGAAAATATAACAATCAATAACAACCTGCTCATAGATAGCAATGATACAAATATTTGCGGACAATCCTTACATAAGTTGGAATATAGGTTATTTGTAACGCAACTCTATTTATTGCTTATATTTATATAATCTATTAGACTATCCTAACAGAAAAATATTTAACTATGAATAAAACAGTCTTATCAATTTTCACGATTTCCATGTTACTCTCATGTAATAATAATGAAGAGGAATTAACTCAATCAAAAAGTACACAAGAATCTCAAACACATTCCGAAGAACAAAATGCTCCAAAAGATGGCATGTTTCCATACTTTAATATTGATGGGAATGACTCAGTGGATAGTGAAGGAAACATTGTATATGGAACTGCTGAAGAAGTCGGCATGGAAATAAACAAAGAGATTGTTCCCAATCTTGATAGTTCATCAGGAAGAATGTACACTTTAGGACCACGACCTGATGTACCCATCCCAAATATATACGGTGACGATTCAATTGCTGCAGATGGCTATTACGTATATCCTCCCCAAGATACCATATGGCGAGATCAGGATAGCCTTATTCAGAATTGAATTAATTAAATACTCAAATTTGAGTATTTAATGTCTTTAAAAAAAATGTTCCAGTATCTTGCTTGGATATGATGATTTGAAACTTAATTTTATGCTTTCAAATTAATTGATCATGAAAGAAACAGCACTTACAAAAGTACACGAAGCTCTGGGGGCAAAGATGGCACCATTCGCAGGCTATTCAATGCCAATTCAATATGAAGGATTAAAGCATGAACATGAAGTCGTCCGGACGGGTGTAGGCGTATTTGATGTTTCCCACATGGGTGAGTTTTTTGTAAGAGGCCCTGAGGCTGAAAGTCTTATTCAAAAAATAAGTTCCAATGATGTAAGTAATTTATACGTTGGCAAAGCTCAATATAGCTGTATGCCCAATGAAAAGGGTGGAATCGTGGATGATTTAATCATATACAAAACTAAAGAAGATGAATTCTTGCTTGTAGTTAATGCATCGAACATTGAAAAAGATTGGGATTGGATAACATCTCACAATGATATGGAAGCTGAATTAGAGAATGCATCAGACAAATGGAGTCTGTTAGCTATTCAAGGTCCAAAGGCGGCAGAGGCGATGCAATCATTGACTAAAACAAATCTACAAGATATCAAGTTTTACACTTTTGAGGTTGGTGATTTTGCAGGTTGTCCTAATGTTATCATTTCAGCTACAGGATACACAGGAAGTGGAGGGTTTGAAATCTACATCTCTAATGAATCTGCTGAAAAAGTATGGGCTGAAGTTATGAAGGCAGGAAAAGAGTATGGTATTGAACCTATAGGATTAGGAGCAAGAGATACACTGCGTCTTGAGATGGGATATTGCCTATATGGTAATGACATTGACGATACTACTTCACCTCTTGAAGCAGGATTAGGTTGGATCACGAAGTTCTCGAAAGATTTCATCAATTCAGAAGCGCTTAAAAAACAAAAAGAAGAAGGTATTAAAGAGAAACTTGTTGCGTTTGAACTAGTAGATAAAGGTATTCCAAGAAAAGACTATCCTATCTTTGATTCGAATGAAAATGTAATTGGAAGAGTTACATCTGGAACTATGTCCCCATCTCTTAACAAGGCAATAGGTCTTGGTTACGTTCCTGTCGAGTACAAGGAAGAAGGTTCATCTATCTACATCGGAGTTCGTAAAAAGATGTTAAAGGCCAATGTGGTCAAACTCCCTTTTTACAAGGGTTAGAAACATTAAAAAATAAAAGGAGGACATTTTACTCAAATGTCCTCCTTTTATGTTTGTAACACTCTATAAAACAGGTCTACCTATCTTCAACTCTGGATATTTTACAATCTTCACAATCTTTAACTTCACCACTATACGTTTCACGGTACTTGTGGATGGTTTTATATGGAATACCTAAGATGTGACGTTGTATTCGAGTAACTTGAGCACTCAAGCGTCCCATGTTCGGATGAAACCTGTTTTCAAATCTACTCTTTCTAACTGTTCCTATTAATTTGATAACTTCTGTTTTTTTTGATTATACTGCAATTTACGAATTATTAGCTCATATTCAAATTAATTTACTGTTAAACTTACATTTTACTCCCTACTAACTTGAGCTTTACGCGCCAATAAAAGGGGGGCGAAAATAAAAAAAGGTGGTACCAAAGCACCACCTTTTCTTCATCAAAAATGATAATTATTTAACAAACTTGTGGGTATTTATTTTTTCAGATCCTTCGATCAAGACAAAATAAATTCCTCTTGAAAGGTGGGCAACATTAATTACTCCGTTTCCACCTTCCACATTATGCAAAGATGTCACTTTCTGACCAGCAGAATTAATAACATACGCAGATCGAGCATCTTGACTATTCACAATTACATTTTCGTCACTAGGTGCGTAGAATACATCTGCCACTTCTATTCCATTCGCATTTATAGCAGCTGAACAAGTACCAGCAGGCATCACTACAATATCTTGCATCGTGTTGTCCGTAGAACCGCAACCGTTATCTACATTCAACGTAACTGTATAAGTTCCAACAGTGCTGTAAGACGTAGACGAAATAGATCCAATACCTGTGGTCGGAGATCCATTCGGGAATGTCCAAGAAAATTCGGAGGCACCGTCAGATAGACCACCATTCAACTCTAACACATCTCCTTCACACACTGTATCTGAACTCATTAAAAACTCTGCTACAGGTACACCGTCCTTAACAACTACAGCATAGTATGTTTCTGAAGAACAACCTCCTGTTGTTCCAGTAACCGTATATGTTGTATTTGATGCAGGAGTTGCTGTTGGGTTCGCACAATTCGAACAAGATAAAGATCCTGCAGGACTCCAAGTGTAATTAGATGCGCCTGAAGCAGTAAAATCAACTGAACCTCCTGGACAGATGGTATCTACAGTCCCTGTAACAGCAACGTTAGGTGTAGGATTAACTGTCACATCAATGCTATCAATATGAAAGAATCCACAGCTGTTTTCAGCCAAAAGATAAGCCGTGTGAGTTCCTGAAGCACTCATAATAACAGAAGGGTCTACATCCGTGGGATAGGGAGTTGAGGTTCCATTTATTGCCCACTCCCAGTTTGCTATATTAGGAGAAGTTGATGCATCAAATGTAATAAACTCTCCTTCACACACAGTATTTGGTGAAGCTGTAATTACTGCTGTTGGTGGAGTTTGTGTTATTCTAGGATAGATATGAGAAACGAATTGTGCGCCTCCAGAAAATGTTGAGAATTCTTCCCACCCAGTGTAACCCAAAGAGCTACCAGCACCAAAAAATGCAAATAATTTATTCGGTCTTGCTCCGTCTGTTGTCACATTTACATTACCACACGCCACTGTATCTCCAGCAGCAGTTGCACTCTCAATAGAATAACCTACATAAAATGTACCGGTTCCTACTGATACTGGATTATCGAAATTCACTTGAGTGATAAAGAACGATCCTGCACCAGCACTTGTTACGTTATTTTCAATAACAGATAATGGGATATCCTCCTGATAAACAACTGTTCCTGGTTCTCCCGCGTTATCTTCCCAAACCATTACGGTAATATCTGAATTGGCGTTACCTAAATTTGCTTCTGCAAAATAGAAGTCTGCTCCCATTATATTGGTTGGTCCAAGTGCTGAATACTCTTCAGCAAAACGCGTAATACTATAAGCATTATGACCACTCAAATATCCATCACCAGCAGCCCAAGATATAATTGAAATTCCATCTGCATCCTGAGCATTCGAAATAGTATCACAGCCGGTTAAAGCGTTTACCGTTATATAAGCTGTTTTTGTCTCCGTATCTGTACCATTAGCATTTGATGCTGTTAAAGACACTTGATAAGTACCTGCATTATTATATGTTATTGCTGGAGGATTCTGACCATTAAATGTTGCAGGAGTACCTCCTGTAAACGTCCATGACCAGCTTGTAGGATTATAGATAGAAAGATCGGTAAAGTTTACATCTTGTCCTTCTAGAATATTCAAAATATCTCCTTGAAAGTTAGCTTCTGGAGCCCAATCAAGTGTTGCCGAGATACAATTCATTGCAGCTTGGGCATTTATTCGACCAGCTCCCAAGTCTCCAACATAACTAGGGTTTTGAGTATCAATATTATCCGCAGTGCTTAAAAGACAAGATTCTATATCAGCTGGAGATAAACTAGGATTCAATGAAAGCATTAAGCCTGCTAAACCTGCAACTTGGGGGCTAGCCATTGAAGTACCTTGTTTAGTCCCATATCCATTACCAGGAATAGTTGAATAGATTGCACTACCAGGTGCAGAAATGTCAATCCAGCTTCCGTAATTCGAGAATGATGATTTACTATCTCCAAAAGTAGTCGAAGCAACTGCGATAACCTCGCTGTATCCAGCTGGATAAAAAACTGAAGAAACATTATCGTTTCCTGCAGCAGCAATTAATACAATACCCTCACCTGAAGCGTAACTTATTATATTTTGAGCTGTTGTACTTGAACCACTTCCTCCCCACGACATATTAATCACATCAGCACCGGCAGCTACGGCATAAATAATACCTTCATACCCGTGTGTTACTGCAGTTGCAGAGTTTGTAGACTTAACTGGAATTAATGTAATGTTATGTCCGATAGAAGCCACACCGTTATTATTATTGGTTTCAGCTCCAGCAATACCGGCAACATGAGTTCCATGATCATAACTAGAGATAGGGTTATCCGGATCAGGATTATTATCACTATTCGCAACGTCAAATCCGTTCACATCATCAACGTAACCATTATTATCATCATCAATTCCGTTATTTGCCACCTCGTTTGGATTTGTCCATATAACACCTGACAAATCACTGTGTGTTGTTTCAACAGCATCATCTACGATTGCTACGGTGATATTACTACTACCTGTAGAAATATCCCAAGCTTGCGCAGCATTCATTTGGAATAAACCCCACTGTGTTGAAGCATTGTAACTCGGGTCATTTGGTGTTAATGTTTTTTGAATGTAAGGAATTCTTTCAGCATAATCTACAGCTTGAGACGACTCTAACAATCTAATAATTTCATTAACAGCATTTATATTATGAGTTTCCATACGAAAAACATTGGTAAGCTTGTCATCTTCTACATTTGGAAAAGCCTCATTTAAGCTTTTGATTCCAAAACGTTCTAGATCTGAATAAAAATCAAGTTTTTTCAAGTCAACACGACTATCAGAAATCGATCCCGTTTCAATATTGAACGTTTGAGAACGAGAGATATCATTTTTCAACTTGAACCAAATCGCTCCATCTAGGTAATCCTGATGAACGGTTTGTCCAATTGAGGCAAACGCAATAAATGCGGCAGCCACAGCGAGTAAAAGTCTTTTCATAGTACTTTGATTGTTAATAGTTTGCTATGCAATTTCGTAATATATATCGAATAAAAAAAATGAAACATAAAAAAAGAGGTGATTCAAATTGAACCACCTCTTTATATTTGAATTTTGAAATTTTATCTACTTATCGATAGATCCCAATACGCGATCCATAAATTTTTTCGCAGCATCTTTCTCCGAAATATTTTCTTCTCGCATCATTTTACGAACCTCTATAGCTCCATACATATTCGAGATTAACTCCCCTATTACATCCAACTCTTCATCTTTTAAAGACGATAATTCAGTTAAATTTTCAAGAGTCTCAAGAGTTTCATTTACGAAATCCTCATCATTATCTTCAATGAACTTTGCTATGTGTTTAATTACTGGTAACCTCATCGATAAATTCTTTTAAAACTTCTGTTTTGTTTGTTTGCGTCTGACTGATCAATTCTCCATTCTTGAATGCAGCAAAAGTTGGTAAATTATCAACTTTTGCAAGTTTTCTAGATTCTGGATTCTTTTCAGCATCAATTACAATAAACTTTGCACCTTCATGAGCCTCAGAGAATTTTCTGAACTTTGGCTTCATGATACGACAGTTACCACACCATCCTGCTGAGAATTGAACAAGAACAGTATCATTACCAGTCACAACTTCCTGCAAAGTATCAGTTTTTAATTCTTCAAAAGCCATTTTAGTTTGTTTTTAAGTAATCTGCTACACCATCTCTTGATGCGCTCAT
>CBFHXS010000037.1:0-21199 GCA_965659845.1 Brumimicrobium sp.
AGAGAGGATTTAGCTGCAGATGAAAAGTTCGAAGCTGAGATCATTGAGAAATATATGCCTAAAATGATGGACGAATCAGAAGTTCGTTCTGAAGTTCAAACGGCTATTGAGACATTAGGTGCCAGTGGCCCTCAGGATATGGGTAAGGTTATGGGAACGTTGTCGAAAAAATTAGCCGGTAAAGCGGATGGAAAACTGATATCAACCATTGTTAAAGAAGAGTTGAATAAATAGTAAGAACAGTAACATTGTTTTTAGATTGACTTCTTCAAAGTTGGAGAGGTCATTTCTTTTATTGGAATGGTTGAAAAAAGTATACATAGATTCTCTATTTTGGCGCTTGCTATTTTTGTAAGTTCAATGCTGAATGCTCAATTGTTGAATAATCAATTGGGTGAGGCTTTTACGGATCGTCCATTTTTTAATGAAGATCTCGTTGAAAAAAATGGAATTAAATCGATTTTTGGAAATTTCTCTCATTACAAGCTCGGTGATGCTTTACGTGAAACGGAGCTCTATCGAGCATATCATTTCGATAAAAATGGACGTCTAATCAAACAGTATGAGTCTCGAAACTCAGCAAAGGGGATCGATACATTGGTCAGTATATATGAATATGATGATCGCGGAAATCTGACTGCTCTGCGCCAAAGAGATGAATATGGATTCTATGCCTATATTTACCAATATGATTCGGCTGGTCGGGTCATTAGAGAAGAATATCGCAGAAATCTCACAAGGTCACGTCAGAGCGCAACCAATTTTAAGCTGGGTAAAGAATTTGTGGTGACCTACGAAACGGCCTCTTATCAGAATTTTGACGGTCAAGAAAAAAAGACAATCTACAATAGTTATGGCGTACCTTATAAGGATATAATGACTTATTATAATGAGCAAGGACAAATCGTCTCAAGAGATGAACGCTTGAGAAGAACAACTAAAGGAACTAAAACTACCTATTCCTATAATGATAAGGGGTTGCTAGATAGCTTAAAAACAGTTTCTGATATTTCTGCTCGACAAGAACGACTTTACGTTTATGAATATAACGAGTTCAACAACCTCTTTAAAAAGAACTATTACAAAAATGGAGTACATACTACTCAGCACAGAGTTTTGTATAATGATAAGACGATGACTTTAGAAAGTATATTAATTCAGAATGTGGCTACAGCGTTCATTCGTATTTTGAGTTTGGAAGAGTATATTTTCTTTGATGAATAGTATGTAAATATTCTGCTCAACAGTATTTTATTTCCACGTTATTTCATTCTATATTTGTTTCTGAATCAGAAAACTATGAAAGAAACTATTTTGTTGATACACACTATTTCGGGAATAGCTGTCTTTTTTCTAGGTGTCTTACAGGTTATTCTGCCAAAACGTGGTTCGCTACATCGTTTTTTGGGAAGACTTTATGTTCTATTGTGGTTTCCTTTAATTATTTCGGGTACTCTTATAGGTTCCTGGATCATAGCTGCGCTTGGAGGTCTGGGATTATATTGCGCGATAACTGGTTGGCGACAAGCCGCTAGAAAGAAAAATGCCTTTGGAGCGTTGGACAAGCTGATTTCGTTACTAGGACTGACGATGGTAATCGCATTATTTGGTGGAGCAGTATATTTGCTAATTATCACCGTATATGATTTTGCCATAATTACAAGTGTGTTTTCTTTGATCTTTGGAGCTACTGTAATCACTGATGTTCGAGAAGCAGTCTTTCAAAAGAAGATTCGTAAACTCAGTCGTCATAAAATGTATTGGTTTTTCGAGCATTATACGCGAATGTATATTTCTATGATTGCTGCATTCACAGCTTTTAGTGCGATACAACAACCATTCTCAAATCAGATCGTAAACTGGCTTTGGCCAACTGTGGCAGGAACACTTATCTTAGTTTACTTAGGTAGAAAGTATCGAGATAAGTTTGGCGTGGTCTAGTGATATAAACGACTAATAACAAAAAAAGCGAGAACAGATGTTCTCGCTTTTTGTGGTGATGGACGGAATCGAACCGCCGACACAAGGATTTTCAGTCCTTTGCTCTACCAACTGAGCTACATCACCATCCTCGAATTTAACTTAGAAATTAAGCGACCCTCGAATAGGTGACGGCAAAGATAGCAACTAATTTTATTTACAAGGTATCTTGGATGAAAAAAAATTATAGAATGTTCTATTAACTTTGTGGTGAAATGGAAAATGAGCACATACGTTTAGTTGTTGATGCCGGTAATACACAAGTCAAACTTGTTTATTTTCAGAATGATGAGATTGTAAATCAATCACGTTTTGATGCTACAGATCTTGATGGCATTGAGAAATTTATTTTTAAAAATTATTTCACTGAAGCAATACTTTCCTCAGTTCAGTCTGATCAAGCAACAGAATTATTGAGCAACTTGATTCATCCAGATTTGATATTAACTCAGAAAACGAGGACTCCAATATCATTCGAGGAATATCAAACGATTGAAACATTGGGTGCAGATCGTATTGCAAATGCCGTTGCTGCGTCTTGTATGAGTAAAACGGAGAATACTTTGGTAATAGACATAGGGACTTGCATCAAGTATGATCTAATCATACAAGACAGATATCAGGGGGGAGGGATAGCTCCGGGAATGAAAATGAGATTCAAAGCTTTACATGACTATACGGGGCAATTGCCATTGCTGGATTTTGAGCGCGAAACACCTCTTATTGGTAAGAGTACAAAAGGTTCTATGTTGTCAGGAGTAATTAATGGGATGATTACTGAGATCAATGGAATTGTAGAACAATACACTCAACAATTTCAACCGTTAACAATTTTTTTGACAGGTGGAGACGCTAAAAGGTTTGATAAAGCATTAAAAAATAGCATCTTTGCCGAGGAAAATCTGACTGTAAAAGGTCTACATCTAATTTTGAAACATAATGATTAGACATATATTGGTATCATTGTTTACGCTATTGGCCTTATTTACAGAGGCCCAGATCAGTACCAATAGTCCATATTCTTCTCAAGGGTTGGGGGATACTCGTTTCTATGGAAATGCATACTTGAGCTCTCTCGGCGGTGCTTCTGTTGCGACATTTGATTCTACTCAAGTGAACCTATTCAATCCGTCTTCATATTCTTTAACATCGACTCAATTGCCTTTATTCTCTCTAGGGATTATTCACCAGGAGAAAAGATTTAGTAATGGAAGTAGCACTTCTCAAGGAAGATATTCGGGGATCACTCATATGTCTCTAGTTGTTCCTTTTGGCAATCGTTTTGGCCTAGCTTTTGGGTTGAAGCCTCTGAGCAGAACAGGATATGAAGTGAACGATAATACCGTTGTGGATGGCGATAGTATTTTTTATGATTATACGGGAGAAGGAGCAATACAAGAATTTCTTCTAGGCTTTTCAGCGAAAATAATAGATCAAAGAAGTCATCAATTAACATTAGGAGTCAATGGGAAACATTATTTCGGGGGTGTTGATAACGTTAGAAAAACATTTCAAAATACTAATATTGGGGAAGCCGGAGGACAAGAAACAGTATCTCTTCGAGCTAGAGCATTAGGTGCAGAATTTGGTTTAAATTATCAATGGCAGATTAAAAGTGCTCACCGTCTTAAAATAGGCGCTACGTATCGTCCAGATCAATCTTTGAATTTTACAAAATCTACAACAAGAATTTATTTCAGTAGTTTCTCAAATACCTCGTCGTATGACACGGTTGTTCCTACGTCTGCGAACGATGGGAATATTACTTTGCCAGAGAGAATGGATATTGGATTCTCCTATGTGTTTACTCCGGATTCAATTTCCCGTAACTCTAAATTGCCAATGTTGATGTTGACAGCCCAGTATTCTGCAACTGCTTGGTCCAGATATAATGAAGCTTACGAAGGAGATATAGTAAATCCCAACTTTCTTGATGGTAACTCTATTCGTTTGGGGTTAGAGTATTCTCCGCACAGAGATTTCGCAGATCGTTCATCTTACGTAAACTTTTTTGACAAATTTAGATATCGTGTTGGTGCTTATCAGACGAATACTCAGTTTTCAGTCAATGGAAGTCAACTTATTGATCGTGGTGTTACTGCTGGTATTGGAGTTCCGATAGTATTGAATAGAGCAGTTTCTAGCGTGAATTTCGGTTTTAACTACGGAGCATTAGGTGATACTGAGTCAATAGGTGGTGTACAAGAAAATTATTTTGGTTTTAACTTCGGCATAAATATTGCTCCTAGTTATGACAGATGGTTTAGAAAATATAAATTAGATTAATTATAGAATGATGATGAAACTCGGAAAATTACTATTTGGAACATTGTTTTTGTTTGGACTAACAGTTAGTGCTCAGGAAGACGAGTGTACAAGATGGAAAGCAATTGCCGGAAACGCATATAAGGTAAAGAATTACTCAAAAGTGACGATGGCTTATGTTAAAGCTCAAAATGAATGTGAAAAATTAGAGATGAAGTTTTACAATCCATTTCTATACTCTATAAAGCAAGCAATGAAAGAAGCTGCTTCGGAAGAAGGTAAAGCAGCTTACTTAGATACTCTCCTTTCAACTTACGAAAAGGCTGAGTCAATTCACGGAGATCAAAAAGATTGGAAAGCTTACGAAGGCTATTATTACCTAAAGCAAGGTAAGCCAGGTAACATGAAGAAGGCTGACAAGGCATTTGAAATCGGAATTCATCATGAAGGTCCTGAGGTGAATAAAGGTTTATTGCAGCAGTATTATGCAAACCTTTACAATTTATGGACACAAGAAAAAGATGAGAAGAAAAAAGCAGAATATAAAAAACGATTGATCAAGGAATACTTTGCACTTTCAGAATATGCTGCAAAAGGTGAGATGGGATCAAAAATTAGTGATTTCCTTTCTGTATATATGGAAAAAGCAGTAACAGATTGTCAATCTGTACTTCCAGACATCCGTTCATTTATGAATGATCTTCCACAAGATATTGAAACAAAAAAGTCTACAGTGAACAACTTCATGGCTTTGTTAGAGAAGAAAGGATGCACAACTTCTGATGAATATGAGATGTTAGTAGATACAATCGTGAAAATAGACCCTTCTGTAGGTGCGGTTTTAGCGAAAGCAAAACTTCAGATTGTAAAAGGAAATACATCTGGTGCGATTAAAACATTTAAAAGTGCATTGGATATGACGGATGAGCCAGGAAAGAAAAGTGAGATCGAATACAAAATCGCTTTGACCTACCTGAATGCTGGTTCTTATAATGCAGCGCATAATGCAGGTGTTAGTATATCTGGGCAATACAGCGCACAGGGATATGAAATCGCAGCTAAGGCTGTTAATAGATCTGCTGATAAGTGTGGTGTATCTACTTTTGATAGAAAGGCAAATAATTATTACGCAGTTGAGTTAGCTCAAAAATCAGGAAACAGTCAACTTGTTAGCTCTTTTAAAAGTCAATGTCCAACAGGTACTGAAATCTTTAATCAGAACATGGAGGTTGGAGCTGAAGTAAAACTGAGCTGTTGGAACAGAACAGTTAAAGTTCAGAAATTTAACTAATAGATGAACTTAAAGTTCATTAAGAATATATATTTCATTCCTGTCATGGTATTCATGGCAGGAATGTTTTTTTCCTGCGTAAACGATCTTGATAAGGTTAAGCAAATTACAACAAGGCCTGATAGCCCAAATGAAACGAGTGAGAACCTTCATGTAGTCTATACTGACTCGGGTCTTGCACAGGTTGAGATATTTGCTGTAATCGCTGAGACATATTCTCAACCCAAAGAAGTCACGAAATTCAAAGATGGTTTAAAGGTTAATTTTTTCAATCCTGACGGTTCTATTGCCTCCTCTTTAACATCTTTGTATGGGGAGATAGATCAAAAATCCGGGAATATTACAGTGCGTGATAGCGTTAGACTTCGAAACATCGAACAACAAAAAACACTAGAAACTGAGGTTTTGTATTGGAATAAACTAGGTGATTCTATCTATACCGACAAAGCTGTAGTTGTAAAGTCACCCGATATGATTTTGTCAGGTGTAGGCGCATGGACAACTCCTAAATTTGATACCGCTCAATTTTTCAAACCAACAGCAAAACTCTTTTTAAAAAAATAAATAGATATGAATACGTATAATAAAATTATGCAAAAGGTTTGGCTTGTTCTAACTGTAGCTATTATTGGAGCTGTTTCTTACAAAGGATTTACGGAGGGTTTTGCAAGATGGTATTTCTACTATATTTTTGCCGCACTTACCTTGGGGCTTTACTTTTTGCGTGGATACATGATGAAGCACATGGAGAAACATGAGCAATTTTTAAAAGAGAAAGAGGAGCAGGAAAGAAGAATGTGATCCTATGAACGAGACGATTTACAGGCTCAGAGAACAGGATGATATTATTGGATACCTTAGAACTGTAAACGGCTCATCCTTTTATTCTATAAATGGTTATCAATGGTCTGGGAGAATAATTGAATACACGGATAAAGATCTGTTTACAGGTTTTAAAGACAGAAATGACAAACGAATTTTCGAACGTGATATAGTCAGCTCCATCGACTATCCTTCAAATGAATACATCATACACTACGATGCGCTTTTGAACAAGTTTTTATTGGTTAGTTTCCAGAATCGGAATATCTTTAACCTTTCCCTGGATGAGTTCTTTAAACATAAACCACGTGTTTGTAGAATAGGGTTCTTAAGAAGTTAGCTATGCAAAAAATCTTACTCTTACTAGTTCTTAGTATTTCAAGTATATGCTTGAATGCTCAGAACGTACTTAAGGGTAAAGTCTTTGATGAAATGAATCTAGGTCTTCCTATGGCTGATATTTACGTTAAAAATGAGCCTGGATTACGCACAAGAGCAGATATAGAAGGGAATTACTTGATGAGACTGCAAGAAGGTGAGTACTATCTAGTCGTTCGAGCAAATGGATATGAATCTAAAGAAGTTTTTGTTGTAGTAAAGTCAGGGGAGAATATCCGAAATTTTCAATTGTTTCCAATCGATGTAAAAGAAATAGAAGAGTTCGATTACGCTGTGAAAAGGGTGAATGTTGGTAGAGAAATTATCAAGAAAGTAGTTGATAAGAAAATGTTCTTTGATTTCAATCGAATGCCTTATTCATGTGATGTCTATATCAAAGCAAAGGATAAGAGAACTTTTGTACCAGACGAGGATAAAAAGGAGAAGGAACAAAAAAAGGAGCAGAAGGAAAAACAGGAGAAAAAGAAGGAAGGAAAGAAGGAAAGAGATGAAATTGATGCTCAGTATGCGAATGTTGAGACGTTAAAGAGACATAAGCTCGGAGAGTTGAATAATATCAATTTTGTTGAGGTAGAGTTGATAAGAGATTATGCACCTCCCAACAACGTAAGAGAAGTGCGAAATGCTTATGCAAAAAGGGGGAGTGATCGAAGGCTTTACTTTACTACAACGGCTAAGTCAAATTTCAATTTCTTTGAAAATATGCTCTACTTGAATGATTTAAATGAATCACCTATTCAATCACCTATTAGCACTGCAGGGATATTTTCATATAAATACCAGCTCGTTGAAAAGATAGAAAGAGAAGGAAGATTTACTTTGAACAAGATCAAGATTGAGGCAAGAAATATGGCTACATCTACATTGAGTGGTTTCATTTGGGTGGAAGACAGTACGTGGATGGTCGAAAAGATTGACTTTACATTGGAAAAGGGGAATCTATATGTTTATGACTATTTCCGAATCCAACAAGAATTTGATACTTCATCGGATACACTGTGCCTTTTGAAGTACCAAGAAATGGATTATGGTGTAGCGTTCCGTAAAGATGAATTTGAAGGTAAAACGATAGTGAATTACTCTAATTATAATTTTAAACCTGAATTTGAAAAGGGATACTTTGGTAATGAAGTAGCTATTACCACAGAGGAGGCTTATGAGCGAGACTCTAGTTATTGGTCTCAGAAGCGTTTGACTCCTTTGACCGAAGAAGAAAAAGAGTACATCAAGAAAAGGGACAGTATTGAAAATATATTTAATCAGTCAAGTTATCTCGATTCGGTAGATTCTGTTTTCAATGAAATGACCTTCTTGAAAGTACTCTGGTTCGGAATTGATCATAGGAATAGAGCGAAAAAGACACAGTGGACATTAAGCTCAATTGCCGCTATGGTCGAGCCAATTTACATAGCAGGTCCGCGAATAGGTCCTGATTTTGATTTCTTTAAAAAGTGGGATAACGAAAAAACTTTTGATTCATACTCCAGGGCTGATGTTGGAATTCTCAATGGAGACATAAAGGGTTTTACCCGATTTCGATATTTGTATAATCCTTTTAAACAGGCTAGGGTAGGTATTAACTTTGAGCACAATTATGACTTGATTCGAACCTTTGATGCTTTTACTCAGGTACTTTTGCGTGATAACTTTATTGAAAAAACGTCGGGATCGCTTTACCACGACATTGAAATCTTGAACGGACTATATTTACAGTCTAACTTTACGTTAACGAATCGACGTCCAATAAGTGAAGACACAAGATTTATTACTTGGTTTGATGATGCTATAGAGAACAATGAGCCTCCAGATTTTGATGCCTATCGGGCTTTTATAGCGGATTTCACGCTAAGTTATACCCCTTTCCAAAAATACATGCGAGAACCACATCGAAAAGTGGTTCTAGGTTCTAAATGGCCTCAATTCTATGTGTACTATGAAAAAGGTGTGCCGCAGATTCTTGGGAGTGAAATCAATCATGATTATTTACGTTTTGGAGTTCGACAAACTTTTAAAATATCCACATTTGGTACGTCAAACTATCATATCACCTCGGGTAAGTTTTTGAACTCAAAAAACCTTAGAGAAGTAGATTATAAATTTCATAGACGTTCAGATCCGATTTGGTTCTCAAATCCATTGTTTTCTTTTCAAGATTTAGATACTTCCCTGCCTACCCTGGATTGGTATTTTGAATCTCACTTTATTCATCATTTTAACGGGGCATTGATTAATAAGATTCCATTTATGAAGAAAACGAGAATAACGTCGGTTGCTGGTGGAGGATACCTTTGGGTGCCTGAACACAACTGGCAACATTATGAATTCTTCGCTGGAATAGAAAGAGTATTCAAGTTCGCACGTAGAAGATTGCGTATTGGAACGTACGCCGTATTCAGTGACGGTAATCAAATAGATCCACGAACCACATTCAAGATCAGTTTCGCCCTATTGGATAGGCGTAACATGAAATTCAATTTCTAGATTAGTAATTAAATAGTTCTTCCAGAGCTGCTTGAACTTTAGCCGCATTTGGTAATAATTCAGCCTCCAATGTACTATGCAGAGGAATTGCTGGTGTGTCTACAGATCCTACAATAGAAACTGGCGCATCTAAATGTTCAAAACACTTTCGTTGAATGCGTCCTGCTATTCCTTGTGTAAATGATGCTTCTATAGACTCTTCAGTTACAAGCATAACTTTGTTGTGTCGTTTCGCAGCATTATAAATAGCTTTTTCATCGATAGGGCTCAAAGAACGAAGGTCGATGATTTCAACCCTTCCGGCGAAGTTTTTAGCTGCTTCTTTTGTCCAGTAAACACCTCTACCATAAGTGATAACTGCAACACTTTCTCCAGCATCTATCTTCTCTTGATCAGCTACTAGTGCTTGACGAGCTTTTCCAATTGGAACTACATAATCTTCATCTGGTTCTACGCTCATCGCGCCTTCAGTTCCTTTGATTTTTGACCAATATAGTCCCTTGTGTTCAAGGATTACAACAGGATTTGGATCATAGAATGCAGCCTTCATCAATCCTTTGAGATCTGCACCTGTAGATGGGTATACTACCTTGATTCCTCGAATATTCGTTACAATAGATTCTACACTTGATGAGTGATATGGTCCACCTGAACCATAAGCTCCGATAGGTACGCGGATAACAGCGCTAACAGCCCATTTCCCATTCGAAAGATAATAGCTTCTGCTTAACTCTGTGAACAATTGGTTTAGGCCTGGCCATATGTAATCAGCAAACTGAACTTCAACAATTGGCTTTAAACCAACTGCAGACATTCCAACAGTACTTCCTATGATGAAAGCTTCTTGAATTGGCGTGTTAAAAACACGGTTATCTCCAAATGACTTAGCCAGAGTAGCAGCCTCTCTAAATACACCTCCTAATCGTCCGCCAACATCTTGACCATATAGCAATGCTTCAGGATGTTTCGTCATCAATTCTCTAACAGCAAAAAGTGCACAATCTACCATTACGGTTTTCTGCTTTCCTTTTGGATTTCGTTCTCCTTTCTCTTCAGTTATTGGAGTAGGAGCGAAGTAGTGATCCGTTATTGATTCTGGCGTTGGATCTTCAGCAGCCATAGCTTCTTCATATACTTGGTCAACTTTCTTTTTAGTCTCTGACTCAAAGTTGATTAGATCTGCTTCGTCTATATTTGACGCTCTTGCGAGTTCTTTAATTTTTGGATATGGATCTCTTTTTCCCTGCTCTTCTAGATCATCACGATACCACTCTTTTCGGACACCAGAAGTGTGATGGCCCAGCAAAGGTACTTTAGCATGAATTAAAAATGGTCGACGTTCCTTTCGGATTTTTTTGATTACTTTCTCTACTGCGAGATAAGACTCTTCAAAGTTGCTTCCATCAATCGAGACAACCTCTATTCCTTTAAAACCTCTTGCGTAATGAGCGATGTCTTGCGCTCTAGTTTCTTCAGCATTTGCAGAAATATCCCATTCGTTATCTTGAACTAAATACAAAATTGGAAACTGTTTCAGTGCAGCCATTTGAAGCGCTTCAGAAAATTCTCCTTCTGTACATGCTGCATCTCCAATTGAACAAACAGTAACAGGATTTTCTCCTCCAAAATCTTCCGCTAAGCCTTCTTTTTCTTTATACTGAATACCCATAGCAACTCCCGTTGTAGGGATAGCTTGCATCCCTGTAGCAGATGATTGATGAGGTATTTTTGGCATATTATCTCTGCGCAATGAAGGATGAGAATAGTATGTTCTACCTCCAGAGAATGGTTCGTCTTTCTTTGCAAAAATATGAAGCATCAACTCGTATGGAGTAATTCCAATTCCAAGTAGGATACTATCATCACGATAATAGGGCGCTACAAAGTCTTGTGGCTTCAATTGCATACCGAGCGCTAATTGTATTGCCTCGTGACCTCGAGAAGTCGCGTGAACATATTTACTCGTTATTTCTTTATGAGCCTCGTACTTTTCAGCTAGTGTTTTAGCTGTGCACATTAACTCGAAACCTTTTTTAATGATAGACTTATCCAGTTTTACCTTAGACGCCTTTTCCTTTGTAGCTGCTTTTGCCATAAAGTCGAAAATTTTTGGGAATGCTAATGTACGAAAATTCTAACGTCTTTCGATGTCTGTATTAAGATATAACAACATGTTTGCGAAATGTTTTTTACTGACTTTTTTAACGTTTAAAATGACCTGCTTACTTTTTGGCTCTTAACAAGTGACCATGAAACATAGATTTTCCCGTGCGAGTCTTCATCCAGAGTTCTTGCAATGAAAATTGATTGAATACAGGGTTCACATGACTTGCAATGGTCTTAAGATCTACTTTAGGTGAATAGGTATTTAAAATCAAAGTTCCTTTTCGCTCTAGCAAATCATGCGCAACACGAATCAGTTTCGGTAACTGATCTTCGATTTTCCACTTCTCTTTCCCAGCACCTATTCCCCAAGCCGGTGGATCCATGATTACACAATTGTATTTTTTTCCTCTTTTAACTTCGCGTAAGGCAAACTTCATCGCGTCCTCATGTACCCATCTGATTCCATCAAGATCTGACGCCTCCATATTATTTCTTGCCCAGCTAATCAGTTGCTTCACAGAATCTACGTGGGTAACATCTGCTCCACATTGTTTTCCTACAAGTGACGCAGCCCCAGTGTAGGCAAAGAGATTTAGCATTTTATCTCCTTTCGATACATGTTGTCTGATGTAATCCCAATTAGTTCTCTGCTCTGGAAATAGGCCAACATGCTTGAATTTCGTAGGACTGAGTTGAAATTTCAGTTCTTTATAGGCAATAGACCATTCAAGATCTTTTTGAGCTCCATTACGTGCTTTCCACTTTCCGGTCATCTTTCCAGAAGGTTCGAAAATTAAGTGAGCTTTTTGCTCCCATTCGGTAAACGGAATCTCGGAACGAAAATAGGCTTGACGTTCAGGACGAATTGTAATAAAATCTCCCCACCGCTCCAGTTTTTTGTTTCCTCCAGCATCAATCAATTCATAGTCATCCCATCCCTGGGTAAAGATCTTATTGGTATCACTCATTCTATGATTCTTTATTTTCTATAGCCGTATCGATTATTTTTAGCTCCTGAAAAAAGTCATCGCCATAAGCCTTGATCAATGGTTCTTTCAAGAATTGATAAACTTTTACATTTAGACGTTCCCCGCAGGCGCATGCAGGTTTACAGATGTCGATTTCTTCATAGTTGAGCGCCGTAAAGCTTTTATATTGCTTCGCTCTAACAGGAAAGAGTTCACAAGAAATAGGTTTTTTCCAATCTGTTTTACCGTCTCTGTATGCTTGTTCTATTCCGCACTTAGCAGTTCCATCTTCATCAAAATTGGCAAAAGCGCATGCTTTCCCTTCAACTAAAGTAGTAACTGGCTCATTGAACCTGTCCATGTAATAAACTCCTTTTTCTTCGATAGCTTTAATTCCCGCTTCGGTCATGTAGGGTTTCACTGTTTCGTAAACGTCTTCCAGTTTTTTAATCTCCTCCTTTTTCAAAGGTGCGCCGTCGTCACCTTCCACACAGCATGCCCCTTTGCACACCGAAAGATCACAAACAAATTTCTCTTTAAATAAGTCAGCACTTACGAGCTTATCATCAATTTCTACCAACATATCGGCAAAGGTAAACAATTTGAATGGTTGGCGAACGTCACTTGAAGATTATGGTTGCAGGTCTTAAAAATAGACTTTAGTCTTCTTGGCAGACCGTGAAACGACGATTTCTTTGTATTTTAGCATCTGAAAACAAACAACAACAATTATTTATATGAAACGAACAATTTTTGCTCTAGCACTTATTTCAGTAGCTCTGGTGAGCTGTAATCCAAGTCAGGAAGATTCCGAAAAGGAAGGGGAAGTTGAGGTTAAAGAAATACAGAATTGCCTTTACACGTACATTCCGAACAATACAGATTTGCGATTTACAGCATATAAGTTTTTGCGTAAAGCAGGAGTGGGAGGAACGTTTACTGCGATTCAAGTGGATGGTGAACTTTCCGGAGCCACAGCTAAAGATGTAATTGAAGGTTTGAATTTCAGCATTCCAACATCAACAGTTGAAACAAATAACTTGGACAGAAATAAGAAAATCGACTCTCTTTTCTTTGGTAACATGATAGGTACTTCAATGATTACAGGTAAAGTAGTAGAGCTCAATGAAGACGATAAAATGGCAACATTGAAAATCACGATGAATGAGATTTCGAAAGATGTAAAAGGTGAATATATGTTGGAGGATAATAAATTCAACTTTGCTGCAGAGATCGATGTGAATGACTGGAATGCTAAGAAAGGATTAACAGCGTTGAATGAAGCTTGTTACGACCTTCACACGGATGTTGAGAACGGAGACACTGTTTCAAAACTATGGCCAGATGTAAGTATTGAATTTGAAACTATACTTGAGAAAAAATGTGATTAATTCTAAATATGAATTGTCAGAAAGCCAGGTAGACACCTGGCTTTTTTTGTGTGATCAAATAATTATTGCAGAATAATAATAATTTTGTAGGTTTTGAGTTAATAGTATCCAGGTGAAAAGTTTTATGAATCGTATTTCAACATCAATGGCAGGTGGCCTTATCGCTGCAGTTTCTCTTATGATACTGTTATTTGCGTGTTCTACCGAGAAAAATACATTTATAAATAGAACTTATCACAGCACGACTGCCAAGTATAATGGCTATTTTAATGCAAAAGAATTGATTCGTCAGGGTCTAGAAGATTATAGATCTTCTTATCGAGAGGATTATAATGAAATCTTACCGATCGAACTTATGCCGAATGAGGAAGATGTTACGGAGTTTTATCCTATTGTTGATACCGCAATTTCTAAATGTGAAACAGTCATTTCTAAGCATAGTATGCCTACTGCTTCTAAGCCATCGCAAAAGAAAACAGAATATGCAAAATGGATAGATCAGAATTGGTTCATGATTGGAAAGGCCAATTATATCCGCAGAGATTATCAGAAAGCATTGAAGAATTTTGAGTACATCCGCAAGTTTTATGAAGGTAGATCTAGCACATTTTCAGGTCAACTCTGGGAAGCTAAAACTCAAATTAAATTAGGAGATTTAACAGAAGCCGGAAGAACACTCCAGAAGCTTGATCAAAGAGTTCAGTTGCGTTTGTCTGAGAAAAAAGAGAAAAAGTCTAAATCAAAGATCGTTCGAAAAAAATCGAAAGATGATGAAGAAGAATCTCCTGAATTACCAAAAGACTTTGAGTTTGAACTGGCAAAGACAAAAGCTACTCTTGCTCTCGAGAAAAACGATGAAGCGAAAGCACTGAAACAGTTGAAAATAGCCTTGAAAGAATCAAGGCAAAAGGAGGATAAAGCAAGAATATCTTTCATCATAGGTCAATTACTTCAGAAACAAAACAACCCTGAAGCAAGAGAGTATTATACGCAGTCCATTCGGAAAAATGCACCTTTCGAAATGAGTTTTAATGCTAGAATCAACCGAGCTGTAGTTAGTGATCTTGGCGACGATCAAATGATCGCTGAGTTAGAAGATATGGCAGGTGAAGAAAAGTATTTGGAATTTCGGGATCAGATCTACTATGCAATGGCTCAGGTGGAGCTTGGTAGAAGTCAAAAAGATG
Source organism: Brumimicrobium sp. (assembly GCA_965659845.1). GTDB lineage: Bacteria > Bacteroidota > Bacteroidia > Flavobacteriales_D > Crocinitomicaceae > Brumimicrobium. The sequence goes on from CBFHXS010000037.1 coordinate 14,891, forward strand.
CTGCGAAAAATGATTTGAGTAAATCTGTTTTCTTCTCCCTAAACAATCCAAGACAAAAGGGAGTGAGTTATGAAACGCTAGGAGACCTATCTTTTGAAGAGAAAAATTACGTCTACGCTCAAAAGTACTATGATAGTTCAGCACAGGTTATTCCAGATACTTATAAAAATGCAGAGCTTATTCGAACTAAAGCTGAGAAACTAGCAGATCTTGTTGATCATATTGAAGTTATCACATTTGAGGATAGTGTCCAACAAATTGCGATGATGGATGAAAAAGAGCGTAACAAATTTTTGAAAGATGTGATTAAACAACTGAAAGAAGAAGAGGCTGCTCGTAAGCAAAGAGAGGCTGAAAAAGCAGAAAGAATGAGAGAATTACAGCGTTCTTATGCTGCTCAAAATCAGGGTCGTGGAAATAAGTGGTATTTCTCAAACCCAAAAGCAATGCAAGAAGGTGTTGAAGAATTTAGAAGAGTATGGGGTCAACGTGAAAATGAAGATTATTGGAGACTTTCTAATAAACCTTCTCACTACATTGAAGGTATGACTGATATAAGCGATACCAGCATTGTTGTGGATTCAACTATTGTCGAAAATAACGGTTCGGAGGATGTTGCTCCTGAAGACCTTACTCCAGAAATGTTATTGAATGATATTCCTTTAACGGATTCTACTATGAATATGAGTAATGAGAGGCTCCTAGCAGCGCTTTATAACTCAGGAATGATATACAAAGAACAGTTAGAGGAGGTGGAGATGGGAATAAAGCAATTCGACAGAGTTTTGGACAAGGATGTTGAAAATGAACATAACTTACTTTCTGCATTTCAACTCTATAAGATTTATGATGAGAAGAATTCTTCCAACAAGTCGAAGTACGAATCGTATATTTTGAACAATTATCCGAATTCAGATTATGCAAATTTCTTGAGAGATCCTGATTATTTTCTTAAGAAGAAAGAAAGAGATGCACTTGCCCAAAAAGAATATTTGAAATCTGTAGAACGCTTCGAGAGAGGTCTCTATTATCCAGTGATAGGGAAAGCAAAGAAGGTAATTGCAGATGAGCCAGATAACGTATACCGTAAAGAGTATTTTCTGCTGCAGGCTATGGCAATGGGTCAAGTGAATAGAGATAAGACTTCTTTGTTACCTGTTTTAAATCAAGTTGTTGAAGAATATCCTGAGTCTGCTGTTGCAGAACGCGCAAAAGAATTGATCAAGTTGATTGAAGAAGGAGTTCCAGCTTTTGAAGCATTCAGTTCTGGGAGCACAGGTGTTTTTTCGCGCACAGAAAGTGAAGAGTACTACATCCTTGTTAGATTGGATAAAGGTGATGATTTGAATGATGCATCCAAAAAGGTCGATAATTTTAATAGAGAATTCTTTAGTCGTGAGCGGTTGAATACGAAGTCTCAAATCTATAATACTGATGTAACCTTTGTGAAGGTAAGTACGTTCTCTACTATTGAGGATCTTGAAAAATACATAAAAGACTATAAATTGACGAGAAAGCATCTTGGTGATCTCCGAACAAATGAAATTATGTTCATTTCTCAAGAAAACTTCAAAACCTTATTAAAAGAGCAGAAACTTAAAGAGTACTTGGAATTTTACGAGGATAATTACTAAAGGTAAAAAGATGTTTAAAGGAGAGAAGAATAAAGCGAATGTTGATAGTCCTGATAGGTTGAATCGTTTGGTAAGCGGTACCTCATTGAATGGTGATCTTACGACAGAAAGCAGTATTAGAGTAGATGGGACGATAAACGGAGATGTTACTTGTAATGGTAAAATTGTATTAGGAACAGAAGGTTCTATTATCGGTAATGTTGTTTCAATTCAAGCGGAGATTGAAGGTAGTGTTGAAGGAGACTTACAAATTGAAGACTTATTGATACTTCAGAAAACTGCTATCGTAAAAGGTGCTATAAAAACTGGTCGATTGGTTATTGAGGATGGAGCCCAAATAGGAGGGAATGTCCAAACTGGAGACCTTCCTCAACAAAACAATAGCCAGTCGAGTTCCTCCAAGAATAATGCTAAGAATGCGGCCTCTCCGCAGGAATCTGATGTAGTCTATTAATGGATGAACAGAAGAAAAATGAACGCGATCGAAAATTAAAGAGTTATTTAAAGTTTTCAACCAGTGCTATTCAAATGGCAGTGTTGATAACGATTGGTGCACTGGGTGGAGACTGGCTGGATAACTACCAAAAAAATGAATTCCCTTTATGGACGCTAATCCTTACTTTGATCGCTATTTTCGGATCATTATTTCAGCTTATAAGAGAAGTTTTAAAAATGAACAAAGATGATTAAAGATAGCTTGGTCTATATAATGGTTCTTGCAATCCTCGGTGCAGTCCACTTTGGAATGAGTTTTCTTTTCGAGCCAATTTACTTCGGTAAAGAAGTGATTCTTTCGTATTTCGTTTTACTCATTTTGTCAGTGATTGGTAATAGTGTTTTTCTACTGGAGAAGAAGTCAGAAAGTATTGAGTTTCCTCAAGCCTTCATGATTGTCACGACTGTTCAGTTACTTGGAGCAATGAGTTATGCTGCTTTTCAGAGATATACGCTGGAGGAACTAGTAAAGACAAATATGTTGCAATTTGTTGTGCTCTTTATGCTATTTCTAGCTTTTCAATCTATCTACCTAATCAGAACCAAGGCTAAAAAATAAGGCTATTTGTTTAGATCAAAGCGAAAAAACCTTTGGTGATCAGGACAATGCCGCTAATCACCATAATGATCAGCACAAAACGTAAGAAAAGACGCTCGCTTATTTGCACAATAATTCGTTTTCCGATGATATTTCCGACAGTTGCACCAAGCCCTAAACAAATACCGTAGAAGATCATTTCGTTCGATAATAACCCCCAAGTTGTATAGCCGATCAATTGGAAGAGTCCCATGAAAAATGAATTTGCTGTTTTCGTCCCGATCATCGTTTCTTTATTCAATTTAAGATTGATGTAAAAAGGATTCTGAATTGGACCCATTCCTCCAGTGAAAGTTCCAATCAAAGAGACTAAAAAACCAAGAGGAAAAAAGTAAATCTTTCTCATTGAAAAGGTTGTTCGCTTCTTACCATATTTATATTGGAATAAGGTGCTCACAAGGAAAACTCCAATCAATATCTGTAACCAAACGATGGACGTAGCTTTGAAGAAGTAAGCCGCTATAAAGCTACCCGCTGCCGAAGCGGGAAGATAATAAAGTACTATTTTCCAATCCACTGTCTTACGGAAAAGCCAAAAGCGAGATGGTCGTCCTATAAAAGCTCCCAAATTAACAATCGGAGCGACTGCACTAGTTCCTACTACAGCACTTACGCCAGGAATCGTCATGAGAGCACCTCCTCCAGCGCCGATGGTAGAAATCGTATAAGCTAATGCTCCAAGAAGTAGGAGTAATCCTCCAAATAAACCATGATCTGTAAGAAGCGAGAACTCAATCAGCATGATTATTTAACTTCCTTTAATGGTATCTATGATTTTTGTAGTTGAATATCCTTCTTCCAGTTCAATCGTTTTTACTGAACCTCCGTTTTGACGTACTTGTTTCGAACCAACAATGTAGCCTGCAGCTGTTTCATTGTCCTCTTCTGCATTATAGTCAGCACCCTTGACAAGAATAGAAGGGTTTAATAATTCGATGAGGTCTTTAGGGGTATCATTGTCAAATAAGATCACCATATCAACGAATTCCAGTGAGGCTAGTACCAAAGCACGAGATTCTTCATCATTAATCGGTCTGTCTTTCCCTTTGTTTTGTCGTTTAACACTGGCATCAGTGTTTAGTCCGACAATTAGATACTCTCCAAGTGATGCAGCTTTACCTAAGTAGCTAACATGACCACGATGTAAGATGTCAAAACATCCATTGGTGAAAACTACATCCTCCTCGTTGTCTCTCCATGAACTTGCAATGGTCTCCGCTTCTTCTTGAGAAACAATCTTATGCTGAATCTTCTCCCACTTTGTCATGTTTTTCTTTTTTATAGTTCCTTGGGATCAATAGTAAAGAAATGAGTCCCAATAAAATCATTAGTAATGTTTGTGAAAGCCAGATGATCATACCCAGTGCCTTCCCAATACCTTCTGCTTCTTGCACTGTATCAAAAGAGCCACCGATGTAGAATGTTACAACTACTCCCACCAAGTAAGGGTATGCACCAATACCTCCATTTGTAAAGATAATGCCTAAAGTACCGGCGATATAACCGATTAAGATTCCACGAATAGGGAAGTCAGAAGTTGATTCGAAAGCAAAAAAACAGATTCCGAAAAATGTAAAGTAAAGCGCCCAAATTAGGAAGGTTTGAAACAAGAACTTACCTGGGTTTTTCGTTTTAAATATTGCTAAAACACCATAGAGGACGTCTTTGACAAATCGCTTAAACTTCTCTCTAAACACACTTATTTTCCACCATAAAATGATGAATAACAAGATTCCACCAAAAACTACAGATAGAAAAACATTGAAGAACCAGCCGTCTCCTTCACCTTGACTTGATCCTTCGGAAACAATTTCCTTTAGTGATATTAGGTCTTCGAAATTCAAAGTTAGTGCTAGGATTAGAGTAATTCCAAGCATCAATAAATCAAATACTCGCTCTCCTATTATGGTTCCAAATGATTTTGAAAAAGGAATTTTATCTGTTTGATATAGTAATGCAGCTCTGGTCGCCTCTCCTGCACGAGGAATGAGAAGGTTAACAATGTACCCAATCATTAATGCATGATATCTATGCCAGAATTTAGGAGCATGACCCAAAGGTTCTAATGTGTATTTCCATCGATATGCACGAATGACATGACTAATAAACCCGAGGAAGACGGAAAGAAAAATCCAAAAGTAATTGGCTTCGTCTATAGCTTTGAAGAAAACTTCTTTCGTTGCTTTGTCCATTGCCGAATAAAAATGCCATAGTAAATAGACTCCTATTGCTAATGGGATAATGATCTTTAAAACAGAGAATAATTGTTGTTTCGAATTTTTGCTCACAGTAATCCAGAGTTAGAGAGGATTTTATTGAAGACGAAAATAAGATTTTCTCCGCATTTTATCACTATTTATAGCTTGAAAAGGGTCGCAATAATTCGAGTTGAGCGTTACTAACATGTCCACGCTAACAACTCTTAACCAGAGCCATTCTTATTGCCTTGATTTCCTAGTAACTTTATAGTTGATAACGATTAAATTTCTAAAGAATGAAATTAGCTCATCCTAAAACAATCAAGGAACTATCAGATCTTTTATCCTGCGAATTTCGTGGGAATCCGGATCATTTAGTTACTGGATTGAATGAAATACATAGGGTCAAAAATGGAGACCTAGTATTTGTGGACCATCCCAAATATTATGACAAGGCGATTAATAGTGATGCAACAACAATACTGATTGATAAGGATGTAGAATTCCCGGAGGGTAAAGCGCTATTAATTTCAGAACGTCCATTTGATGATTTTAATAAATTATCTCGACATTTTGAACCTTTCAAGTTTAACGCTGGCAATGTTGGTGTGAATTCGAAGGTAGACGAAACTGCACAGATATTTCCAAACGTGACCATTGGTAATAATGTAACCATTGGAAAGAATGTAATTCTTTATCCCGGAGTTGTCATAATGGATAGAACTACGATTGAAGAAAATGTTGTGATCGGGGCGAATACAGTCATAGGACATAATGCTTTTTATTATAAAAGGAAGCAAGATGGTTACGATAGAATGCACACCTGTGGTGGTGTTATTATTCGTAAAAACGCAGAGCTAGGAGCGCTGTGTACTATTGATGCAGGTGTTACGGATTATACAGTGATTGGAGAAGGAACTAAAATAGATAATCAAGTCCATGTGGGACATGATACGATAATCGGTAAAGATTGCTTACTTGCGGCGAATGTTGGTTTGGCAGGTTGTGTAGAGTTGCAAGATAATGTGACATTATGGGGCCAAGTGGGTTGCGCAAGTGATGTAGTTATAGGTGAAGGTACAGTTGTACTTGCTCAGTCAGGAATTTCAAAAAGTCTGGCCGCTGGAAAAACTTATTTTGGAAGCCCTGCAAAAGATATTCGTCTTGTTTACCGAGAAATGGCAGCAATAAGAAAGCTACCAGAAATAATAGAAAATTTATAGTCTGCAATGAAGGATGCCCATATTCAAGAGTTAGAGCATCAACTGAAATTGAAAGATTTCAAGTTGAATTCGTTGCTCGAAATAACGAATGGTATCAATACGAATGAATCAGTAGAGCACCTTATTTCTATCTTTGAATTTATTTTGAAAGAACAGCTAGG
>CBFHXS010000038.1:0-21121 GCA_965659845.1 Brumimicrobium sp.
AAAACGTTGCTGTAAATAATATATACAGTACTCAGGGATATGCAACACAAAATTTCAAAGCAGATCAACATCACATAGCACTTGAGCTCGCAATACATGCGAATAGATTTAGAGAAAGAACTGGACTTGACCCATACCTATTTGGTGGTATTGGTTTAACAGCAACGCGAACAAAAGGTGATTTATTAAACCAAGGGACGCCTTACGACTATTCATTAGATCCTTCAGGCGGACAAATCGCAGAACTATATGATACACCTCTTGATCAAAATGGAACTGGCGACCCATATGATGATGTCGCTTTCGAGTCTAATTTCGTTCCTAGCCTTGGTTTCGGATTAGGTTATTATTTCACGAGCCGTTTCTCAATGGGCTTTGAACATAAGTCGACATTCTTCATGGATGACTATTTTGATGGAACCACACTCAACCAAAATGGACTCGTTAGTGATTTTGAAAACGATATTTACCATTATACGAGTGTCTATTTTAGATGGTACTTGAGAGCTGCAAGAACAAACGTTTCTCAAGAAGTTATTCAACCAGAGGAAAGTACAAATATTGACAACTATACGAACACAACTACTAACAATAAACCTCCCATTGTAACTTTCACAAACCCTTCTTCGAGCCCACATACATCGAATGCTCAAACATTTACGCTTAGAGCAGATGTGGAGAACGTTGGTAGCTCAAATGATGTGTCTTTTAGACAAGATGGCTTGGTAAATCATAGTTTCACGTATAACCCAATTACGGATCAATTCCAAAGTACTGTTCAACTTCACCCTGGACAAAACATATTCAAAGTAAAAGGAGTAAATAACTTTGGTAGTGATGAGGCAACGATGATTATTATCAATAGAAATGATAATATCACAACTCCAACTCCACCGGTAGTGAATATTACAGACCCATCTGATAATCCTCATACTACTCCAAATAATACGCACAACTTAAAAGCCACGATTCAAAATGTAAGTTCGGCTCAAAACCTAGCAGTGGTATTTAATGGACAGCCATTTACTGGATTCAACTTTACGCCTATTGGAACAAATAACTTCCAGGCGAGTCTAACACTGAACCCAGGTGTGAATACTATCGAAATCACCGGAACAAATAATGATGGTACAGATAGTGATCAAACAACTTTTATCTATAAAAGAGAGCCAATAATTGCTCCTCCAATTGTTAATTTCACGAACCCATCTTCTAGTCCTATCACTGTAAGCACGAATACATTTAACGTAACAGCTACAGTGGAGAATGTTGATGGAAGAAATTTCGTTCAGTTTATTCAAAACGGTAATACTAATGCCAATTTTAGCTTTAATGCAACAACAACTCAGTTCTCATCTAATGTAGTGTTGAGTCCTGGTCAGAATATCTTCCAATTAATTGGGACAAATTCAGCAGGAACAGATCAAGAAACAATGATCATCAATTATGAGGTTGCTCAACCAAAACCGCCAGTTGTTTCTATTCTGAATCCTTCTTCTGATCCTTTCGTGACTTATGACGTTGCACAAGCATTTAAAGCAAGTGTACTTAACGTCAATAGTCAAAACCAAGTAACGATGACAGTGAACGGTGGAAATTTCACTAGCTTTACTTTCAATCCATCAACGGGTATATTGACAAGTGTTATTCCTCTGCAAATAGGAACTAATGTAGTCGTGGTTACTGGAACGAATAATGACGGAACAGATAGTGATCAAACGACAATTGTATATAGAAAACCTAGTCAGCCTAAACCACCGATTGTTGAGTACATCATTCCATCTAATAATCCGTATCAAACATTTGATGAAAGTCAATTGGTGAATGCCACGGTGCTAAATGTGAATAATAAAAGTCAAATTAGTGTGCTATTAAATGGTGCAGCAGTTTCGACTTTCAACTTTAACAATTCAACAAAATTAGTTTCTTTCACAGCTTCACTGATTGAAGGTGTAAACACTGTAAATATTACAGGGTCCAATAATGACGGTGTCGATAGTGAAACCATGACTATTATTTATAGAAAAAGGGAAAAACCAACACCTCCGTTTGTATCTTTCATAGACCCTATTAACAATCCAAAAACTGTCTATTCTTCAGTATACAACGTTGTTGCTAAAGTGCAGCATGTTGATGGCGCTAATGATATTCAGTTGAAGATTAACGGTAACTTAAGTACAAACTTTAATTATGTTAATACGTCAGAACAAATGACGTTTAATGCAAGTTTAGTTCCTGGAGCCAATACGATACAAATTACCGGAACAAATCAGTACGGTCAGGATATGGCTACCACTGCGATAATTTACAGAAGAACATCCGTAATCAAAGCGCCGATAGTAAACATCATTAATCCTGTACAAGATCCTTACACAACTGTTCAGTCTTCTAGACAGATTCAAGCTACGGTGCTTAATGTTTCAGGATCACAGGACATTTCAGTTAGTGTCAATGGCAATTCAATTCCAGGATTTTCATACAGCTCAATTACAAAGCAAGTTGTCTTTACCGCAAACCTTACAGAAGGTAACAATACAGTTGAAGTAAGTGCATCGAACAATGCAGGTTCTGACAGTGACAATACGACTATTATTTACAATAAAGAAGAAGTTATCGAGCCTCCACTTGTTACTTTTACAAACCCACCTAGTTCTGGATATATTGTGACTAACCCAAGCTTCCAAATGGTGTCTGAGGTTCAAAATGTAACAAGCAAAAATGATATTGAGGTGCGCTTCAATGGTAGTTTAATTAATTCAAACCTCTTTACTTATATTCCCTTAACGAAAGAAGTTAAATACAACGTTAGTCTTACTGGTGGTAATAACCTATTCCAAGTAAAAGGAACGAATAGTGCAGGATCACACCAATCGGCTACAAACGTTATTTATAACGAGCCCGAGCCTGAATGTGATGATCCAGAGATAAACTTCACATCTCCCTCAACTTCGGGTATTCAAGTAAATCAAGACTTCTATAACCTTAGTGCAATCATTAGTAATGTTGCAGGTCAAAACGGCGTTGAATTATTCGTAAACGGTATACAAATCGGTAACTTCATGTACAACCCAGCATCTAACCAAATGGTTCGTAGAATCGACCTTATGGAAGGAAGCAATGTTGTAGAGATTATAGCTACGAATAATTGTGGAGAAGCGGATGAGACAATTATAATCAATTATATAGAACCTGAAGCACCATGTTTCCCTCCTGAGATTGCCGCTATCAACCCAAATACGCTAAACTCAGATACTGAAAATGAAAACATTCAGTTTAGTGCGGGGATAATCAATGTTGCTAATGCACAAGGGATAACATTCCTTGTTAATGGAGTAATAACGAACTTCAATTTTGATATCGGTACACATGAGTTGTCTAGTATGATTCCACTAAATGAAGGAAATAATACGATAGTAATAAAAGTTCAAAATGATTGTGACAATGCTCAGGCAGTTTGGAATATCACAAGAACTATATGCGAAGTGCCAGTGATCAATTTGGTTACGACACCGAGTTCACTTGCTGGAGTTTTAACGAACGATAATCTTCAAATTTCTGGAACAATTAACAATGCTACTAGCTCTGAAATTCAGGCAATACATAACGGTAATGCAGTTAACTTTGTTTACAATCAGGTTACAAGTAACTTCAATATGAGCCTTCAATTAACGACTGGTTTAAATACTATTGAGGTGGAAGTTAAAAACAGATGTGGTAGAGATAAGGAGATATTTAAGGCAACATTTAAGCCTGTTCAAATACCCGAGCCTCCTACTGTGAATATAACCGTTCCATCTTCGAACCCTCACACAACGGAAGATGCAAACCAAAATATATCAGCGACAACTACGAACATAAATTTAAGTAGTCAAGTAAATGTCACTGTTAACGGATCAAACAACTCTTTCACTTTTGATGCGGCCACAAATAAAATTTCTTTTGTAGCTAGTTTACAAGAAGGTTCAAATGATATCTCTGTGACTGTTGTCAACAATGATGGAACCGCATCTGATGACTTGACCATAATCTACAATAAACCTGTAGTGGTGAAACCTCCGAATGTAATATTTTATAGCCCTGATGTTACTCCGAAAGTAGTTCCTGAGGGTAATTTCACAGTGAATGGAATTGTTGAGAACATTAGCACTCCAAGCCAACTTCAATTGTTAGTTAATCAACAACCGCTAACAACACATACTACAAACGTTCTCAGCAATGGTGTAGAATTTAGTTTTGACATCAATATTAACCCTGCTGTTAATACAGAATATGACATTACTGCGATAGGAACAAATAGCGCCGGTTCAGACCAAGAAACTGTTTCTATAGTCATGCAAGAACCTGAGACGAATTGTATGCCTAGCGTGAACGCTTCATTTACTAGCGACCATAAAAGCGCAACGGCTTCAAGCACGATGGATTTATCGAATGTTGTTTTGAAGTTTTCAGATCAAACAACGCAAAAATTTGATGGGCTCAGCGGTACAAGCATCACACTAGGAGGTACGGGAAATAATGCCGACAAGTGTATCATAGGAGCTTGGATTAAATCTGGATGTAATCAGTCCAATGATGGACCTGATTATGGAGAGTGGTTCCCTAACGTGAGTTACGACGGTAGATGCGAGGTAATACCATGTGAAACTCCAGTAATGAGCTTGGTGAGCGCTAATAACACAGAGCATGCAAGTTATGAATTCCAGATTTTCGTTGATAACGTCACTGCAAACCAAGTGAGTATAAAACACAATGGTCAGCCTGTGAATTGCAACTATACAAGTTCAAATCAAATCTTTGGTTGTTCTGTGATTTTAAACAAAGGAACTAACATTTTTGAAGTTGTGGCGAACGGTTGTGATACCGTTACACAAACATTCAATGTAGTGCTAGAGGTACATTGCGACCCTATATCATATAACAGAACGTTCCCAGCTCAAGTAATGCAAACCGTAACAACAGATAATATTAGTATTACATTGACTGCTCAGAATGCAACATCTACTGTAGTTATGGTAAACGGTGGTAACTTTACAAACTATTCTGTTGCGGGTTCTCAGATCACTCTGAATAATGTTCCTTTAAACGAGGGTAACAACAACATTCAGGTGAATTTATCAAATGATTGTTCTCAAGAGTCTGTTTCGTATTCAATTGTTTACGATGCTCCACAAAGCTGTGGACCTAGAATTAACCCAGGTAACTCTGCTTGGCAGTTCTGTTTGATTACACCTTCTGGGACGTATACTAGAGATGATTTGGCAAATAACCCAAACTTTAATTATACTGGTTCTGCTTCAAGCTTATACATTAAGTCAATAGCAGGAGGTGGAGATGCAATCGTAAATGGCAACAACTATACTATTCAGCCTGGAAGATACTACTTATTCGAAGGTAACTTAAGTGTTTCAGTAAGTACCTCTCACCCAGGATCAATGGGACATTGGCAAGTTTGTATTGAGTCAGATGCTGTGCCCCAATCTGGAAACGGAGGTAATAGACCCCCTAGTCCTTGTGAGCCAAAATCCATAGATATTAATAATGGTAATAATACACCAAGGGGTACTGGAAGGACTATAAAAGGGTCTGTAGAAAAACCAAGACCGACAACAATTACTAAGCCTACTGGAACTTCCACTAAAAAGCCTAAAACACGAACAAAACCAACAAGAGAAACAAAACCAACACGGGGAAAAACTCCGACAAATGGAAGAATAGCACCTACTCAATCTACAATTAAAAAAGAGGGTGGAACAAAAGCTCCAACAAGGAGTGCACCTCCAACGAGAAGTGCCCCAACCAGAACCAAAACGGGAGGAGGAAAATAATCAAAGAAGGAGGCAGTTGCCTCCTTCTTTGATTTTATACAAAGTCTATCTTTTTTGTTAAATTTGATGCAACCTTATAAGGATTGTTCACGTCTAAACAAAAAAGAAGCTCTATGAAAAAAATATTTACACTCGTATTACTATTGTTTATCGTCACTTTTGGATACAGCCAAAATCATGATAGCCGTTTATTACAAAAATACTCTGTTGAGGAATTAGATGAATTAAAATCGAACTCTCCAGAAAAATACGAATTTCTAAATGCAGCAGTTGATAAAGCTATTTTTATCGGAAAAATACCACAAGAAAAAGGGAAAGATATAAAGTTTGATGGAGAACTTGACATCAACACTGATGAAGATCATACTTTTCTCTCTTTAGGTATTGTTTTGAAAGAGAATGAATATCAATACTTCAAAATTACTGGAACTGATCAAATGGTAGGTGTATTACCAAAAAGTCTGATCAAATAAATCGTTTAAAATTATGAAAAGAATATTATCCTTTATACTTACATCATTTGTAGGTTTATATTCATTAGGACAGATCAACATCACGGATGCTGATTTTGATCAAATAAACCCTATCGTTTGCGCCAATTACGTAGATGGAGCAACTATCAACTTTTTTGATGATGGTGGAGCCGGTGGAGACTATTCTGCCGGGTTTAATGACACCATTACTATTTGTCCTGACTTACCTAATGGCCCCAAAATAACTGCTGCTTTTGGAATTAATACAGGTTTCACATGGGATGTTGATGGTTCTGATACGTTGTATGTTTATGATGGACCAAATACAAGTTCGCCCTTGCTAGGAGTTCACAACTCTAGTACAGACCCAAATGGATTTAATCATACTTCGACATTTGAGAATAACCCTTCCGGTTGCTTGACATTTGTTTTTATCTCAGATGGAGCTACTCAAGGAACAGGCTGGGGAGCTAATATTACTTGTTCTAACCCCGCTCAACCAATTGGACCAGGAATAGAAGCTTTTGTTAACGGCGTAGGCGGGGATGCACTGAATCCAGCAGATACCGGATACGTTGATATCTGTCCTGGTGATTCAGTTTTACTTGTTGCAACACCAGACTTATTGTACTCTTTCGAAAATAATGGTTTTGGCTATTCTCAAAATGTTGAAGATTTAACGTTCGAATGGGAGTTCAGTGATGGTACATTAGGACCTAATAATGATAGTGTTTGGTTCGTACCTAATGCTCAAAATGGATATTTCGTTAATCTTTTAATCACTGATGATTTTCCACAAACTGTATTTACTTTCTGTAAAATAAGAGTGAGTCAAACACCTCTCTTTGATGGCACTGGACCTCTTGAAGACACTGTTTGTTTCAATCAAGAAACGACTGTTCTCGGTGGGGTTAATTCTACGGATACGGTAGGTGTTGAATTTCCTCCAGGTAGTTTTGAAGTTGGGGGGTCTTTCGCCGGATTACTTCCTCTTCCCGATGGATCTGGTATTAATTATTCTACCTTAATCTCTATGGGAGGATTTCCTCCAGGCGCTACTTTTTCGGATGTTTCAGACCTGCAAGAGATTTGCGTTACAATGGAGCATAGTTATCTAGGTGATCTCGAAATGTGGTTGGAATGTCCAGATGGGACTACTGTAACGCTTTTCAATGCTAATACTGGCGGTCAGATTCCTGGCGGTTTTGGTGGTGGTGGTACTTATCTAGGTGAACCAATTGATGGAAATACAGGGAATCCTGGTAATGGTTACGAATACTGCTTTTCATCGGTAAATAACACTTGGGGAGACTTTCCTACAGAATTTGGTAACAATAACACGATTGCCCTTACAAGTCCGCCTGCTCCTTCAGCAGGAAATACCATGAACCCTAACGGGGTATACCAACCTGAACAAACTTTCAATGATTTAGTCGGTTGTCCTTTAAATGGTGACTGGACATTAAACATACGTGATAACCTTGGTATTGATGATGGTTTCATTTTTGAATGGGGACTTTACTTTGACGCTTCATTATTCCCAAATAATGAATCATATCAAAACTCAATCGTAGATACATATTGGTCTCCTGAACCTAGTATCACATCAGGGCTAAATGGAGACACTTCGATCACTGTGAATCCTTCAGCACCTGGTGATTATACTTACACTTTTAATGTTGAAGATGACTTTGGATGTTTTTATGATACAACCGTTACACTTCACGTTTTGGATACAATAGCGATTGTTAACTCTCTTGACACAACTGTTTTCTGTGCCACGGATAGTGTTCCATTATGGACAACGGCTTCTGGTCTTGATCCTTTCACTTACACATGGCAAGATGCTCAAACCGGAGATACAGCATATTATGATGTTAGTACAAATGGAGTATACGAATACATTGTTACCATTTCTGATGCATGTGGTGTAGAAACTATTGATACAGCTCGGATAACCATGGATCAAACCTTAATAATTGATTCATTAACTCAGTTCCCTGCTGATTGTGGTATTCCAAATGGTGCTGTCGTGGGATACGGTGACCCTAATGGTTACACGGGAACACCAGACTTTCAATGGACAGGTCCAGGACAACCTGCATCCGATTCTATAAATGCTAGTGTGTGGCAGAACCTTGCTTCAGGCTGGTACTATTTTACGATTGAAGATGATGTTTGTTTTGTTGAGGACAGTATATTTTTAGAGCAAGATCCACCACCGGTCGCTTCATTTAATGCGACCCCTAGTTCTGGAGAGGTTCCACTGGATGTTACTTTTCAAAATACGTCAGACCCTGCGACTACATATGATTGGGACTTTGGTAATGGACAAACCAATTCTGTAAACAATTTGGATAATCAGTTTTCAACTTACACTGAAGAGGGTATATATACTGTTACGTTAACAATCACGGATGGCAACTGTACTGATCAAGCAACTCAAGTAATCAATGCAGAGTTAATTCTACCACTCATCTATGATTTGCCAAACGTATTTACTCCGAATGATGATGGATCGAACGATAACTTTACCATCAATGCCGAAAATGCCGAAACATTAGAAATAGTTATCTTAAATAGATGGGGTAATGTTGTTTTCGAAAGTAATGACGTTGATTTCGAATGGAACGGTACAATCCAAAATAATGGAGCTGAGTGTGTAGATGGAACATACTTCTACAAGTTCAATATTACAGGCGAAGGTACTCAGGAAGCAGAAGAGCATGGATTTGTTCAACTCGTTAGAGATACAGATAAGTAAAACATAACTTGATAAACGATAAAGGCTGTCTCAATGGGACGGCCTTTTTTGTTTTTATACGTTTATTGAGCATTTTGATTGTGGCTACTGCGCATTCTTTAGATAGGTTATGATAGAAAGATGTTATGCTATTTCATTGAAGAATTCTCACTATTCAGATTCTAAAGATGAACTTATACAAACGGAAGGTTCAAAAAGGAAATGATGACAAAACACTACATAAAATGGTGTTGTGATACATAGCGGGATATATTTTTATTTATATATGAAACACGTTTACAAACACCTGCTGACATGGTATAGATAGAAGGGGGTTACTTGAGCTAAAAGGGGCGCCGTAAAGCTGCGATTCCTCGAGAGACAATAAATCTATCGACAACGCTAAATACAGTCGTTAATTCACACGCTATGGAAAGATAAACGTAAATATATTAAGACATTATTCTAGCATACACTGCGCTTCCGGGGAACTGCTCCATAATCTTCTTAACTAATGCTGTTATAGGAATGGATAAGATAAGGCCTGGTATTCCCCAAACGAAACCCCAAAGAGCTAACATGAATAAAACGGTAACCGTGTTTATAGAGAATGATTTACCCATTAATATTGGCTCTAATATTCCACCAAATAACACTTGAACACCTGTAATAATGATTATAAAAAAGGCCAAATTTCCAGTTAAATTAAGCTCAACCAAAGCAAACGCCGTTAGCACTACTACTGAAATTACAGAGCCTATCATTTGCACAAAATTAATCAAGAAGGCAAATAGACCCCAGAAAATTGGGAAACTCACATCAAAAGCATAACAAGCTAAGGAGAAACCAATACCAGTGAATAAACTCAATAAAAATTTAACCACAATAAACTTAAAAATATCCTTTTCTATTTGTCTGAAGGTCTTGACCGAAGCAAACCGCTGTTTAAATATTAGTAATTCCATTACTTTTTGAATATTCATTGAACCAGCAAGTAAAAGAATGGTAAAAAAGATAGTCATCAATAACATACTCACAAAACGTCTTGCAAAATTTAAGCCGCTACCAACGTTTCCGAATAGGTTCTCACTTACTTTATCGTTATTCAAAAACGCCTTTAGTTCAGTCTCCCCTGCTTTTGGTTCAATACCCATTAATTCTACTACTGGTGAAATAACATCATTCAGTCTTTTGTCGAATTTTTGATAAAAATCTTCATTGGCATTGGCGATTTCCTGCCCAGAAAGTTGAACCACCTCATAGGCACCTTTCAATCCTGCAGATATAATGATGATTACCAAGATTATGCCCACAAAGTTTGGGACTCCCTTTCTCATGAGCCACCTCATCATAGGCATAAAGACAAGTGCAGCAAAAAGTGCAAAAACAAAAGGAATGAATATCATAGAAAGGACATTCAATAAATACAGAATAAAGGGTACTATAAGTATTAAAAGCAGTTTTCGTATAGCCAATAATTCATCTCTCATAACTCCTATTTTAGGGATACCAATATTAAGAAATAAATACAAAACCCCAGTGTGTTTTTAATTGAGTAACGCAAATAATTAAAAAATTCCCGAGAAATCGAACATCAAATATTGTATATTGCCACTCAATCAGGGAGAAATAAATTTGAAAGTACTATATATCTCATATGATGGAATGACTGATAGCCTGGGACAATCTCAAGTTTTACCCTATCTACAAAAGCTATCAGAAAGGGAATGTGAGTTTCATATCATCAGTCTTGAAAAAGAGAATAACTTTCAAGAGAATAAAGATGAGATTAGAAACATTTGCGACAAATACTCCATTACTTGGCATCCATTACCATATGCCTCTAAAATCCCTGTTTTTTCAGCCTTTATAAATTATAAAGCACTTAAAAACAAAGCAATATCCCTCCAAAAAGAAGTTGGTTTTGACATTGCTCATTGTAGGAGTGATATTCCAGGAATGATTGGACAACACCTTCAAAAAAAGTGGAGCGTAAAATTTCTCTTTGATATAAGGGGGTTTTGGGCAGATGAAAGAATCGAAGGAGGTATTTGGAATAAATCTAACCCTGTATTTAATATTCTATATCATTACTTTAAGAAAGTAGAAACTAAGCTTTTTAAAAAAGCAAATGCCATCGTGTCTCTTACCGAAAAAGGCAAGGGAATCATTAGTCAAATGCCTAATTTAAAGGGGGGAAACCTGGATATTACAGTTATTCCATGTTGTGTTGATCTTGATTCGTTTTCCAAATACCGTATCGATTTAGCAAAACAAAAAGCTTTACGATCAGCACTAAAAATAGATAAAAAATCTACTGTAATTGGATATCTAGGCTCCATCGGAACCTGGTACATGCTGGAAGAAATGGTGATGTTTTACGCTGAAATAAGAAAAAACCTAGAGCAACCAGTTTTCTTTTTTTTATCTGGAGAAAACGAAGAGAATATCATACGTGTTGCTGCGAAATATAAAATCCCAAAAAGTGAAGTTGTCGTGAAAAAATCAAGGCATTCTGATGTTCCTCTTTACGTTTCTCTTTTTGACTTTGCTATTTTCTTTATTCGACCGACCTACTCAAAAAGCGCTTCTTCTCCAACTAAGCAAGGTGAGTTAATGGCTATGCAAATCCCAATAATATGCAATTCTGGAGTTGGGGATACTGATGGGATAATCCATCGATACCAAGCTGGGGAAGTGATAGATGAACTTAGTAAGTTTTCCTTTTCTAAAATCAACCTGGACAAAGTAAATTTTGATCCAAAAACAGCTCGACAAGGAGCTAAAGAATGGTTCAGTCTTGAAAAAGGAGCTGAAAGCTACTTTAAAATATACCAGCGTATTCTTAAATAAAGTCCATCTATTTAAGGCTCCAATCGTACTTATCAATATCTGAAACACAAGCCGTCAGAAGATCTATACTCGACTGTATGTCATTTTGATTTGCCATTTCAATAACTTGATGTAAATGTCTTGTTGGGATTGAAACAGCGCCTGCAATTGAACCTCCTTCTGTCATTCTTTGTATACCCGCCGTGTCTGTTCCTCCAGCAGTCAAAATCTCTGGTTGCCATTTGATCTCATGATTATCAGCAGTTTGTTTCATGTATTCAACCATGCGATAATCACATATTGTAGAGGCATCCATGATCTTAATCGCCGCTCCTTCTCCTAAGGAAGTTATTTTCTCGTGCGGGGCTGCTCCCGGAAGATCATAAGCGATTGTTGTATCCAAACCAAAACCGAAATCTGGATTAATTCTCAATGCTGAGACATTTGCACCTCTAATTCCGACCTCTTCCTGAACTGTAAACACCCCATAAATATCATACGGTACTTCTTTATCCTTAAGAATTCGAAGCGTTTCAAGAAGAATAAATACCGCAAGACGATTATCAAGAGATTTACTGTTTACGCATTCTCCCATTGTAATGAAAGATCGTTCTCTAGTGATAGGGTCTCCAACTTTAATGAGTTTGTCAACTTCTTCTTTTGGTAAACCAGTATCGATAAAGAAATCCTTTGTCTTAGGGTTTTTATTCCGCTCCTCTGGAGACATCACATGAATCGGCTTTGCTGCCATTACTCCAATCACATCTTCCTTGCCATGTATTATAACACGCTGAGCAGTTAAGGTTTTTGGGTCAAAGCCTCCTAAGGTATGAAAACGAATAAAACCATTATCATCAATATGAGTTACAATAAAACCTATTTCGTCCATATGTGCGCCGATCATGACCTTTTTATCGGCCTTTCCCTTCTTTATGGCATATATGTTACCCATGTTATCCGTTTGAACCTCATCAACAAGAGGTGTAACTTTATCGATGATTAATGCTCTAATCTTTTGCTCGTATCCAGGTGCTCCTGGAGACTGACACACATCTTCTAGTAACTGTAAATCAATTGCCATTTCTCACTATCGTTTGTTAGTTTGTCTTCTTTCTTTCTTCTCGCTTACAGGTAATGCATTTTCATTCATTTCCTTGATTTCTTTTCTTGTGCGAAAAATATCCATTGCTAAATAAATAGCACTTCTCATAGACTGTTCATGCGCATCTCCCTTTCCTGCTATATCAAATGCAGTTCCGTGATCTGGCGATGTACGAACTATTGGTAATCCAGCAGTAAAGTTAACACCATCATCAAATGCTATTGATTTGAAACCTGTCAAACCTTGGTCGTGATACATAGATAAAACCCCATCAAATTGAGCATATTGACGGCTCCCGAAAAAGCCATCAGCTGGATATGGACCAAAAGCTAAAACACCCGATTCTTTTGCTTGATTTATAGCTGGATTAATAACTTCCGACTCTTCGCTACCCATCTTACCCTTTTCTCCAGCATGAGGATTCAATCCAAGTACTGCAATTCTAGGACGTACAAGCCCAAAATCTTTCTTTAAACTACTTTCAAACTCTTTTAATTTTGATAGTATTTTTTCTGTAGTTACATCTTCAACAACTTGTTTTAAGCTAATATGTGAAGTTACAAGAGCGACCTTCAAATTGTTAGAGACCATCATCATTAGCGCTTCACTTTTACCCGATAAATCTGCTAAGTACTCAGTGTGACCAGGAAACTTAAATCCTGCCATTTGTATTGTTTCTTTCGAAATTGGGGCGGTAACAAGTACGTCTATTTTTCCAGCGGCGAGATCTTGAGTTGCTTTTTCCAAAGACAAAAAGGCGTATTTACCCCCTGTTTCGTTAGCTTCTCCTAAATTCATATCAACAACCTCTTTCCAACAAGCTACAATGTTTACCTTTCGATGCTGTGATTCTGCGGCATCCTGAATACGATGGTAGTTAAATAGTTCATCATTGATCGCTTTTTTATGATAAGACATTGTCTTTGTAGAGCCATAAATGATCGGTGTACATTCAACTAATATTTCTTTGTTGTTCAAGGCCTTAATAATCACTTCTGGACCTATTCCATTCAGGTCGCCAGTTGTAATACCGACTCTAATGGGATCTCTGCTTGTTTTCAACGTTTCTTTGCTTCGCTTCTTATCCATAGTTTTACTTGTCTTTTTTGAGTGGTCTTACCACATACAAAAATAACAATAGTTTATGGATTCAGTTTAGGGGTGATTTAAAACAAAAAGAAAAGATACAAAGTTCATGGAAAGAAAAAAGACTCGTTTTCACGAGTCTCAAATCTCATTATCAACTCTCCGTAACTTTGGACATTTTGAAAAAATTGATAACGTTATTGCGCTATTTATAGTTGCAAATATAAAGAAAGATGTTTGTTTATTAAAAAAAACAATGCTAAAAAGAACATGTGCCAAAGCCATAAGTATTAAATAATAAATGGCTACAAATCCATAAAAAACAATTGTTTTAGTTCAAAAAAAACACTTTTAGCTTTCCAATAGTTTTTTAACTATTTTACAAGTACATCAAAAATTAAACTAATTTTTTTGATGTTCAGACAACCTTCTTAAAATTACCCTACTTCTTGAAGTCTGTAATTTAACTCCATCCATCCACCACCATTCTCGCAATCGATACCGTTTGCTTTTAAAAAACTAACAGCTTGTCCACTTCTATTCCCAGAAGCACAGCAAAGCACTATGTTTTTCATTGATTTAAACTCTTCCATTCTTGATGGTATTTCATTCAAAGGTACGTTCTTGCTACCTGCTATATGACCACCTTGAAATTCACCATATGATCTTACGTCTATAATTGTCTTATCATTCATCACTTATTCTTTAAAAGTTTAAAGCAAAAGTATGACCTTAAAACGAATGATACGGTGACTTTTGTGACAGATCAGATTTTATCCATTCCAACATAAGACTGAATTGCCTTTGGCAGAGAAATAGACCCGTCCTCATTTTGGTGATTTTCCATTAAGGCAGCAACAATTCTTGGTAAAGCAAGAGCGCTTCCATTCAGCGTGTGACAGAGCTGTGTCTTTTTATTGTCGTCTCTATACCTCAGCTTCAAGCGATTTGCCTGAAATGTATCAAACAAGGACACAGAACTAACTTCTAACCATTTATCTTGAGCAGCAGAATATACTTCAAAGTCGTATGTTATAGCAGAAGTAAACCCTAGATCACCTCCACAAAGGCGAAGCACCCTGTATTGCAGTTCTAATTTTTCCAGTAACCCCTTAACATGATCAACCATTTCTACTAAAGCTTGCTCACTTCTATCAGGATGTTCAACTCTTACTAACTCTACTTTATCAAATTGATGCAATCGATTCAGCCCCCTAACATCACTACCATATGAGCCAGCCTCCCTTCTAAAACAAGGTGTATAAGCCGTCATCTTTATTGAAAAACCTTCATCTTTAACGATCGTATCTCTGTAAATATTAGTTAAAGGAACCTCTGAAGTTGGAATCAAGTAAAGATCATCTTCAGTAGCATGGTACATTTGACCTTCCTTATCAGGTAACTGTCCTGTTCCTATGCCACTCGCTTCATTTACTACCAATGGTGGAATAACCTCTTTATACCCCGCCTTATCTGCTTCGTCTAGAAAAAAGTTAATCAAACCACGTTGTAGCTTTGCCCCCTTCCCAGTATAAAAAGGAAAACCAGCACCCGTCACTTTTACTCCCAATTCAAAATCAATGGTTTCCAATTCTTTTGCTAAGTCCCAGTGCGGCTTAGGTGTAAAATCGAAAGAAGGTGCCTCACCGTGCTCTTCCGTTATTTCATTATCTTCTTCTGTCACCCCATTAGGAACGATACTCTGAGGAACGTTTGGAATGTCGTATAAAAGAGTTTGGATCTTATCTTCAAGTGCTGTTACTTCTTCTTTTAATGCTTGCTCGCTCGATTTTAAAGCAGTAGATTTTTCTTTTGCTTCATTCGCCTCTTCAGTCTTTCCCTCCTTAAAAAGCCGACCTATTGATTTGGAAAGTTTATTACTCTCAGACTGAATGGACTCTCGCTCTGTCTTCTTAGATCTCCATTCTTCATCTAAACGAATAACTTCATTCAATTTTTCTGAAAAATCTACACCTCTTTTTTTCAGCCCTTCTACTAATTCATCTTTCGATGTGCGAATACGAGTAATCTCTAACATAATTCTAAATGCGTTTATATCTGCAAATTTAAAAGTTCTCGCTTGATAATGATTAATAGGAAAGGTAAATAAATCGAATACTACTTTAGCTTCTTATGTCTTTCATGTCGAGAGACTAAAACCTTGGTAGGTAAATACGAAATAATGAAGCCTAAAATACCGACAGATAAGAGAATAAATACACCATCGGAAAAGATAAATTTAATTGGGAAAGCTTCCCCTGGAGCCCCAGGCATAGTGATGAACGAGAACTGCATTTGAGCAAAACCAACACCGTAGCCAAGAAATAACCCAATGATTATCCCCCTACTTACGATCATCAACCCCTCAAAGAAGAAAATATTAAAAATTGTTTTTCGATTCGCACCCAAACTAAACAGAGTTGCAATGTCATCCTTTTTCTCAACGAATAGCATCGCTATAGAAGCGATAAGATTGAACGATGAAAGAATAAAAATAAACACAAGGATCAAATACACGATTAGACGCTCAGATTGGCTCGTTTTAAAAATGAGCTCATTCTTTTCATAACTCGTTTTTACTGTAAAATCATCACCGAGCATCTTCTGAATCTGCAGTTTAACCTCATCTGTTTCTTGGTGGTCCTTAACGTCAACATAATATGCTGAAATATCCTCTCCATATTCGAGGAGCTGATTTGCCAGTGTGTAAGGAATGACAACATAGTCACTATTTACCTTACTATTGTAGTTCATTCGTGCTGCAACCGATACTTTTCTTGAGTTTAGTGGCTGTTTGCCCGGTCTAAGCTTACCTTCCCTTAACGGGACATTAAAAATAACCTGCTCTTTAATCATTCCTGACGTGGAAATATAAGCGTCTAACTTTTCCAACAAGAAAGCCCCAAATATTGCTTGTGGTTGATCATTAATGTAAAGCGCCGCCTCTCCATCCACGAGATGTTCCTTCATTTTAGAAGATTCAATAAAAACAGGATCAACGCCAAGCATCTTTGCATGCACCCATTTTTCCTCATGTTTGAGGATTACAACCTCCTCGAGAGCCCTTACTACACCGTTTACTTCTGGGAGGCTGTCGATCTCATTAATGTCAATAAATGTTTGATTGAATGTCTTCGCTTTTGATGAACGTATGGTGATATCAGGATCAAAGTCACTGTAAAGCTTTATTACTAAATCTTCTACCCCGTTGAATGCAGAGAGCAGTATTACCAATGCAGCAGTGGAAATGGTTATACCTACAACACTAATGTTAGTGATCAAATTGATTACATTCCGAGACTTTTTCGCTTTGAAGTAGCGACGAGCTATGAACCGTGCTACATTCATTTACTTCTTAAGCAATTCATCGATCTTCTCTGCATAATCTAGAGAATCATCTATTTTAAAGTCTAGGTCGGGAATATGCTTCATATTCTTTAATCGACGGCCTACGTCACCTCTGACCATACTCTTATTTGCTTGAATATTTTGCAGTACCTCTTCTTTTGGTGGCCCAGCAAATACACTTAAATACACCGTTGCCTTGCCAAGATCCGGTGTGACTCTAACTACAGTAGCTGTCACCATTGCCCCTAAGCAAAGGGTTCTGGCATTTTGTTGAAACACTTTTGAAACCTCCTCTTGGATCACATTTTCAATTCTATTCTGTCTGATCGAACTCATACCACAAAAGTAATGCATCAGTACTAAACCACTGGGAAATAAAGTGGTTTTCTTTGCGTTCACTTCCATACATACAAATGAAATTCCTCTATATTTGCACAGAATGAAACAATTGATAACCATATTTAAGTCAACTTTTCTGTACAAGGGTCGCGCTTTTGCTACAATTTTTTTTAATCTACTTTTCGTTATTTTTAATCTTGTTTCACTCGTTCTTTTCGTACCCTTTTTGCAGGTTATTTTCCCAAGTGAGGATACTGAACTCGTTCTTTCAGAGCCGAATTACAATGGCTCTGGCATTAGTGGGTTGATTGATTACGTCAAGGATTATTTTGATTATTTCATGAGTTCAATGGCCAAAGAGGACCCCAAATATGCCTTAATGTTCGTTTGTGTTTCAGTTGTCATTGCTTTTTTCTTGAAAAGTCTATTTAGATATCTAGCAATATATCATCAGTCTCAATTGCGTATGGCCGTGGTGAGAGATTATAGAAACAAGCTTTTTGAAAAATCTATGCGTCTTCCCGTATCATTCTTTACTGAAGAACGCAAAGGTGATCTTATGTCCCGAATGAATGGCGACGTAAATGAGGTTGAAGCTGCTGTAATCGCCGTGCTTGAGCTAATTTTTAGAGATCCGCTGTCTGTAATAATTACCGTTAGTGTTTTAATCTATTGGAGCCCCGCTCTTACTCTTTTTTCTTTCATTCTACTCCCCGTCTCAGCACTAATCATATCTCAAATTGGTAAGAGTTTGAAACGAACTGCCAGCAAGGGCCAGAAGCAAATGGGAGTTCTATTCTCCTTTTTAGATGAACACTTAGGAGGAATTCGAATTGTCAAAGCCTTCAATGCGACTGCCTCTTCTGTAAACAAATTTAAAAGCATCAATCTTCATCACCAAAAACTAATAACACGGGCTTTTCGTAAAAGAGATTTAAGCTCTCCTTTGAATGAGTTCCTAGGAGCAGTGGTTATGATTATGATCGTTTGGTATGGAGGAAACATGATCCTAGACGGTGACGCAGGTGATGGATTTACAGGAAAGCAATTCATCGGATTTATTATTGTTTTTTCACAATTACTCGTCCCTGTTCAAAATATTGCAAAAAACATGGCTAACCTGAGCAAAGCGAAGGCATCACAAGAACGAATAGAAGAAATTCTAGATTTAGATGAAAAGATATTGGATCCTATAAACCCTGAGTCTATAACAACTCTTAAGGATAAAATATCTTTTAATAACGTTTCGTTTGCTTATAAAAAAGAGGTTGTGTTGAAGAACATTAGCTTCAGTATTCCAAAAGGCGAAACTGTTGCTCTGGTTGGTGAATCAGGAAGTGGTAAGTCTACCATAGCAGACTTACTTCCTCGTTTTCATGATGTAGCCGAAGGAAGTGTTGAGTTTGACGGATTGAACATTAAAAACTTTACTTTACATGACCTCCGCTCACAAATAGGAATGGTTAGCCAAGAGTCAATTCTATTTAATGATACCGTATTTAACAATATATCCTTTGGTAAGGAGAACGCCTCTAAGGAAGAAGTTATTCAAGCTGCTAAAATTGCCAATGCACACGCCTTTATTATGAAGTTGGATGATGGTTATGAAACTAATATAGGTGAGCGTGGAAATAAATTGTCTGGAGGACAGAAGCAGAGGTTAAGTATTGCACGCGCTGTATTAAAAAACCCTCCTGTGATGATCTTGGATGAGGCAACATCAGCACTAGATACAGAAAGTGAAAAATTAGTACAAGAAGCGCTAGATCATCTTATGGAAAACCGAACTTCACTCGTTATTGCGCATCGATTGAGCACAATTAAAAATGCCAATACCATTCTCGTTCTTAGTAAGGGTGAAATCGTTGAAAAAGGTACACATGAAGAGCTATTTGCCCAAAAGGGTCATTACTACAAGTTGAGTACCATGCAAGAGGTTTAGTTCGCTTTACCTATTGAGTTCGATAAAACGAAATAATTCTTCATTAAACTTTTTGGGCTGCTCTTCTGGAAGTGCATGTCCAGCTTTTGAGATAATTTTTAATTCCGCACCCAAAATTTGTTGTAGTTCTTTTGCCTCACGAACCAGAAATACTTGATCGTCCTGCCCCCATAAGATTAGTATAGGCAGATCGACCCCCCCAGACATTCTTTCCCGATTCGATGGTAGCTCTTGCAACAATTTTGCTTGCTGTTCAAGGTGTTTGCTAAAATAGAGACCAATAGTTTCTTCAAGAATTCCTGATGGGATCATTGGAGGTTTTCGAAATGCAAAATCTAATAACCTCTGAACCTCTTCCACTGTTTCTGGAACAAAAGCATCCTGAACATTTTTCACACCTACCCTATTGCAGAACTCTAAAACCTCTTCATCCGATAATGCTGCTCCTGGGGAGTCTACAATGGTGAGTGTTTGAAGGTCATGGACATATTTCTGAGCATACCCTAGAGAAATAAAGCCACCATATGAGATTCCTACTAAATTAACATTTGACAACTGCTCTGCTTCAACAATGGTTTTCACCATTTCTATTTGAACATTTAAAGTTGGTTCTTGGGTGGAGTAGCTTTTGCCAAACCATAATATATCTGGAATGATCACTCGATAATCTTCATGCATTTGCTTGGCCTGTTGCCACCAAGAAATTTTTCCATCACCTCCAAATCCGTGAACGAAAACAACTACTGGCTTGTCAGCTAATTGATTATCAAAATAATGGATATTCGTACCTTCTGAATCTAACGTTTTTGCAAGGAACCCAATTTTAAGATACTTTTCACTCAGACGCTCGTCAAACTTATGAACCAATTTTTTACAGCTGAATAAAGCCATTACCAATGTAAAAAAGATGATTGCCCGCTTCATTTAGAATAATGTACACCTCGAAATTTTTGAAAAACCAAATATTCAGAATACTTAATCAAAACAGCTACTCCGTCTTTAATGAGTTTCGCTCCTAACGTCCTCCGCGCATCTGCTTCATTTCTTCTGCAGTCTTGAGTACAAAACCGCTTGGAACTTCCATGCTAAAAACTTTCTCTGGTTTTTTGATCTTCTTTCTATATTCAAAAGCGACCATTTTTAAATCCATCTTTCCCCAGCTTGAATTGATTTCTAGAGGAACGCCTGGAATGTCTTCATACAAGTATTGACCACCTCTGTAAGAAGGAACAATTTCGCTAGTATACCAAATTTCAGACTCCTTGTCGTCTGCACCTGTTATTATTGCTTTTTTACACTCATAGCCCATGACCTCTTTAGTTTCATCAACTAGCTCAACGTCTCTTTTTGACATCGCTAGTTTCTGCTCGTCACTCATGTCGTTCTCCGTGCTTTTCATAGCAATCTGACCCATCATACCATCTAAAAGCA
>CBFHXS010000039.1:0-21020 GCA_965659845.1 Brumimicrobium sp.
CGCAAAGTGCAATAACTTCTCCCATCTTATTTTTAATTATATCAACCATGTAACCAAAGATAATTGATTTTTTCGAATTACACTACGTCCTTCTTTCATGGCACCTAACTCATTTATATACGCACCTCTATGACCGATATACACCCAAAAACAATATTATAGGCGGCACAATTCAGGCTACGTTACCCTCAAAAATACAAAATCATCACCCCTCAGCCTCATTCTCAAGCCCTGAGTTATAAACGGTTTTTAACAATTTCACCTGAATCCCACCTCATCACTCCACCCATTTTCCTTCGTTGATAACTCCCCCTATTTTTCAACAATGGATTTTTAATCCCACTTTTTACCACGCATGTGTTATAGCTTTAAATCCTCGTTATGACTAAGTTTATGAAGAAAAAGTGTAACTTTGTTTGAGAAAGCTGCGTAATAAGTTTTCAACACTGTTTTAAAAGTGGTAAAAAGTGGGAGATTTCCATTATTTTTACACATTATAACTGTACATGGCAGGATTAGTAGGAGAATATGAGGTAAAACTGGACGCAAAAGGGCGTTTCATGTTTCCTTCTCACTTGAGAAGGCAATTATCTCCTGCTGCCCAGGAAAGTTTCATGTTGAACAAAGGTTTTGAAGATTGCCTCACGCTATACCCAATGAATGAATGGGAAAAGCTGAGCGAATCGTTGAGTAAGATCAATCTCTTCAAGCCGAAGAATCGAATGTTCTACCGCTTGTTCCACCAGGGAGCAAAAGATGTCTCACTAGACAAAACGGGTAGGGTATTGATTCCAACAGGACACATGGATCGCGTCGGTCTGAAAAAGGAGGTGATGTTAATCGCTTACAACGACCGCGTTGAGATCTGGGATAAATCCAAGTACTTCGAAATGATCGAAGGCTCCATGACAGACTTTGCTGATTTAGCAGAGGAAGTAATGGGTAAGATTGGAAATGACGACGAATAACGAAGAAAAATACCACGTTCCTGTAATGCTTCAAGAGTGTCTTGACGGTCTGGATATCCAGCCTGACGGAATCTATATTGACGTTACCTTCGGCGGTGGAGGCCACTCTCGTGCTATCTTCGAGCAACTTTCTGAAAAAGGTCAATTGATCGCATTTGATCAGGATCCTGATGCGGTGCGTAACACTTGGGATGCACCGAATTTTCATTTCGTAGCTTCCAATTTCTCGTTCTTGAAAAATCAATTGCGCATGCTCGGGATCAAGCAAGTCGATGGAATCTTGGCTGACCTTGGAGTTTCTTCACATCAGTTCAATGAGCCAGCACGTGGATTCAGTATTCGTTCCAACGAAAAGCTGGATATGCGCATGAATCAGCAAAGTGAGTTATCGGCATTTGAAGTCGTGAATGAGTGGGATGAGGATGAGTTGATCTCTATTTTCCAGAAGTATGGGGAAGTGAAGTCGCCGCGTCGTATCGCTCAACGCATATGTACAGATAGAGATCGTGATCAAGTCAAAACTACGGGTGACTTAGTTGCGCTTTTGGAGTCGCTCGCACCCAAATACAAAGAAAATAAATTTTATGCTCAGGTATTTCAGGCCATTCGCATTGCAGTAAACGATGAGATGAGAGTGCTGGAAGAAATGCTGGAGCAAACTGCAGAAGTATTAAAACCTGGCGGTCGTCTCGTGGTGGAATCTTACCATTCATTAGAGGATCGGTTGGTAAAGAACTATATGAAGCGCGGCAGCTTTGACGGGAAGATCACAAAAGATTTTTACGGAAATGTACTCAAGCCTTTTGATGAGGTGGTACGCAAACCGATCTCACCATCGGAAGAAGAGTTAGAAAGTAACCCGCGTTCGCGAAGCGCAAAATTGAGAATAGCAGTTCGACGTGAAGGAGAATAACTACATATCGGAAGTCCAGAAGCAAAAGAAGAAGTCCAAAAAGAAAAAAGGGCGTCGTCTTTTTAAGTCAGGTGGAAAGCAATCCAAAAACATGGTGCAGATCATGAATGGAGAGTTTTTGACCAAGACTTTCTTTTTGAATAATCTGAGCTACATCTTCTTCGTGATTTTTTTACTGATTCTCATTGTGACGAAAGGATATTATGTGAATCAATTAGCGGATGATATTGCTGACACGGAGACAGAGGTGGGGAACATCACTGCGGATTATGTAGAGACAAAAGCGGCATTAGAAGAATTGACAAGAAGAACAGAATTGATAGAAAGATTGAGTCCGTTAGGGTTGCGCGAAACGGTAAACCCGACGAAAGTGATTCGAGTAGACGATAAAGATTTACAGGAATAATGAATACGCCGAAGCCAGTCATATTGCGTGTGTATTTGATCTACTTTTTAGTAGTCGTGGTCATGCTATTGATCATTGTAAAATCTGTTTCGATCATTATGGATGGTCGAGATACGATCTTTACAACGGAATCAACGAAGATCAAACAGCGTTCTGCGATCATAGAGCCCAGAAGAGGGGAAATCCTGGATGCGCGCTTGAGTCCTTTGGTGACCTCTGTTGCATTCTACGATGTATACATGGATCCAGTAACTGTAGATAAAGATATCTGGGATGCTGGAGTAAGTGGGTTGAGTAAAGGATTGGCAAGGCTTTTCCCAGAGAAAACAGCAAGAGAATACGAAGAGTATTTAAGAGATGCGCGCGTTAAAAAGAGAAGGTATGTATTGATCCAGCGAAGAGTAACCAATGAGACGAGAAAACAAATCCGTGAACTTCCGATTTTCAGAAAAGGACGCTTCAAAGGTGGGCTTATCGATAACCGGGCGACGATTGTAAGGAAACGTCCAAACGGTGAGTTACTTGCACGAACATTAGGATACATTAAGAAAAGAGAGCGTGATACCTTGTTGGTTGGGTTAGAAGGGGCTTATAACCAATACCTCGCAGGAAGAAATGGCGAAGTCATTGAGCAGAAGATTTCTAACTCTTGGAAGCCAACGGGAGCGGTGGTGCGCGAAGGTGAGAACGGATACGATGTAGTGACTACGATCGATAAAGACATTCAGGAAGTAGCGCATACCGAATTAGAGAATCAGTTGAAAACGAAAGGGGGGCGTTATGGTTGTGCAATCGTGATGGATGTAAAAACTGGATTCGTAAAAGCGATGGTAAATCTTCAAAAAACTGGAGATGGAGATTATGGAGAAGTATACAATCACGCTATTGGTACGAAAGAAGTTCCAGGGTCGACGATGAAATTAGCTTCGTTGATGGCTGCGTTAGAAGATAATAAGATTAGAATCACTGATACTGTCAATGCTGTTGGAAAATATGAATTCTACGATCGTGAATTACACGATTCCAGAGCCTGGGGCTACGGTAAGATTACGATCAAGGAGGCATTCGAGCTTTCTTCAAACGTGATATCCAAGGTGATCTATAACAGTTATCGAAAAGAACCACGTCGATACATTGATCGCTTGACGCAATTCGGATTAACGGAACAAGTAGGGATTAATATTGCGGGTGAAAGCACTCCAGTGTATTCAGCTCCGGGTGAGTCACAATGGTGGGGAGGATCTTTGGCTTGGATGTCGATCGGATATGAATTTCAGTTATCGCCTTTACAGTTGCTGTCATTCTACAATGCAGTTGCAAATGACGGGAGGTACATGAAGCCTCAGTTTGTTTCAAAAGTACTAGACAACCAGCGCGTAGTTGAAGAATTTAAGCCAGAGGTGTTGAGAGAAAGTATTTGTAGTAAAGAGACGATTGATATCATGAAGTCTTGTCTTGAAGGTGTTATGGTGAATGGTACCGGAAAGCGATTGGAGTCGACCTTCTTTAAAATTGCAGGAAAAACGGGTACAGCGCAGATCGCAAATAGAAACGAAGGATATGGTGAAGAGGGTGAGAAGAAATACATTGCTTCCTTTGCCGGGTATTTTCCTGCTGATGATCCGATCTATTCCTGTATTGTAGTCATTGCAGCGCCAACAGATGATATCTATGGAGCTTCTGTTTCGGGAACGGTATTCTCTGCGATAGCTAACAAGGTGTATGCGTCGAGTTATGAATATCACAAAGCAGTAAATGAAAAGCAAAAGATAGTCACTATGCCTCCAGTAAGAGATGGGAGTCGCTACGATATCAATACAGTTCTGAACCGCTTTTCAGTCAAAAAAGACTTCAATGGACATAGTGATTGGGTGCGTGCAAAAAGTGGAGCGAAGTCAGTCAGTTTGAATGATTACGGGTACAACAAGGAGCAAGTGCCTGATGTGCGTGGAATGGGACTTGAGGATGCTGTCTACTTGCTGGAACAAGTTGGTTTGACAGTAAAAGTTGAGGGCTACGGAAAAGTAGTAGGTCAGTCTGTTACGCCAGGAACGAAGGCGGTAAATGGAGAAGTAGTAACTATAGAATTGAAGAGAACGTGAAGAACGTAAGAGACATATTATACGGTGCTTCGATTAAAGAAGTAGAAGGAACAACGGATTGTGAAATCAAATCAATTGTATTTGATTCGAGAAATGTAGAGGTTGATGATCTATTTGTAGCAATCAAAGGAGCTGCGGTAGACGGTCATAAGTTTATTGATAAGGCAATCGAAAGTGGAGCAAGTACAATTGTAGTTGAGGAAAAGCCTGCTGAAATAAAGAAGGGTATCAATTATATCTTGGTAGACGATACTCATAAAGCACTTTCTGTATTGGCAAACAACTATTACGATCAGCCGAGCAAGGATTTGAAATTAATAGGGATTACTGGAACGAACGGAAAAACTACAACGACAACATTGTTGTACAATCTTTTTATGGAAATGCAACGGTCTGTCGGGTTAATCTCAACGGTTGTGAACATGATCAACGAGAAGGCTATTCCTACAGATAGAACGACACCAGATCCAGTCAGTTTAAATGCTTTATTGCGTCAGATGGTTGATGAAGGGTGTGAGTACTGCTTTATGGAGGTAAGTTCACATGCGATTCATCAAAAACGAATAGGAGGGTTGCACTTCTATGGTTCTGGATTTACGAATATCACGCACGAGCACCTTGATTATCACAACACGTTCAAAGAGTACTTAAATGTTAAGAAGGAATTCTTCGACGGTCTTTCAGATAGTTCTTTTGCGATCACAAATGCCGATGATAAGAATGGTGATGTAATGTTGCAGAATACCAAAGCTAAGAAGTTAAGTTATGCTTTAAAGAATGTCGCTGATTACAAAGCGAAAGTGTTAGAAAACAACTTTGCTGGATTAGTATTATCGTTAGAGGGGACTGAATTATTCACGCGCCTGATCGGAGACTTTAATGCCTACAATATCTTATTGGTTTTTGCGATTGCAGATCAGTTGGAAGATAATACGATAGAAATCTTACGTGTATTATCTAGCCTGCAACCGGTAGAAGGTCGATTCGAATACTTTAAAAGCAAAACAGGTGTGATCGGAATTGTCGATTATGCGCATACTCCTGATGCTTTGGATAATGTATTAAGTACGATCAAAAATATTCGTACAGGAAATGAAACGGTATACACGCTTGTAGGTTGTGGAGGTGACAGAGATCGAACGAAGCGTCCAACGATGGCGAAAATTGCTTGCGAAGGAAGTGATAAAGTGGTCTTGACTTCAGACAATCCAAGAACAGAAGATCCAGATGCAATCATTGAAGAAATGATGACTGGAGTGGGTGGTGAACATTACAAAAAAACGATGAGTATATCGAATCGAAAAGAGGCGATTAAAACAGCTTGTCAAATGGCTGAACCAGGAGATATCATTTTGATCGCGGGGAAAGGACATGAAACTTACCAAGAAGTCAATGGTGTAAAGCACGACTTTGATGACTTAGAAATATTAAAAGAAACACTAATAAAACTCGATAAATAATGCTTTACTATTTATTTGATTATTTGAACTCATTAGACTTCCCAGGTGCGGGAGTGTTTGAATACATTTCTTTCCGTTCTGGAATGGCATTGATCTTTTCGTTGATCATCTCAATTCTTTTTGGAAATCGTTTGATCGGTTTGCTTCGAAAGATGCAAATGGGTGAGCAGGTGCGAGACCTTGGTCTTGAAGGGCAGAAGGAAAAGGAGGGGACGCCAACGATGGGAGGTTTGATCATTTTAGGGGCAATTTTAATTCCGACATTGTTGTTTGCCAAACTTCACAATGTTTATGTGATCACGATGATCATTGCAACCATTTGGTTGGGCGTGATCGGATTCATTGATGATTACTTGAAAGTACTTAAGAAGAATAAAGATGGACTAGCTGGGAAATTCAAAGTAGTAGGTCAGATCGGAGTAGGTGTTATCGTTGGATCGATGCTATTCTTTCATCCAGATGTTAAAGTGCACAAGAAAGTAGCCGAGAATTATGAGTTGAGAGCAGGTGAAGAATTCGTGACAGATGTGCATACTGACGATGTCAACAGTACTACAAAGTGGATCGAGACACGTGACATGACCACAACAATCCCATTTACCAAGAACAACGAGATCAACTACAACTGGTTTCTTGGAGAAGATTCTAGATCATGGGGATGGTTGATTTTTATTCCGATCGTAATCTTTATTGTGATTGCTGTTTCTAATGGAGCAAATATGACCGATGGACTCGACGGACTGGCCACCGGTAGCTCCGCCATCATTGGAATTGCCCTAGCTGTATTGGCATATGTCAGCGCCCACGTGGAATTCGCCGATTACCTCAATGTCATGTATATACCCTATGCAGAGGAGCTGGTGATCTTTATCGCTGCCTTTGTAGGAGCGTGTATCGGATTCTTGTGGTATAATTCTTACCCAGCGAAAGTGTTTATGGGTGATACGGGAAGCTTAGCCATTGGAGGGGTGATCGCAGTATTCGCTATCGCAATCCGAAAAGAACTTTTAATTCCAGTACTATGTGGAATCTTCCTGATTGAGAACCTGTCGGTAATCATGCAGGTGGCTTATTTCAAATACACGAAGAAAAGAACAGGAGAAGGGAAACGTGTTTTCTTGATGGCTCCTTTGCATCACCATTATCAGAAAAAAGGAATTCACGAGGCGAAGATCGTTGCTCGATTCTGGATTGTCGGAATTCTGTTAGCTGTGATCACTATAGTAACATTGAAGTTGAGGTAAGTGAGCGATAAGCAACAACATATTGCCATTTTGGGCGCCGGAGAAAGCGGTGTTGGAGCAGCTATCCTTGCGAAGGAGAAGGGATTTACGGTACTGGTAAGTGATTTCGGTACAATCAAAAAGAAGTTCAAAAATGAACTGATCGAAAACGAGATCGAATTTGAGGAAGGAGGTCATTCTTATGAGCGTATTGTCTCCGCAGAAGAGGTGATCAAGAGTCCGGGGATTCCAAATGCAAGTGAGTTCATTCAGTGCTTGAAAAAAGAAGGAGTTACACCGATTAGTGATCTTGAATTTGCTGCACGATATACAGATGCAAAATTCATTTGTATCACGGGAAGTAATGGGAAGACAACAACGACGCACCTCGTTCATCATGTGTTGACCAAAGGTGGTATTGAAGCTGAGATCGCAGGAAATGTTGGGGTGAGTTTTTCGCGAAAAGTAATGGATTTATCTCCTGAATATTTCGTGATCGAGATGAGTAGCTTCCAGTTGGAGGATGTCTATGAATTCAAAGCAGACATTTCGATCTTGTTGAATATCACACCAGATCATTTGGATCGCTATGAGAATTCAATGGAGCTGTACGGTAAGGCAAAAATGAGAGTCACGCAGAATCAGACGGCACAAGATGCTTTCATATTTAATGCGGATGACCCACAAATAAGAATGCAACTTGACGCGATCAGTAAGCTGGATGTTCAGCAATATGGCTTTTCGCTTACAAATAATGAGGATGCAGCGGCATACCTCGATGAAGAATCAGAAACAATAACAATTAAAAATAAATTAACTATGTCGATTCATGATTTGGCTTTAAAGGGCAAGCACAATGTGCAAAATTCTCTGGCAGCAGGTTTAGCAGGGAAACTGGTTGACTTACGGAAAGAAAGTATCCGTGAGAGTCTATCAGATTTTACGAACGTAGAGCATCGTCTCGAGTTTGTAGCAAAAGTAAATGGAATTGAATTTATCAACGATTCAAAAGCGACGAATATCAACGCTACTTGGTTCGCTTTGGAAAGTATGACAGCGCCTACAGTATGGGTTGTTGGAGGAGTAGATAAAGGAAATGATTATGATGAGCTGATCGAACTTGTAAGAGAGAAAGTGAAAGCAATCGTTTGTCTAGGGAAGAATAACCAAAAGATCATTGACGCATTTACTGGTGTGGTTGATAGTATTGTTGAAACAGAGTCTCCAATGGACGCTGTTGGATATGCTTACCAGCTAGCAGTGAAGGATGAAACAGTGTTGTTATCGCCAGCTTGTGCAAGTTTCGATTTATTCGAAAACTACGAGGATAGAGGTCAACAATTTAAGAATGCAGTAAGAAGACTGTAATTCGAATAGTATGGAAAAGAATAAATCAATAGAAGAGTTGATCCGTTCTGCACGCTCGGAAACTACGGAAGAATTCAAGTCTCGTTTTAAACAGAAGTGGTACGAGGGGTTGCCTGCATTTCGCTGGTCTGAGTTGCAATTGACACAAGATCTAAAAGCTACGATCTACACAGAAAACCCTACGGTTTGGCTTATGCATTTACCGACTGAAGAAGTTTTTGATGATAAAGTTTGGGATGTGAAAGATGTGAGTAAGATTCTTTCATTTGACTATTTGGAAATAGGTCGTGATGATTTAGCTGATGAGGATATATTCAGTCTTTGGCTCGAGCAAAATATTTCGAACGGTATCGGAATGTTGAATTTCCCTAAGGATGACTGTATAATCGTATATACTGGAGGGACAAGCCTGTATTCAAAGGAGTGGCTCGCTCATTTCGAAAATGAACTAACCAAGTAATAAGTGCAGCGTTATCTAAAATATCTAAAAGGAGACCCAGTGATCTGGATCATCGCATTACTATTTTTCGCGATATCTCTCGTTTCTGTATATAGTTTTGTGCCTATTTTGGTAAAGACCGAGGGCGGCTCTCCATTTAAATATTTGTTCAAGCACTTTGTATATATTGTTCTTGGATTTATTGCAATGTACTGGGTGCATCGACAGGACCCAAAGTATTTTGCGAAGCTTTCCAAGTTTATATTTTACGTCGCCGTATTGTTATTGATTTTCACCTTCTTCTTTGGTGTTCGTGTGAATGATGCTTCTCGTTGGGTGAGAGTTCCTATTGTAGGACTCACCTTTCAGAGTTCTGATTTCGCTAAGCTGGCACTAATCATTTTTGTCTCCAAGCGACTTGTAAGTAAAGAAAAGTATTTTGATTCCTGGAAGAAAGGGTTCTGGCCCGTCGTCCTTCCAATCATTATTATTTGTGCATTGATCGCAAAAGATAACTTCTCTACAGCAGCTATTGTTTTCATGATATCGCTATTGTTATTGTTTATAGGGAGGGTTCCTTTTGCAAAGATCTTCACATTCGTAGGGAGTGGAATTACCTTACTTGGACTCACCGTTTTATTGCATTTGGCGGCGCCTTCGCTCAATCTTCTTCCTCGATTCGACACGTGGACCAGTCGATTCTTTAAAGCTTATGGTGATGATGTGGCGTCGGTAGAAAACATGCAATCAATTAATGCAAAACTGGCTATACATAATGGTGGCTATACAGGAGTTGGTGTCGGTGATGGTGATTTGAAGCACTATACCCCTGAGGCCTATGCCGATTTCTTTTATTCTTCATTTGTGGAAGAGTTTGGTTTGGTGATGGCGGTAATACTGATCTTTTTGTACCTAGTTCTGTTTTATCGAATTCTGCGAATAGGGCTCAATGCAGA
This sequence comes from Brumimicrobium sp., assembly GCA_965659845.1. Classification (GTDB taxonomy): domain Bacteria; phylum Bacteroidota; class Bacteroidia; order Flavobacteriales_D; family Crocinitomicaceae; genus Brumimicrobium. The sequence goes on from CBFHXS010000039.1 coordinate 9,836, forward strand.
AAAGCTCTTCGAGACTTATGTCGCCGTTGGGATAGGGTTAATGCTTTTATCTCAAGCGGTGATTAACATGTTGGTCTGTACAGGCTTGATGCCGGTAACAGGACAGAACATGCCTTTCCTTGCGATGGGTGGATCGGCAATGATAATGAGTTGTGTCTCTCTAGGAGTGGTATTAGCCATTGCAAATAAAAATGAATCGGATACTCCGGCGAATGAAGTTTCAAACGAGAATAAAGAAGCATGAAATTAGAACGAGTGATCATATCAGGTGGTGGAACAGGTGGACATATTTTTCCTGCTATAGCCATTGCGAATCGCATTAAGAAAGAATATCCAGATGCGAAAATCCTCTTTATTGGAGCGGAAGGAAAAATGGAGATGGAAAAAGTTCCAGAGGCGGGGTATGAGATCGAAGGTCTATGGATTAGTGGTTTTCAACGGAGGTTAACATTAAAGAATCTCGCATTGCCATTTAAGATCTTAGCATCGTTATGGAAAGCAAGAGGGATTGTAAAGAAGTTTAAACCGCAAGTGGCTATTGGAGTTGGAGGCTATGCAAGTGGCCCAACACTGAAAGTTGCTTCTATGATGAATGTTCCTACTATCTTACAAGAACAGAATTCTTTTCCAGGTAAAACGAATAAGTTATTGGCGCAAAAGGCAACTAAGATCTGTGTAGCATATGATAAACTTGAGCGCTTCTTTCCGAAGGATAAAATTGAAATGACTGGGAATCCTGTGCGGGATAAAGTTGTTCAGATAGATGGATTGAAATCAAAAGGACTGGTGCATTTTGGTTTGGAAGAAGGAAAAAAGACCTTGCTTGTGGTGGGAGGAAGTTTAGGTGCGAAGACTTTAAACGATAGTTTGAAAAAGGACTTGAAGCAGCTTCAGGAAAACAATATTCAAGTGATCTGGCAATGTGGTAAGTATCAATCTGAAGAATTGATGGAATGGTCAAAAGAGCAGGACATGTCAGGAATATCTCTAAATATTTTCATTAAAGAAATGGAGCTGGCTTATGCTGCTGCAGATGCCATTGTTTCCAGAGCAGGAGCGATAGCTTTGTCTGAATTGGCTATCATAGGCAAGCCAATCATTCTAGTTCCTTCCCCAAATGTTGCTGAGGATCATCAAACGAAAAATGCGATGGCGTTAGTGGATGAGAATGCTGCCCTATTTGTGAAAGATGTAGAGGCTAGAGAAAAGCTAGTTCCTCATGTTTTGGAGCTCATGCAGGATGAATCTCGCCAGAAGGAAATGCGTAAAAATCTGCGATCAAAAGCGATTGATAACGCTGATGAGCGTATCGTTGAGGTGATCAAAAGTATAGTAAATTGAATCTAGATAGCTTTAAAAATATCTACTTTATTGGTATCGGAGGAATCGGTATGTCTGCTCTGGCTCGTTATTTTAACAGTACAGGTAAAAAAGTGATAGGTTACGATCGTGTCATGTCACCACTTTGTAGACAGTTACAGCAAGAGGGGATGGAAGTCCATACGGATGACCGTGGAGAAGATGTGGTAAAAGAAGGTTTGACTCCAGAAAATACCTTGGTGATTTCAACCCCAGCAGTGCCTGAAACACATGGTGAAAAGTCTTATTTCAGAGCACACAATTTCAAATTATTGAAGCGCTCTGAAATCCTTGGTTTATTGACTGCTGAGATGAAAGGTCTCACTGTTGCAGGAACCCACGGAAAGACAACAACCTCTACTATGTTGGCGCATGTGTTGAAAGGAACGAACAAAAAAACCAGTGCGTTTTTAGGGGGTATAAGTTCTAATTACAATACGAATTTACTGATTGAAGAGAATAGTGACTGGGTCGTAATCGAAGCGGATGAGTTTGATCGGAGCTTTTTGCACTTGCATCCTTTTGCATCCATCATTACTTCAACAGATGCAGATCATTTAGATATATACAAAGACAAACAAGATCTTCTAGATGCCTTCCAATCGTTTGCAGAGTTGGTGGCAAAGGATGGTTTTGTGGTTAAGCATGTGGATGCAGATGTTGCGCCTAAAGTAAAGGTCATTTCTTACGGGATTAATGATAAGTCAGATTATCAGGCCTCTAATTTGAGAATTGACAATGGCTATTTTGTCATGGATGTAATTACACCAGATGCGAAATGGACCAATGTAGTTTTGGGTCTTCCGGGGATTCATAATGCAGAAAACGCATTAAGTGTGCTCGCTTTGCTTGATCAATTGGATGTAGAAGAGACTTTTATTCGTACGGGGTTAAAAACGTTTAAAGGAGTAAAACGACGTTTCGAGTATCATGTGCGTAAAAAGAGCTTAGTTTACATTGATGACTATGCGCATCATCCGACAGCTATCGATCAATTATTAAAGTCTGTCCGCATGATGTATCCGTATAAAAAGATCACAGCAGTATTTCAGCCTCATTTATATTCTAGGACCAATGACTTTATGGATGATTTTGCAAATGCTTTGAGTAGAGCTGATGAAACGATATTAATGCCGGTTTATCCAGCTAGAGAGTTGCCGATGGAAGGTGTTACTTCAAATGCATTAGCGAGCAAAATGACGAATAAAGCAATGGTAATTGAAACTCAGCAAGGGGTTCTCGATTACCTTGATCAGAAAGCGCTTGAGGTTGTACTTACTATTGGTGCAGGAGATATAGATCAAATTGTTGAACCTTTAAAAACAGCCCTGTCATGAAGAAGTGGTTGAAAATTATTGGGTTTGCGCTTTTGTTCATTGGTTCGATTGTCGTTTTGACGGCTGCGCATCAGCGTGAAGATGGAATTGTTTTGGCGGATCCTGAAATAGAGATTAATGTTCAGGATGGTATTGCTTTGCTTACTGAGACTGAACTTCAAGATGAGTTGAAAATGCATCAGTTTTATCGACCTGGTATGCTAAAGTCAGATTTAAATGTTGAGGGAATAGAGGACTTTCTGATCAATATGAATGAGATTTCGGAAGCGGATGTTTATATCGATATTGGAGGGAGTTGGCATGTCGATGTTAAGACGAGAAGACCTATTGCTCGAATAATTATGAACAATCGACCGGATTTTTATATCGATAAAGGCAATGAAATCATGGATGTTTCGGTTTACTCTAAGCCTAAAATCCTAGGATTTACGGGTTTGGAACTACTTTTCGATCAGGCAGTTAATCTAGATTCTGTAATTAACAATGATTCATTGAAAACTAAATATAAACTCGATCAAATCTATCGTATTTCAAGTTATGTTTGTAATAGTGCATTCTATAATGCGCAAATTGTACAGGTTCACTTTACGAAAGAAGATGGATTTGTACTTATCCCACGTGTTGGGAATCAAACCATCATTTTTGGAGCGGCGCCTTCGAAAGATGCGGTAGAAGAGAAGTTTAAAAAGTTAACCACCTTCTACGATGAAGTGATTCCATTCGAAGGTTGGGAGAAGTACGGAGAGATTAACTTAAAGTTTAACGGCCAGATTGTTGCAAAGAAAAAATAGAGTAAAATGTCAGAGATTGTAGTAGGACTTGATATTGGGACAACGAAGATTGCCTGTTTCGTTGGTCGTAAAAATGAGCATGGAAAGATTGAGATTCTTTCTATGGGGAAGACTGAATCGTTGGGTGTGACTCGCGGAGTAGTTTCTAATATTGAGAAAACTGTGCAGTCGATTAAAACGGCTGTAGCAGAAGCACAAGATCGTGTTGAAGGTGACCTTACCATTGGATTGGTTAATGTAGGTATTGCTGGTCAGCACATTAAAAGTTTGCAGCACCGTGGAATGTATACGCGTAGTGCAACACAAGAAGAGATTTCTCAGGCAGATATTGATGCTTTGATTGATGATATGTATAAGTTGGTAATGGAGCCAGGTGAAGAGATTATCCACGTTTTACCTCAGGAGTATATTGTGGATGGTGAACAAGGGATTAAAGATCCGATCGGTATGTCAGGTGTGAGAATGGAGGCTAACTTCCATATTATTACCGGACGTATCAATGCTGCTAAGAACATTCAGAAATGTGTAAATAAAGCGAATCTAGAAGTTTCGGAAACTATTCTTGAGCCATTAGCAAGTTCTGCTGCCGTGCTTTCAGAAGAGGAGAAGGAAGCTGGAATTGTATTGGTAGATATCGGAGGTGGTACTACAGATCTTGCAATTTTCCATGAAGGAATTATTCGCCATACGGCGGTTATTCCATTTGGGGGTAATGTGATTACAGAAGATATTAAAGAAGGCTGCACGATTTTGAAGCGTCAGGCTGAGCAGTTGAAAACGAAGTTTGGTAGTGCATTAGCTAGTGAAAGTCAAGAGAATGAGATCGTTTGTATTCCAGGACTTCGCGGAAGAGAGCCGAAAGAGATTTCGATTAGAAACCTTTCAAGTATCATCCAAGCGAGAATGGAGGAGATCATTGAGCACGTTTATTATGAAATAAAAAACTCAGGATACGAAAAGAAATTGATTGGTGGAATAGTGGTCACTGGAGGTGGTTCACAATTGAAAAACATTACTCAACTTTTTGAATATATAACAGCAATGGATACGCGATTGGGCTATCCAAATGAGCATCTTGGACAGTCTGCAACGGAAGAAGCATTGACAAGTCCAATGTATGCGACTGGAGTAGGGCTAGTACTGAAAGGATTTGAGTCGAACGAACGTAACCGTCGATCTCTTGCAGCAGTGAAGTCTCACTCAAAACGTACCAAAGGTGGATTCTTTGACAAGCTTCTTGAAAAAGGAAAGAGCTGGTTTGAAGAAGATGCAGAATAATAATTGAATAACCGTTAAACAACAATAGATATGGATTTTGATATGCCTAAAGACCAGTCTTCGATCATCAAGGTGATTGGTGTCGGAGGAGGAGGAAGCAACGCCGTGAACCACATGTATGATCAAGGGATCAAAGGTGTTGATTTTATCATTTGTAACACAGACAGACAAGCATTAGATATCTCTCCTGTACCATTCAAAATGCAACTTGGACCTTCATTGACAGAAGGTAGGGGTGCGGGTTCGATCCCTGAGATCGGAATGAATGCTGCGATTGAGAATATCGACGATATAAAAGAAACATTAGAGAAGAATGCAAAGATGGTATTTGTTACTGCCGGAATGGGCGGTGGAACAGGTACAGGTGCAGCGCCGGTTATTGCGAAAGTAGCACGTGATCTTGGTATTTTAACTGTAGGTATTGTAACGGTGCCTTTCAGTTTTGAAGGTAAGAAACGTAGACTACAAGCAGAAGAAGGTCTTGAAAACATGCGTGAAAGTGTTGATACTTTACTTGTGATCAATAATGAGCGTTTGCGTGAGATTTCTGGAAACTTGACGTTAGGAAATGCATTTGCTCAGGCAGATGATGTATTGGCAACTGCTGCAAAAGGAATAGCAGAAGTGATTTCTGTTACCGGTGCGATCAACGTCGATTTCAATGATGTGAATACGGTAATGAAAGATAGTGGTGTAGCGATTATGGGTTCTGCTCAAGCTGAAGGAGAGAGTCGCGCGATCAAAGCAGTACAAGAGGCATTGACTTCACCTTTATTGAATGATAACGATATCGCTGGTGCGAAATATGTATTATTAAACATTACTTACGGTGATAAAGAAGTATTGATGGATGAGATCTCTGATATCACTGATTACATTCAGGATGAAGCGGGATCAACTGCAGATGTAATTTGGGGACACGGTTACGATGAAACACTAGGTGATTCATTAAGTGTAACGTTGATCGCAACCGGATTTAAACAATCACCTGTAACTGGTTTTGAAAAGGCTCCTGAACGAAATGTTCAAGTCTTGGAAGATGAAACGAAAAAAGAGATCGTAGAGCCACTTTCAAAAGCAACTGCTGAAAATACTTACGAAGAATCGACTGAAGAAGAGCCTTACATCAAGTCTGAAACAGAAGAAGAGACTTCAAATGAAGATTCATCTTCAACAATGAATTGGGAAGTAAGAACAGCAACCGAAGAAGTGACGAATGAGTCAACTTCAACAGATACTGAAGATCGATCTTCTGAAACTGAAACAGAGGAAAAAGAAGTGAAGCGTTATTTCCTTGATGAGGATTTTACTGATTCACAATCAGATACTGTAGAGAATAGAGCTGAATCCACTGAGCTTACACAAGAAGAGCAGCAAAGAAGAGCCCAAGAAAGAATGAATCGAATTCATGAGTATACTTCTCACTTGAATAGTGCTGAAGGATTGAATGAGTTGGAAAGTGAGCCAGCATTCAAGCGTCGCAAGATTAACTTGGAGGATGAGCCACACTCTTCAGAAGATAATATCTCAAGATACGAAGTGTCTGATGATAAGAAAGGTGATAATAACACCACATTGAGAGATACAAACTCTTTTCTACATGATAACGTAGATTAATTACTTTATTAAGATTAATAAGGGCGCTGTTCTCACAGCGCCTTTTTTGTTGCTGATTACCAGACTCTGTAGTCCATTTCTTTATTGTGAATTCTGGAAGTTGGAACCTGCAGTCCTTTGGATAATCGCTTGACTTCTTCGATTAGAAAGCTTTGCAATTCAGAAACCGTTATAATCTCATCTTTATTTAAATCTGCCTTATTGTTTTGAAGTGCATCGATTAGACTATAGGTAAATAATCCGTTTTCATACTTAGGGCTTTCAAATGCAAGCTCTGTACCTCCTGAGCTTGAGATGACTGTAGCGCCTGTGCCTCGTCTAAGGTCAAGAAATACCTGTTTCATCAGAAAATTGATATTTTCAAAACCTAGAGGATCTTCTCTGAAAGCAACATCAGTTCCGGCTCCTCTGAACTTGCCTTCCCCAGGGAATTCTTCGTCTGTGATCTTTCTTCTACTCTCAATTTCATCTTTATCGAGTTCACCAGAGTGACAGGTGTCGAGTATTAGAAGCTTCTTCAGTGCTTTAATTCCATCCACTAATTCCTCTATCTTTTTATAAGGAATTCCACGCTCTGATGGGCTGCTAAAGTTCATGTCGTAACTGGCAAAATAATAATCGAAGTTTTTATCTAAAACACCGTGTCCAGCAACAAAGATCATAACAAAATCATCGACATCTGCTTGATCAAGAAAAGCCTTTATATCATCAAGACATTCTAGGACAACGTCTTCATTTGTGATTGATTTCGTATGTACCGTATTGAAGTATTCACTTCCGTTAAACAAGTTTTCTATGTCAACAGCGTCTTTTTTAGCATAGGCTAGGTCGTAATTCTCGTCTTTATAATTGCTCACTCCGATAGATATTATGTACGCGTCTGGTTTTTCCTTTCCTTCTGTACAAACGACATTTACGACCTCTTTATAGCTTTCTGCTCCGGACTGATTTAGAACGCTTACTTCAATTTTATTTTCACCGTAGCTTAAATTCAGGGGTACAGTTCTAGTAAGATCAGAAGTATTGAGTGATCGAATACTCTTGCCTGTTGAGCCAAGTACCGCGACATCATTGATCCACACTTTATAGCTTTCTAACTTATGCTTTGAATCTGTCATATGAAGTTTGAGCTCAAGTTTTTTAGAGTTCGTTTCAAGAGGTATACTAGCCTTATTTAATAGCTCAAGTTCTGGCAAATGAAAATCTCCAGATAATGCCTCCTCAGTGAAGTTGAGTTTTTTCAATCGTTTCTTGTAGGCGCGATTATATGCCTTAATCAACGCCTCATTAGAGTATCCTAACTTCTCCAATACAAGGTCTGGTCGATTGTATTTTAAGTCAAATTGGTCTGGGTAAAAGAATTGTCCCTCGTACCTGAATCCAATCTCATCAAATGCTCCTTTTGAAACCAGGTAGTAGTTATCTGATGTCACAATCATTACTTCATTGTTTTCAAATGGAATTACTGAGGCAATCAACGCTTCTTTAGTATAGTCCCAGATCTTTATAGTACCATCGTCGCTAGAGGTGATGAACATATCTTTTGAAGGGTGAAAACTGATGTCTGTAATCCGCTCTGTATGTCCCTCGAATTCAGTGAGTATGTTTAAGGAATCTTTGTCAAAGAACATCAATTGATGATCTAGTGAGCTGATAGCTATTTTGTCTTTGATCATGAATAGTGAGTTCGCTTCCAAATCGGAAACCTTCGTATATTCTTTATCATCAACATCATAGGTGTATTGACCTTTTCCATCCGAGCTAATCCAAATAGAGTTACTGTCTAAAACTGCAAAATGATTGATGATGAAAGGAAGAGAGTCCTTTCTGAAAAAATAATCTTTCCCTTTAGCTCTTCAAAAGTAAAGTGTACCTGAATTCTCTAGTAAACTAACAAACTCATCTTCCTTCAAGAACTGCGCATCTAGCCAATTACGTTGGTCCTTATATGCGTAAAGATGCTTTGTTTTATCTCCATCAACTTCTGCTAATGTTATGTTTGGTAGATCGGTCACTCCTGTGAAAAGTACTTTGCTTCCACTTTTCGAGATATCGCTCTCTTTAACTTCTCCTATAGGTTCCTGATATAGATTAAATATATTCTGAAGGAGGAACCCTTTTGGTCTGGTAAGCTCATGCTCCCTGAATTTTATCGTTTTTAATGCTTCAGTGTTCTCAAGGTCTTGTTTTATTTCTAATGCATTATCTGAATTACAGATAAAAAACGAGGGTTTTCCTTTGTAGTTTGACTTTGTGATTTTATTTATGGAATGTGGTTCACTTTTTACAGTAGGTGTAGGGAAAACCGCATTGAAATTAATTGAATATAAATTGCCCAACTCGTCACCAATATGGACTTGGCTTCCATCATGACTGTAGGTGGCAGTATTCTTTCTAAAGATGTTAGAAAACAATCTAAATTTCTTTGAAAGTGTTTCAGTGTCCCATACAATGATACTTCTATCTTTTCCTCCTGTTGCAAAGAATTTACCATCTGAAGAAAAGCATATATCGGTTGCGGATGAATTATGACCTTGCAAGATCTTGACTTTTTTTCCTGTGTTATACTCGTTACAGTAAATTGCATTGTTTTCGGCGACTCCGACGATTAAATTATTTTCAATTGAAACGTCAAAAGCTAGAAATGAAGCGTTCGTATAGCTTACAGATATCCAGTATTTCGGAAGCCATTTCCCTTTTTCTTCTTTCCGAATAGCTCCTTTTTTAATAAAGGCCTCATGAATACCATCTGGATCTGAATACCTGTTATTCTTTCGAAACAAAGTATCCCCGTCAAATGCTCTGCTGGTTAGTTCGTTATTGTTTAGATCGAATAAATATGTTCTTTCTTTACTCTGAACTTTGATAAATTGATCATTATGAATGAACTTCAGTCCACTAATGGCTACTGCATCAGAAATCTTGAATCGGGTTAATATTTTTTTCAATTTGAGGTCCCAAATTATTCCTTCGTTGTTTGTACCTAGACTGATCAGATATTCACCACTAGTTGAAAAATCGATATGTGCAATTCCTGAAGAATGTCCCTTCTGAGTAGCTAGTTCCACTCCCTGTCCTTTTGAACCAAAAGAAACAAGTATTACAAACCATATTAACTGCAACATTCTATTCATGGTAGATACTTCTCTTTTTCTTAAAATCACTCAATCCAAAAACGGTATAGCTTAACGTCATCTCCATTTGACCAATCTGTGCAGTAATCTTTTCGCTACTTCTTCTTGACCTTGTTATGAAACGAAATGAAAGCTTGAAATCACCAATATTCTTTCCTATTCCTAGAAAGTTTTGCCAATATGTAGTGTTACTGTATAAGATGGTATTAAAATGACCATCTCCATGATCAATACCTCCGTTATAAATTGGTCCATTAGAATATAGATAACCGCTGCCAGGATGTTGAAAGTCGTAATACTTTGCTGCACTCAAAATAGTACCTAATGTTACGAACATGCTATTTTTCTTTTTGAATAATCGAAACGAGTACAATATAGGTAATCGAAATGCCCTCATGCCAACTACTCTCTCGGAAAAAGACTCTAGTTCGAACTGAAAAACAGAACGTTGCATGAAATATTGCGGCTCAATACTTAAAGTAGATTTTTTAAATGTGTAGCTCGCTGTTCCTCCTAACGAAAATGAATTGAACACATGTGATCGACTAATAATTCCTTCTCCTTCATTTGGCTCTTGATAAGTGAAACTAGAATTTTCAGGTGTGTAAATTGAATCAGAAAATCGCGTATTCTGAATAATTTGAGTTGCGCCTGAAACCCCAAATTTTATGTCTTGATTTTGAGAATATCCGAAGATTAGACTGAATAGAAACGATATGTTTAGAAGAATCTTCATCGTTTTTTATAAAAGTAATAACGAAGACCAAGCATATAACCTAGCATGATTGGCGTTTTGTTTAATAGGTTATTCGAAAGCGCATAGGTTCCAGAAAAATGAAGGTAGAGTGGTAATCTTCCTGGACGGAATCGCACAAAGTCAACAAGAAAACTTACATTCAATTTGTTTTGATTAAAATCTTGAAGTTGACGCTTATAATGGTATCCTAGGCCAACTTCTGAAAGAAAGTAGAAACTCATCAAGCGCCCCTTAGCTGCAAGAAAAGAGCTGTTGAATGTTCCCATCAAGTAATGTTCCTGAGGGTTGACATAAGTAAAATGAACACCTAAGGAGTTCATTTCTGTCCTCTCAATATCTCTCAATGCGAGTAACAACTTTCTCTCCTTTAAAATAAGGTAGTTGTAGCCCAAATGAACGGATTGATTTATGGTCAAGTTTTGATCAGGAGTGGTTTGAACATTCATAAAGCCTAAAGAGAATGAATGCTTCCCCTTGAGGTAAGGAGTGATATAGGATTGGTCGTATGCTTTCTCCTCAAAAGAAATAGCTTTGCCTATTCGCTCTTGCGCAAAAGTAGTGCAGCATATTAAAACAGAGAATATGATCAGTTGAACCCTCATTTCATTATCAAATATATAAAAACCGATTGAGTATAGATTTCTAGGTGATTCAGATAAATAACCTCATGATTCATGATTGAAAATGAGAGGACTGCGTTCTTAACACAGGACTATGAAGAAAAACTCACGTTTGCAGTATCAATACGCGTAATAACAGTTAATTTTGAAGTTAGGTTTAAAACATGGTGAATTAGATTGATATCATGATCTTGCCGGAAAACAGTAATAAATAATTAGAAGAGAAATGAGTTTAATAGACCAAATAAACAGCGATATTAAAGAAGCCATGAAGGCTCGTGAGAAAGAAAAG
>CBFHXS010000040.1:0-20454 GCA_965659845.1 Brumimicrobium sp.
TATTGTGCTTCGAGGCGGTGAGCGTCTGATAGAATTTGTAAAGCAGCATGCTAAATGTGCTGTACTAATTAGCGGTCGTGGAAATAACTTTTTATACGTTTCTCCAAAAGCTGATTGGGCAAAGACGATTAAGGTTATTATCAATGCGAAAACAGATAAGATTTCTGGATGTAACGCATTGGATAAAGTCTTGTTGGATAAGAATATTGAAGGTTATGAGGAGAAAATCACAGAACTCAAAGCTGCTTTGGAGAAGTTGGATGTAGAAGTTGTTGTAGATAGTGAAGTGGCCTCTGTTGTAAGTGATGCAATAAAAATACCGAGCGAAGATACTTGGCGGGAGGAGTTTCTTGCTATGAAAATTCTCATTGGTTCAGTAAACTCTATAGGCGAGGCTATTGAAAAAATCAATACTAACTCTGGTCATCATTCAAGTGTAATTATGACTGAAAGTAAAGATGAGGCTCAAAAATTCATGGAGCAAGTGGATAGTGCCGCAGTTTATCAAAATGCTTCTACCAGATTCACTGACGGAGGTCAGATGGGAGTAGGAGCGGAGTTGGCAATAAGTACGGATAAATTGCATCATAGAGGACCTTTAGGTCTGAAACAATTGACAACAAATAAATACTATGTATTTGGTGATGGTCACATTAGACAATAATTTAATAAGCATTAACTGAAAAAAAAGCCAGAGCAATTGCTCTGGCTTTTTTTACTGTGATTTAGTTTTTATTATTTGAGAACATTAACATGTCCAACTCAATTTGTCTTTTCAGTAAACGTGCCGACGTCAGCAGCAAATAGACACGGTTCCGCATAATCGAAAGGGTTGGGAGTGATTGAAAAAGTGTCATCATCTGTAAAACTTGCAGTAACATCACAACCCGTAAATCTATCAGAGTTAATTCCTGTCAAAGCATAGTTGATACTACTTAAAAATAATGCATTAAATGTTTCTTGGTCAACATTACAGACCTCAACAATGAATAGCTGACGTCGCAAGGCTGGTGAACTCAATAACCCCATTCGCAGTAAATGTGCCTTTAATATGATCAATAGGTTTAAATTCTTAGTTCTATAGTTTTTGTTTGTCAAGAAAATCAGTGATGGTCATCTTGTCTTATGTAAAGTGCTGATTATTAAATGTTTTTAATCGATCCTTGCTAGGTTCTATGAACCTAATGAACGCTAGATAGGTTTGATTTTGGTTAGATTAAAAACGATATCCGTATGTTAATCGCATGTAATAATACATTTGGCGATATCTTAAGTTATTGAACCTTATGCCTTTATTGTCAAAAGAGCTGGTAAGCATCAAGAACCAGTCGTCTACATTGTATCCAGCTTGGGCTTTCAGATCTAGTCTTGGCGCAAGTCCTAGAAAGCCCCTTGAATTTCCGTTGAAAGCGAAAACCTTAGCTTGAATCACAGCTCCTAGGCCTGCAAGAAATCCATATTGCCAACCGTTTTTATTATTAACAAAGGCATAGCCTGGAACAGCGCCAAAGTCGAAAGCACTAAGTGTATTCGATTCATATACTGACGCTGAATAATCAAAAAAGTTGTAAGGAACAAGACCATTTGTAGCTCCAACTCCATGGGTGTTTACAGTGTACTTCATGTAAAAGCTACTTGCCTTATTTCTATACCTACCAACTATACCAATTGCTGGTTTAATTTTAAAAAGGGGGTTTTTGAATCTGTAAGCATTGATACTAAACGAAAGTGATTGTATATTATCGTTGTAATATATTCCTTCATCAGAAACGGGTATGGAATCATTTATTGCTCTTGCATTCTTTATTCCAAAACCAGTGTATCCGTGAAGGTCGACTCTAAAGAACCATCGTTTAATTTCAAATTTAACTTTTAGATCAAAATAATTTGATTTTCCGTAGTCATCTGTATTTCGAAGATGCCCAGGTAACTTGAAGTTAATGTTTAAAGCGAACCATTTATAGGCCATTCCTAGACCCATTATAGGATTAAGGTTTGATCTGAATCTCAATATGTCTGCATTTCCAAAGTTTCCTTTTAGTTGAAATGGAGCATCATTAAAACCAATGGAGGAATGAAGAACAAGCTGATCTTTAAATAGCTCATAAGGAATGGTGTCATTTGGCTTTTGACACCATGATTGAGTGGATAACAAAATCATCAAACTTATGAGGACATTAAATTTCACAATTCAAATGTACATATTGGATTTTAGATTTAATAAATCTTTTTGACATTCTAATTTTCAGTTGAATTGAAGTGATAAATGGAAAGTGACTCGTATATTTGCATTAGCAGTATATCCTATGAAAAAAATATATAAGTTCTTACTCAATAAGTTACCCAGACCATTGCTCATTAGACTGAGTTATGTATTTCGAATATTCGCACCTTTATTATACAAAGGCAACAAAGTTGAATGTCCAGTTTGTGAAAAGTCTTTTAGTAAATTCTTGTCCTATGGTTCTGATGTGGCCCACAGGGAGAATGTGCTGTGCCCTTATGATTTAACTCTTGAGCGGCATAGACTTATGTGGCTTTACTTGAAGAGTACTGACTTTTTCACTGCAGAAAATCTTTCTTTACTTCACATTGCACCTGAACAGTGTTTTCATGGTAGCTTTAAAAAGCAGGATAATTTATCCTATTTAACGGGAGATTTAGTTTCTCCAATTGCTGACATGCATTTTGATCTTCATAAAATTCCCCTGGAGGAGAATCGATTTGAGCGGATTTTTTGTAATCATGTGTTAGAGCATGTAGAGGATGCTCAGCAATGTATGAATGAATTATTTCGAGTTATGAAGCCTGGAGGGTGGGGGATATTTCAAGTACCTCAAGATTTTACGCGTGAAAAAACATACGAAGACCCTTCAATTACTAGTCCTGAAGAAAGAGAAAAACATTTTTGGCAGAAAGACCATGTTCGTTTATTTGGAAAGGATTATCCGGATTGGCTTAGAAGAGCAGGTTTTCAAGTTGATGAATATATTCCATCAGAACACTTTTCAGCAGAAGAGATAAAGCGTTACCGACTAATGGAAAAGGAAGTACTTTACATTGCGAATAAACCGAAGAAATAGATTGTTAAGACGACTGAGCTTTCTTGCTCTAGCTGTTTCAACCTTGATCATTGTCAGATGTAATGATAATGAAGTGGTTATTTCATCCTTCAAACCATTGAGTCAAGAATTGGAGAATGAGATACTTCGGAATTTAGGTGAACGTCTTTTTTTTGATACGAAATTGTCAATAGATAATTCGGTATCCTGCGCAAACTGTCACATACCTGCATTAGCTTTTACCGATGGGGATAAACTTAGTACGGGTATTCACGGTCGCAAAGGGAAAAGAAATTCGCCCAGTCTATTCAATGCAGTGAATCAAGATCTATTCATGTGGGATGGTGGTGTAAAAACGCTTGAATTACAAGCTCTAGTGCCATTGCAAGACACGAATGAGATGGGAAGTATGATCAGTGATTTGATACCTGAACTTGCCGCTTTACCTTATTATGATAGCATTTCAATGTTAGTCACGGGAGAGTCTTTCGGTCCAAGTATACTTACAAGAGCGCTAGGGGCTTATCAACGTTCTTTGTATAGGGAGGATAGTGAATTTGATAAATGGCAAAGAGGAGAGATAAATGTGAGCGATGATCTCGAGGCAGGATATGATCTTTTCTCAAATAAACTGAATTGCGTAGCCTGTCACACGCCTCCAACTTTTACGAATAACGAATTGCATAATAACGGTCTTTATGCCAATTATGAAGATCAAGGGAGATATCTAATTACGGGAGATTCTTCAGATATCGGAAAGTTTAAAGTTCCGTCGTTGAGAAATGTAGAAATTACTTCTCCGTATATGCATGATGGTAGTCTTGAGTCTCTCGATGAGGTAATAGCTCATTACCAAACGGGAGGTAAAGAGAATGATGGTAAGAGTGAACATATAAAATCTTTCAGTCTCACGGAGATTGAGAAAAACCAATTGATTTTATTCTTAAAGTCATTGAGTGATGTGCGCATAAAGAAACATTGGGAAAAAGTATTCAATACTCGGTACTAAAAATTAACTTCGTAACATCAAAATAAATTACATGAAGTGTACAGTACATTTTTACAAGTTGAATTATGATTTTTCTCCTGAATTTGCCGAGGCTCATCACGATGGAAAACCATCTGAAAACAACCGTTTGTATGATTGGGAGGATGAATTGGCTGTGAAATCTGAAGTTGTATCGTTTCAGGTGAGCGAGAATGAAATTTTCATACTCCAAGGAGAGAGAGGAGGGGAACCTTTCCAAGAGGAGATTAAAAATGTCATACTGTTTAAATTTACTGATGAAAATGATGCAGTAACTGTTATGGCTTGTTCTCATTCAATCATTAAGGAATATAAGGTTGAAGAAGACGAAGAATCGCTTAAGTTGGATGTTTTTTTAGAAGAGTTAGAGCCACTTACAAATCCCATTCCTGGAGTGTATATTGCTGTTCAGGAATTTCCTAAATCTCTAATTTAAGCGAGAATGTTATCTGCTGAGAAGGTTACTTTTGGGTTTGATGATCAAAATCTCATTTTTAAAGATTTAAATCTCCATGTTTCTGCAGGTCAAATCATAAGTATTGTCGGTCCAAGTGGTGCGGGGAAAACTACCTTGCTGAAGTGTTTGGCGGGACAAAGGCAATTACAGAACGGTATAGTACGTGTAGATAATGAAACTTTATTTGGCCCTGAAGAGCAACTTTTGTCAGGCCATGAGGATGTAGCAATTGTAGATCAAGGGTTTTCTCTAGACTTATATTTTACGGTATACGAAAATATAGCGAACAGGCTTTTACATTTAACTACAGAGGATCGATCAAGTTTTATAGATGAGTTATTGGTCGTTTTTGGTTTGACAGAGCTAAGGGATCATCGTTCTCAACATATTTCAGGAGGAGAAAAGCAACGATTAGGCATGGCTTGTGCCATTGCTAAAGAACCGAAATACCTCCTGCTCGATGAACCTTTCTCCAATTTAGATGTACACCTAAAAAAATCTATTGGCTCCTATCTAAGAGAATTACAGAAGATTAGAAATATGGGGGTAGTTCTAGTAACTCATGAAGGTGCTGACGCCTTAGCATGGTCTGATTATATTTATTTTTTTAAGAGTAATGGTCAACTAAGGAAATATTCACCTCATACGGCATACTATTCGCCTAAAACACTATATGAAGGCAGATTCTTTGGCCAGTTGAATAGTATTTATGAACAAGGCAAGCAGATACTTTTTAGACCTACGGAATATGAATTAGCATATGATTCAAATAAGAGAAAAATTCAACTCACTTTTATTCAGTCTGATTTTCACGGACATTACCGAGCGAATTATTTTAAATTAGTCAATGGAAAAAAGGTTGTTTTATATGCAAATGAAGAACTTCGAAATGTAACTGAAATATATGTCTGAAACTAAAATCAGGAAGCTCTCATGGAGCGAAGTATGGCGTTTGTCTAAAACTAGTTTTAAAGAGTTTTTCAATGGTGATAGCTTTATGCATGGTGCTGCACTTGCTTATTATGCAATTTTCGCACTCGTTCCAATCATTTATTTGTCAATTACAACATTTGGAATTATTGTAGGGCAAGAGAAGATAATCGATATAGTAGGTTACTTGATGGAGACGAACATGGGGATTGAAGATACTTCAAGCTTTACCAACCTTATGTATGAATGGGACATCGGTAAAGGGGGGACGACACTTTTACGAGTGCTTGGTATCATCGCCTTGGTGTTTACATCTACTGCAATGTTTAATTCATTGAGAAATAGTTTAAATAGCTTTTTTGGGATTGAGCCAAAACATCATTTTAATATTGTGCTAGAGTCATTAATTACTAGACTCATTTCTTTTGGCATGTTAGCATTGTTTGCAGTGATTATTATCATTATTTACTTTGCTCAATCTGTATTGATTTCAGTTACTTCAGAGCTTTTAGCCGAGGGCAGTATAGGAGATCGGATGTTAATGTTTTTCTTTGAGCATTTTAGTATCCTTTTTGTCAATTTCATTTTGTTTGGGTTCATTTTTAAATATCTGCATGACGGAATAGTGAAATGGAAGTTAGCGTTTGGAGGAGCTTTATTTACCTCAATATTATTGTATTTAGGTCAACTTTTAATCAATTATTACCTGTCTAATTATTTTTTCGCAGCAGACAGTGGAATTGCAGGAACTTTATTGGCGATTTTAACCTGGATATTCTATACTTCACAGATTATTTTTCTAGGTGCAACCTTTACTTCTGTTTATGCGAGAATTGTAGGTAAACCGATAATACCAAAATAAACCTTATTTTAGAGTGATGCTGAAGAGAAAAAAGTTTTGGAAACGTTTGTTGCTTGTGTTGGTTGTTATACCGGTTCTCCTTTTAAGTATTGGAATTACAATCGTCTATTATAATCAAGATAAGATTGTTCAGCATTTCATTACTACTTCAAATGAAGATTTCAAGGGAGAAATAAAACTTCAAGATTCTCATATAGCTCCTTTTTCGAATTTCCCCTATATATCGATTGATCTAGAAGGGTTTGAGGTATTTGAAACTAAAGATTCTGAAGAAGCCCTAGTTCACCTCAAAGATCTTTATTTAGGCTTTGATTTTTGGACTTTAATGTCAGGGGCTTTTGACATTAGTATGATACGTTTGAATGATGGATATATTCATGTTCACGAAGATGAAAATGGTTCTCTTGACTTACTCAAAGCATTTGAGCCAACGCATCCTATTGAAGATGTAGAGGAGGAGTTTCATTTCAATCTTGAAGAAATTGATTTTACCAATGTGGTGATTGATAAATCTAATGCAGATAGTTTAACAATAGAGGGCGTTTTAAATGAGGGGCAGATCAAATTGTCAAATGAACCGAATGATTTGTTCATGGGTATTGATCTTCAAGCGGAAATGAGTGTAATAGATAAAGGGGATACAACCTTTTTACACAACAAACTTGTTCATCTTGAAACTACGATGGATTATGAAAAGAACAACGAGGTTATCAAACTCTCTGAAAGCTACCTTGAAATTATGAATTCGAAATTTAATCTAAATGGTTCTATAGACCTTCAGAACGATTTAGACATGGATTTGAAGTTTTCTGGTAAGAAGTCTGATTTTGGATTATTGATAGCATTAGCACCTGATGATTTTATTCCACTATTCAACAGTTTCGAAAATCGAGGAGACGTTTACTTTAATGCTGAAGTTAAAGGGCCTGCTGCGAATGGTCATATGCCCAAAATTACTGCTGATTTTGGTTGTGAGGATGGATTTTTCAAGAATAACGAGAATGACAAAACAATAGAATCACTCAATTTTGCTGGACACTTTGAAAATGTTCAAGACGAAGGGCTAGAGAGTATGGAATTCGTTTTAAGTGACTTTCAGGCAAAACCAGCAACGGGAATATTTAGCGCCGATCTTTCAGTTAAAAACTTTCAAACTCCCGACATTCAACTTAGGTTGAATACAAACTTTGAGTTGGATTATTTAGCCGAGTTTTTTGAAGTAGAAGATTTGGAGGATTTAAAAGGCTCTGTTCGGCTTGAAATGAACTTTCACGATATTATCGATTTGTCTAATCCCGAAAAAAGTATCGAAAGACTCAATGAATCTTACTATACAGAACTACATGTAAATAATCTTCAGTTCAGGATTCCCGGTTATAATGAGGGGTTTGAGAATATTAATATCGATGCACACATGGATGGGCATAGAGCACTTTTAGATCGTTTCCATGTTGATGTAGGTCATTCTTCTATTAATATTGACGGTGTAATAAGTGATTTGCCTGCATTGATTCATCACACATCTATACCTGTTGAAGCGCTGTTGAATATCTCTTCTGATGAAATCAATATTACTGAATTAACAGCGGCAAAAGGAGATAAAATCGTGAAAGAGGTCATATCTGATATGGAAATGAAATTGTTATTCAAAAGTTCCGCTAAAGCTATTAGTGAGTCCCCTCATTTACCAATTGGTGAGTTTTTTATAGATGACTTTCATGCAGACCTTTCAACGTACCCTCACCGCTTTCATGATTTCCATGCGGATATCCTCATTGATACGAATGCACTGAGCATTGTTGATTTCTCTGGAATGTTAGATAAAACAGACTTCCATTTTACAGGTAAGGTTGAGGCCTATCCAATGTGGTTTGCAGAGAAACTTGAAGGAGATACGAAAATTGAGTATGATCTCACGAGCGAACACTTTGGCTTAGAGGATATATTCTCTTACCATGGGGAGAATTACGTTCCTGAAGATTATCGTCATGAGGAAATTACGAATGCTAAAGTGCATGGAGATGTAAAGCTTCATTTTAAGGATCATCAACTTATAACTACTGATATTTCATTGACGGAATTGAGTGGAAAAATGAAAATGCATCCTTTACGTTTCTCAAATTTTAAGGGAAGAGTGCATATAGAGAATGAGCACCTTAGCTTAGAAGGTTTTGGAGGCTCATTAGGGAAATCATCATTTAAGACGGATTTAAGTTATTACTTCGGCTCAAAAAAAGGCACAAAAGAAGATTTTCTTGAATTTAATTCACCCTATTTAGATTTTGATAAATTGTTCACTTTCGAAGAGCGTTCTTCTTCAAGTGCTGATGAAGCAGCGGTTGTGCATGATTCCGTTTTCAGTATTTTCGATATCCCTTTTCCAAATATGAGGTACCATATGGATATCGGCGAAATGAAGTATCATAAATATCATATCAAAAACATTAACTCTGACTTAAGAACTACAAAGGATCACATGCTTTACGTGGATACATTAATGATGGATATCGCAGATGGACATATGGATATATCCGGATATTTTAATGGTGCGGATAGAAGTTTGATCTATTTCTCGCCAACAATTAAAATGAAAGACGTTGATATGGATAAGCTCATGGTGAAGTTTGATAATTTCGGACAAGATGAAGTTGTTTCAGATAATGTACACGGAAGAGTTGACGGTAAGATATGGGGTAAGATACACATGCACGCAGATCTAATTCCCATCATAGATGATTCAGAGATTCACATGGATTTTAGTATTCGTGAAGGTGCTTTGGAAAATTATGGGCCGCTGGAGGTCTTGTCAGGATATTTCGAGGATAAAGCGCTCCACAAGGTAATATTCGATACGCTTAATAATCATATTGATATGAAGGATGGAGAGATGACAATCCCAGAGATGATCATCAATACGAACCTCGGATTTGTTAAGGTGTCTGGAAAACAAGATATGGAAATGAACATGGAGTACTTTATTAGTGTTCCATGGAAAATGGTCGCGAAGGCAGGAAGAAATAAACTCTTCAAAAATAAGGATACAGATCCCGAATCAATTGGTGAGTTTGATCCAGAGAAACGATATCGTTTCGTTAACTTGATTATTACCGGAGATGCTGAAGACTATTCAGTTAAAATGGGTAAAAAGAAGTAAGTATGAGGCTCGGATTTTTCATGTTTTTACTATTCGCAAGCATATTGCTGGTTAGAGGTCAAGAGTCAATTACCAGAATTTCTCTGGATACATTGAATTCTGAATCTGGTTTTGAGGTGATGTCGGATTATCTAGATGGAAAAAAAATCATTCTTCTTGGGGAAAATCATAAATACGTTAATTCAAATCAATTACTGAAGTTGAAAACGATTCAATACCTCTATGAAGATGGTTTTCGATATGTAACTATGGAGTTTGGTGCTGGAATTGGGTTTCTAGCGAATGAGTATGTTCAAACAGGTGATGAAAATTTGTTGAAAATATTAAATGGTGGATTTGTTGGTGAAGAAAAGAATCACATACACCAGTTTTTATTGAGTGTAGAACAAATAAATCGGGACAAGAGCGAAGGAGAAAAAGTTAAATTAAGAGGTATAGACTATACAAGATACCCTGTTTACTCATTGAAGTCATTAGCATATATCCTTGAGGAGAAAGATTGTCAACAAGAATTCTTTAGCTTCTATGAAGATCTTGAAGTGATTAGTTCTATTAATCTAGAAGATGATAATATTGGTTTTGCAAGTAGATTAGAACCTTCTCGAGAGAATTTTGATATCCGCTTTGGGTTTAAGAGCTATAAAAACAGATTGTTTGAATTATCCATAAGGAATCTTGTTGACGATTTCTACAAAGACAGTTCGGTGTTTAGGAATAGATTAGGTAACTCTTATGAGTCTTTTGCCTATATCGTTGAAGAACTAGAACGTACCTTGGAATGGTACCTCGGAACAGGTGTAGATATTCAAATGCATATAGAAAGGGAGCGTCATTTGACAAAAGGAATTCGTGATATTTTGGAAACTGATAGCCTTGCAAAGATAACAGGTCAATTCGGAAGGTGTCACACACGTGCGATGGGAATAGATGGGAACTGTTATAGTTTTAGTATGTCTTCAATGGTGAAAAGGTTGACGAGAGATTCTCTTTTAATTGATCAGATAGCAATATTGCCCATATATTACATGAATGAAGGGGAGATTGATTTTAATAAAAAGAACTCACCTTTAAAGTTTGATGATTTGCTTCCAAAGCCAGGTATATTCGTTTATGACCTTAGTGATTCTATTTTTAGTTTTGATAAAGTTAGCGCTGATAGTAATTATGCTTTGATTAATACGTACTGGGCAAACTCCACTGTAGACGATATAGTTGAAGAAGATGAGGGCCTTATCGGAGATAGAAGTTCCAGAAGAAAGCAGAATGGAGAACAACATATTACTTTTACTTCAACGTATAGTCTTCTGCCGAATGAAATTAATCAAGATTTTGGTTTGAATATCTTCCCTGAGGAGCAATTGGCAATTGGGCTTGAAATGACGAATGTTGAGCCTGGAGGAACCTTTAATACACTCGGGTTGATTATAAATACCCCTACGGTTATAGATAATGATAGCATTGAACTCCGATACACGAATTGGTATATCCATTCAACATTAGGGTATAACCTTATTTATCGACAAAACTTCGACTTCTTCTTAAGTTATCATTTGGGGCTAGGCTTTGCCAAAATTGTTGAAAGGAGAGGTTTTGGAGAGACAATATATACTTACAGCACTAACGAATTAAAAAATGTTTACCGTAATCCTTATTTCAATATTGCCGGTGAAGCAGGTTTTCGTTTAAAATTTGGTTGTTTTGGATTACACGTGAAAGCCGGATATCAATATGATTTTACAAATCCTAAATGGAGGAATAATACAATTCTGCCACACTCGACTGGAGTTAATTTTAGGAACTTCTATGGTCAGGCAGGACTGTTATTTAGGTTTTAACTAAAATGGAACGTGTGTCTCAAACGTAACTAATTCTTTTGTTTCTGGGTGAGTAAAGGTGATAGAAGTGGCATGAAGATGCAATCTTGAATCTAGCTTTCCATATAAGTCATCACCTACGATAGGTGCGTTTAATCCCTTCTCATGTGCAGCATGAACTCTGAGTTGGTGAGTTCTTCCCGTTATAGGCTTGAAGGTAATTCTCGTGCGTCCTTCTTTGATGTGGTCCACACGCCAATCTGTTCTTGATTTTTTGCCATGTTCAAAACATACACATTGTCTTGGCCTATCCATAACATCAAGTCTTAGAGGTAATTCAATCCTACCTTTTTGCGTTTTTACTTCTCCTTCCAATAATGCAGTATATGTTTTACTGACGCTGCGTTCAAGGAATTGGCGCTGAAGCAATTTGTAAGCGATTTTATTACGTGCGATAACCATTAAGCCTGAAGTAGCCATATCTAATCTATGAACAATTAGAGGACCCGTGATCGAAGGATATTCCTCTTTTATCCTGGTGTATACCGAATCTTCAATTTCTTTACCTGGAACAGAAAGAAGATCATGTGGTTTATTAATGACGAGTATGAATTCATCTTCATAAACAATCTCAATGGATTTATCTTGTCCTTGGTTTACGAGTAATGGATTGTCATCTAATGCGATTCCTTTGAGCATGTGACCTAGAATTGGCTCACATTTACCTTGACAAGCAGGGTAGAAGTTCCCATGAGTTCGAATAGCAGTGTTAGGAGGTGCTCCCCACCAAAATTCGGCCATGGCTATTGGCTTTAAGTCATTTTGAAAAGCGTACTGCAGTAATTTTGGAGCAGCGCATTCTCCAGCTCCAGAAGGAGGTTTCTTAAGCGCTGTATGTTGAAATATTGGTATAAGTGATTTCGTTTCTCCTAGAGTGTTCAAGAATTGATATGATTCGAATAATCGATCTTGAAGTGCTACAGAACGTTCTACTCTCTCCCTTTTTATAGCTGTGATTTTTTTCTCAAAAGGCAATAGCTTTTCCTCTATTTCGTCACGGATATATTTTTGATGTCGTAATAGCTGCTTGAGCTCCAGTTTACTGTCTATGCTTTCTTGTGCTAGCTTTTTATTGAATATGTCAAACTCTTCTGCACTTAATACTTCTTGTTTAGCCTTTCTTTTGGCTTTTCTTAACTGCTTACCTTTGATTAACTTATTTCTAACTGTATCTTCTTGAGTTTTCTGACGTTCCAGAATATTATTTTTTTCAACAAGAAGAGACTTATATTCAGGAAGGTCCAAGAGTTCGTGCAATTCTGAATTCAACTTTGTGATGTTGTGCTCTTCTTTTAGGAAGAAACTGTCTTTAGTCAGCATGTCATAAACAGGGGGAACGAAATGCTCATGATCATTTCGATCTCCAACTTTACCGGAAAAGGCTGCTAAATAACCTAGATGTCCTCTTTTATCTTGAACAACTAAAACACCAAACATTTTACCTATTGATTCTTCCGAGTTTTTTTCGACACCAAAATCATGTCCAAAGTCATGTTGATGAATATATTCTTGGAGTTCGCTAGCAGCTATTTCAGCTAATGGATGTGGCTGATAGTAAAAAGGAAAAGTGAATCTTTCAGGCAGAGCGATAGAAGAAATATCCTGATTAAATTCAATTAGTTTATCTGCCTTTTGAGTCACGAGAGGTATTTTTTACAAAGTTAAGATATCTTATAAAAAACAAAGAGGTGAAGAATAAACTTCACCTCTTTTATGCTTTTTCGAGTCTTTTCTCTAATTTTTCTCAACAATTATTTCAACTCTTCTATTGAACCTCTTGTTACCTGGTTGTGTATTTTTTCGAAGAGGTTTCCATTCTCCATAGAACATTACTTCAATATTCTCATAATCTATATCATACGTTATTAGTTTTCTTTTTACAACTTCGGCACGTTTTCTAGATAAAATTAGATTGTAGTTTTCTGACGCATCGTTATCAGTATGTCCAACTACTTTGAACGTATACCCATCACCGTATTTTTCTGCGAGTTCTTTTATCTTTTTATTGTCTTCATCAGAAATTGTTGCGTCATCTACATTAAAGTAGATTTTTAACACATCTGCACCAGATTGGTCCTCGATTTCTTCAATTTGTTCAGGTTGGCTTTCGTCTTTATTTTCTTCTTGACTTTCCTCAATCATCTCAACTTCATTGATCGTGTGATTCGGATCTTTTTGTTCCTTGATTTCTCTCAGCTCAACTTCATTTAAGTTAGTTGAGTCTATTGGACATCCATTATTATAAACTGACCCGGCTAAATCAGGACAATCGTCAAGATCGTTCGGGAATCCATCACCGTCATTGTCAGTACAACATGCGTTTTTCTCCATTGGACATCCATTGTTAAGTTCAATACCAGGGACATCTGGGCATCTGTCAGCAACATCGATCACACCATCCTTATCTGAATCAGGACAACCGTAATGTATTGGCAATCCAGGTGTGTCTGGACATTGGTCATTCAGATCAATAACGCCATCTCCATCAGTGTCAGGGCAACCATTATGACGTTTAGGGCCTTGGTCATAAATACAATAATCTTCCTTATCTGGTATTCCATCTTTGTCTGTATCTGGACAACCATTCAGAGAAAGAGGTCCTGGATCATAAATACAATCATCTATACGGTCAGATACTTTATCCTTATCAGTATCTTTTGGAACAGTGTAGGGCATACCAAAGCTTATGCCCATGAAGAAGTTTTGAGTGTAACTTGATCGTTTTCCTAATGATCCCGTGAAGTTGTTTCCTCCCGCGAATATTGAAACCCCATTTTCAAAAGAAAACCTACCTGCTATACCCAAGTTAATTTGTCCATTTCTTTGGAAAGATATAGGCAGCATTACTGAGACTTGATTGGATTCATACCTTGGAGTTAAAGTATGTATTGCCTTAAAATGTGACTTATGCGGATCACGTCTTCTTTTTAATGGAATAATAGAGGTCCAGCTTGCATAAAAGTTCTTCCAAATGTTATAATCACCCATCAAATTGAATGTAGTAGGCAATCCCATGTTGAACGTCTCTTCATTATCTGCAGATTTTACCCCATCTGTAGCCATATTATCAAAGTTCTTGAAGATAGAGAAAGCACCTCCGCCTCCGCCTCCGAATCCTAGTGATGATATGTCATCAAGGTCTACAAAGTCACCATCATTTGTAAAATCATACGAATTTGTATCTTTTGCGAACTTGACTCTTCCGATGTCATTAATGGATGCAGCAATTTTGAATAGATATTTTTTCTGGTCGTAACGCTCAATATTTGTTTCTCCATCCATATCATATAAATAGGAGTCTGGATCAGGTCTATATTCATAAACAGCACCAAAATCAAAGCCAAATCCTAGTCTTCGAGAAGAGAAAGCGTTGTCTTTTTCAGCACGTCCATAGTTGAATTGTATACCATCAAAGTCGCCACCAACACCATTCTGACTTTGGAATTCAAAACTTCCTTCGTCTGCGTATAAATATGTTGCGTCGTGACCATTGATTAATTTGAATGCAGCACCAGCTTTAATAAAGTGAGGGGTGTCATCTTGAATAACTCTAGCATAATTAAAACGATGCTCGGTATAGGCAAATTGCGAGTAATTCAAAGCTGTGAAATCAATCGAAGTGCCCACTGGATTTTCAGTGAAATCATCATCTTTAGCTTTTGTCAAGGCATCAGGTATTCCATCCATATTTCCAAACTGTCTGATGCGTAAAGAATACCCTACGGAATTATTATGATCAATTTCAAAGTAACCTCCAATTACGTCAAATGAAAAACTATTCATTTCATAACCCGCTGAAGAATGATCTCGGTAACGCTGTTGTTCATTTCCGAATGCTATGCTTATAATACTAGAATTCGTTCCGAGGTAATTGTTTGAATTTAAAAAAACAAAAGAAGACGTGAGAGAAAACTTATTAGTTGTATTAACTATAGACGCAGGGTTCAGGTAAGAGCTGTTATAGCCAACAAAGTTGTCACTTGATATTCCTGTATAATGTTGCTGAGCAAAGACATTTAGTGCAAGAAAAATAGTGATAAATGTAATTTTAATTCGAGTTAACATATCTAAAGGAAAATTGATTTCTATCAAAAATAGGGAATTGGTTCATTTCTAGCTAACAATTATTGGCTTTACCTAAATCTTCAACTCAATGTAAGGCGCTTAATCTTTACAATTTTGCTATTTTTGGCCTTTGAAAAAGGGAAATAGATTATCATGAAAGTATCCTACAGTTGGCTAAAAAAATATGCAAAAACTTCGCTTTCACCAGAGGAGGTGAGTAACATCTTGACTGATACAGGGCTTGAAATTGAAAGTTTTGAGCAGGTAGAAAGTGTTAAAGGTGGTTTAGAAGGTGTAGTTATTGGTAAGGTTTTAAGTTGCGAGAAGCATGAAAACGCTGATCGATTGAACGTAACCAAAGTTGATGTAGGATCAGGTGAAGATCTTCAAATTGTTTGTGGTGCACCTAATGTAGCAGAAGGTCAAAAGGTCGTTGTGGCGACAGTAGGAACAACATTGTACCCTAGTCCTGAAGATCCTTTTAAGATAAAAAAGTCTAAAATTCGAGGTGTTGAATCTGCAGGAATGATTTGTGCAGAAGATGAACTTGGAATTGGTGTTTCTCATGATGGGATTATGGTTCTGCCTCAAGATGCTAAAGTTGGTGATACTGCAGCTAGTTATTTTCAATTGGAGAACGACTACGTTCTTGAGATTGGACTTACTCCGAATAGAAGCGATGCATTAGGTCATGTTGGAGTAGCTAGAGATTTAGTTGCTTATACTAATGTGCACGATGTTGAAAGATTAGCGCTTCAACTGCCTGATATTAGTACGTTTGAAGTTCAAAACACCGGACATAATATCAAAATAGAGGTCGAGGATAGTGAGGCTTGCCCTAGATATATGGGGACAGTAATTACTGATGTTGATGTTCATCCTTCCCCAGATTGGTTAAAGAATTCATTGCTGTCGATTGGCTTGACACCAATTAATAATATAGTCGATGTAACTAATTATGTAATGCATGAATTAGGAACTCCTTTACATGCTTTTGACTTAAAGAATGTAGGAGAAAAGGTTGTTGTTAAGAAAGCTAAACAAGGAGAAAAGTTCAAGACACTTGACGGAGAGGAGAGAGAGTTAACTTCTGAAGATTTAATGATCACCAATGGAGATGAAAATATGTGTCTTGCTGGTATCTTTGGTGGTGCAGACTCTGGAGTTAAGGAAACTACTAAAGGTATATTTTTAGAAGCAGCATATTTTGATCCAGTGACGATAAGAACTTCCGCTAAACATCATGGATTGAATACAGATGCTTCCTTTAGATTTGAAAGGGGAGTAGATCCTAATATGATTGACTTTGCTTTGAAAAGAGCTGCGGTATTGATTGCAGAGGTTTCTGGAGGGCGAATCGTTCAGGAGCCAATTGATCGTTATCCACATGAAATAGAGCCGAATGAAGTAGCGTTTAGTTATGAGCGATGCAATCAATTGATAGGTAATGATTTGGAGGTTGAGAAAATTGGCGAAATCCTTAAGTCTTTAGATATTGAAATTTTACATAATAATGGAGGTCAAGTTCAGCTTAAAGTTCCTACTTATCGCGTTGATGTTACCAGAGAGGCCGATGTTATAGAGGAGGTTCTTCGTATCTATGGGTTTAATAACATTACTCTTCCTGAGAAATGGAACATTAGCTTGTCAGATCAAGACCTTCGAAGTGAAGAGAAACGAATGAATACGATTGCAGATTTATTGGTGAGTCAAGGGTATTTCGAAATGATGAACAATTCTTTGACTTCTTCGAAAATTTTAGAACAGGAAGGTGGAGATGTTCTTTCTAACGATAGAAGCGTTAAAATGCTTAATCCGCTAAGTAATGAGCTTGATGTAATGCGTCAAACGTTAATTTATCATGGTTTGTCTAGTATTGCTCATAATCAGAATCGTCAACAATCTGATTTAGGTTTATTTGAGTTTGGAAAGGTTTACCACAAATTTGAGGATGGATATCATGAGAACAGACGTTTATCAATTTTTCTTTCGGGAAGAAAGGATGAAGAGCAATGGAATTCGTCAAATGAAGTTACTAGCTTTTATTCATTGAAAGGTATTGTCGTTTCTCTTTTAGAACGATTAGGATTGAATAAAATGGTATCATCAAAAGCTTTAGATAAATCTATTTTGTCTGATGGTATACAGTTGTCTATACAAAAGAATAAGATTGGTGAGATTGGCTGGACATCGGCAAAGACCAACAAGTCGTTTGGTGTAAAACAACAAGTTTTTATTGCTGATCTTGATTGGGACATGATCATTAGTTTAGGGAATAGAAATAAAGTTAAGTTTTCTGCACTGCCGAAAACATTTGCTGTAAGAAGAGATTTTTCGCTTTTGTTAGAAGAGCACGTTACATTTAGTGAGATTGAACATATTGCATTCAAGACGGATCGAAAGTTACTTAGGAATGTAAATTTATTTGATGTCTATGAAGGAGATAAACTTCCAGAAGGGAAGAAATCATATGCAGTTAGCTTTTCATTTCAAGATGACGAAAAAACACTGAAAGATCAGCAGGTGGATAAGATCATGGATAAGATTTATGAGCAATTGAATAAACAGTTGAAAGCAGAGTTGAGATGATGAAAGGAGTTTCGATAGTTGGAATTGGGACTGACGTTGGTAAAACCGTCGTTAGTGCTATTATTTCTGAGGCTTTGACTGCTTGTTATTTTAAACCTGCTCAGGCCGGAGATCTTGATAATTCCGATAGTATGAAGGTGGGGAATTTAACCTCCGATAAGGTAACTATAGCTGCAGAAATCTTTAGATTAAAAACACCAATGGCTCCCCATGGTGCAGCTAAGATAGATGGTGTGCAGATGCGTGTTTCGGATATTCAATTTCCAAGAACTGATCAACCTCTTGTGCTCGAAGGAGCTGGCGGATTAATGGTTCCATTGAATGAACATCATGAAACATTCTTAGATATTTATAAGAAAGCAGGAATGCCTGTTGTTGTGGTATCTAGACATTATTTAGGAAGTATTAATCATACACTTCTGACTATTGATAGATTGAAGCTGGAAGGATTGAATATTATAGGTTTGGTTTACGTAGGTGAGGAAAATGAAGTTACCGAGTCCATTATTGAGCGCAATACAGGTGTAAAGCAATTAGCTAGAATACCTTGGGCGGATGATTTAACACCTGAATTCATAAAGGATCAATCAGAAAAACTCAAAGGATTATTATATGAGCTTAGTTGATCGCGATGAACGTGTCGTATGGCACCCCTTTACACAAGCGAAAACGGATAAGGCGCCTTTACCTATAGTTGAGGCTAAAGATAGTGTGCTAACTGCCGAAGACGGAAAAGAATATATTGATTGTAATTCCTCATGGTGGGTTAATGTCCATGGTCATGGGCATCCTCATATTGGAAAAGCAATCAGTGATCAGTTTCAGAAGATAGATCATATTGTACTGGCAGGAGCAACTCATCCCAAAGTAGTTGAATTGGCAGAACGAATTGTTGAGGTTCTCCCGCAGGGTTACTCACGTGTATTTTACTCTGACAATGGAAGTACAGCAGTTGAAGTCGCTATTAAAATGGTGATGCAGTATTGGTTCAATAAGGGCATTGAAAAGAAACGTTTTCTAGCACTTGAAGGAGCGTATCATGGTGATACATTTGGAGCTATGAGTTTAGGTCAACGGGGGTATTTTAATAAACCATTTGAATCGTTCTTTTTTCAAGCGGATTATTTGCCTTTTCCTTCAGAGGAAAGAGAGGATGAGTGCCTGAAAAAAGCAGAGGAACTTTTTAAATCGGGAGAGTTTGCAGGAGTTATTGTCGAGCCATTAGTTCAGGGTAGTGCGGGAATGCAAATGTATCGGCCTGAGTTCTTGAATGAGCTCATGAAGCTCGCAAAGGAATACGACGTGCTCTTTATCTTTGATGAGGTGATGACAGGTTGGGGAAGAACAGGTAAAATGTTCGCAATGAACCACTGTGATGATACTCCAGACATTGTTTGTCTTTCGAAAGGAATAACAGGAGGAACTCTCCCTTTAGGTCTAACAGTAACCAAGGAACATGTTTTTGAAGCATTTTTGCACGACGAAAAGACGAAAGCATTACTTCACGGACATTCATATACTGGGAATCCATTAGCTTGTGCCGCAGCTTGTGCAACATTGGATATTTTCGAGACTGAAGAAAGTCAAGATAACATTCATCGAATTTGTGAAAAACATGCTGCATTCCGTTCAAGAATAAGCGGGAAGTACAGGTTAAGCGATTTGAGGCAAAGCGGAACAATACTGGCTGTTGAAATCGAAGTAGGGGAAGGGAGTTCATATTTCTCTTCTATTCGCGAGGAGGCTGTTGACTTTTTCTATGCAAATGGTATGCTTTTGCGCCCACTTGGTAACGTTCTATTCTTGAATCCACCTTATTGTACAACTAATGAGCAGTTGGATCACTGTTACGATAAGATTGAGGAGTTTTTAGAGAAGAAGGCAAAGATGTAAATAAAGGTGATCCCAGTTTATATACTGTCGTCTGAATTGACTCTTTCTAACTCTAACTAATAGTTATTAGCATTTGAATAACTCAAACATGTGGTTGAATAAATATTTCTTGATTAATTTATTTACCCCTACAGTTTTCATTAGTTTCGTATTCAACATCCAAACATTTAAACATGAAATCTATTAAATTACTACTTTTAATTCCATCAATAATATTGTTCGGTGCAACTACAATTGCTCAACAAATAAGCGATACTATAAGTGCCAATAGTGTGTCCGCCATTCTGAATGATCAAGGAGGGTTGTTCAATGCTCAATTTTCGGGATCCCCAGGATATGAATTGCCAAGCGGGAGTGGTAATCATTTGATATATAATACAGGATTTTGGTTTGGTGGAACAGATCAAAATGGTGATTTAAAGTTGGCCGGAAGACTATTCGGCCAGTCAACTGATTTTTACCGTGGGCCTTACTCATCAACAGGCGATTATTTCGATACTTCTTATGTTTATGAATATCAAGAAGGGATTTGGACGGTTAG
>CBFHXS010000041.1:0-3687 GCA_965659845.1 Brumimicrobium sp.
CTGGGTGCAAAACACGTAATACCTTGTGCAAATGGAACAGACGCATTGCAGATTGCGATGATGGCTTTAGGTCTGAGGCCGGGAGATGAGGTGATTACGCCATCATATACTTACATTGCGACTACTGAAGTTGTGGGTTTATTGAGGTTGAAACCTGTTTTTGTCGATTGTGATAAGGATACATTTAACATTTCGCCAGAGGCTATTGAAAATGCTATTACACCTAATACAAAAGCAATTGTTCCTGTTCATCTCTATGGTCAGTCTTGTGATATGGAGGCAATAATGAAAATTGCTAAGAAACATAATTTATTCGTGATAGAAGATAACGCTCAGGCAATTGGGTCAGACTATACCTTCAGTGATGGAACCAAAAAGAAAACAGGTACAATTGGTGATATAGGTTGTACAAGTTTCTTTCCTTCGAAAAACCTTGGGTGTTATGGTGATGGAGGAGCTATTTGCACGAATAACGATGAGCTAGCTGATGCCTTAAGAATGGTCGCGAATCATGGTCAGAGTAAAAGATATTATCATGATATGGTGGGCTGTAATTCTAGATTAGACACTATACAGGCCGCTGTTCTAAAAGCGAAACTTAAACGTTTGGATTCCTACATAGACTCGAGAAGAGAAGCGGCTGCGTTTTATGATAATGCATTTGAATCGATAGCAGAAATTACAACTCCAGTAAGGGACGAAAAGACCAAGCATGTCTTTCACCAATACACACTGAAGTTAGATGATTCGGTTGACCGTGATGGACTTATTGATTTTCTGAAAGAAAAAGATATTCCAGCAATGATTTATTACCCCGTTCCTGCGCATGCTCAGAAAATGTTTGCTTCCATAGATACTCGATGTGAAGACCTGACAGTTACAGATTGGCTAACATCTCGTGTTTTTTCATTGCCTATGCATACAGAACTCGAAAAAGACCAATTACAATATATAACAGAATCAGTAATATCTTATATACAATCATGAAGAAAATAGCTGTTGTCGGAACTGGTTATGTAGGCCTAGTTACAGGTACATGTTTTGCTGAAACAGGAAATAGTGTCACTTGTGTAGATATCGATAAGTCGAAAGTCGATCGAATGAAAAACGGTGAAGTTCCAATCTATGAGCCTCACTTGGATGTCATCTTCGACAGGAATATTAAACAAAACAGACTTCAGTTCACCACTGATCTTGCGGCTGCGGTTAAAGATGCTGAGATTATATTTCTCGCATTACCAACTCCTCCGGGTGAGGATGGTTCGGCTGACTTGAGCTATGTTTTAAATGTAGCGGGTGAATTGGGAGAGTTAATCACTGAATATAAAGTGATAGTAGATAAGTCAACAGTTCCGGTTGGGACTGCAGAGAAAGTTGAAGCTGCTGTACAAGCAAAGACAGATGTTCCATTTGCCGTAGTTTCTAACCCTGAATTCCTCAGAGAGGGTTTTGCCGTTGACGATTTTCTAAATCCAGACAGAGTTGTAGTCGGAACGAGTGATGAAAAGGCTAAATCAATAATGAGAGAGCTTTATAAACCATTTATACGTGATGGTCACCCGTTGATATTTATGGATGAAAAATCCGCAGAACTGACAAAGTATGCAGCAAATTCATTCTTAGCTACCAAGATTACCTTCATGAATGAAGTGGCTAATTTCTGCGAGAAAGTTGGTGCAGATGTGGATAAGGTTAGAGTGGGAATGGGATCTGATACTAGAATAGGACATCGATTCTTATATCCGGGAATAGGCTTCGGAGGAAGTTGCTTTCCAAAAGATGTAAGTGCATTATTGAAAAGTGGACACCAAAACGATTATAAATTCTCAATAATAGATGCAGTACTCGAAGTCAATGATCAACAAAAGCTTAAGCTGTTTGAAAAGGTTCAGGATTATTTTGGGGATGTAAACGGGAAAAAACTTGCGCTTTGGGGATTAGCCTTTAAGCCAGATACTGATGATATTAGAGAAGCACCTTCTCTATATCTAATAGAAGCTTTGCTTAATAAGGGGGCTCAGATTGTGGCTTTTGATCCAGAGGCTATGGATAATGTAAAATCATTGTTGGGAGACAGAATTGACTTTGTTTCGAATCAGTATGAGGCGTTAGAAGGCGCTGATGCACTTCTTATTGCTACAGAATGGTCTGTTTTTAGAAATCCAGATTTTTCTAAAGTAAAGAATAAACTCAACGCACCTGTTATTTTTGATGGTCGTAACCTTTTCGATCTAGCAGAAATGAAGGAAAATGGTTTCTATTATAGTTCGATAGGTAGAGCAACAATTCACTCTTAAATTTCACTTAATGGCAAGAAAAAGAATTTTAATAACTGGAGCAGCTGGATTTTTAGGTTCTCATTTGTGTGATCGCTTTATCAAAGATGATTACCATGTGATTGGCATGGATAACCTAATTACTGGAAGGATAGAAAATATTGAGCACTTATTTCCTTTAGAGAATTTCGAGTTTTATAATCATGATGTTTCGAAATTTATTCACGTTCCCGGTGAGTTGGATTACATCCTTCACTTCGCCTCTCCAGCAAGTCCTATAGATTATTTGAAGATTCCGATTCAAACGTTAAAAGTTGGGTCGTTAGGAATTCATAACTGCTTAGGCCTTGCCAGATCTAAGAAAGCGCGGGTTTTAATAGCCTCTACTTCAGAGGTGTATGGAGACCCTGAGATTCATCCTCAGAAAGAAGCTTACTGGGGTAACGTAAACCCTATTGGCCCAAGAGGAGTGTATGATGAGGCGAAGAGGTTTCAGGAAGCTATGACAATGGCTTATCATACATATCATGGTTTAGAGACTAGAATAGTTAGGATATTTAATACGTATGGCCCAAGAATGCGACTAAACGATGGACGTGTTTTACCTGCATTTATTGGTCAAGCTTTGAGAGGTGAAGATCTCACAGTGTTCGGTGATGGAAGCCAGACTAGGGCATTTTGTTATGTTGATGATCTTATTGAAGGTATCGTCAGGTTATTGCATAGTGATTATTCAGACCCTGTTAATATTGGAAATCCTGATGAGATAACTATTGGTTCTTTTGCAGAAGAGATTATTGAATTGACAAAGACTGATCAAAAGGTTATCTATAAGGACCTTCCTCAAAATGATCCAAAGCAGAGACAACCGGACATTACACTAGCAAAAGAGCTTTTGGATTGGATACCTAAAGTGTCAAGGAGCGAAGGCTTAAGTATAACCTATGAATATTTTAAAAATCTTTCTGAAGAAGAGCTTTATAAGAAAGAACATAATAACTTTGAAGGCTTTATAAACTAATATGGATTACTTCTCACATGAAACTGCAATCATAGACGAAGGTTGCAAGATTGGTCAGGGTACTAAAATCTGGCATTTTTCGCACGTTATGCCTAATTGTAAAATTGGTAATACATGTAATATAGGTCAAAACGTAGTTATTTCTCCAGAAGTTATTCTTGGAGACAACGTAAAGGTTCAAAATAACGTATCTATATACACTGGGGTGATTTGTGAAGATGATGTTTTTTTAGGTCCCTCTATGGTTTTTACAAATGTTGTAAACCCGCGAAGTGCTGTAGTTCGCAGAGGACAATATAGTAAGACTACAGTAAGGAAAGGAGCTTCTATCGGTGCGAATGCAACCATTGTATGTGGTCATGACATCGGAGAGTTCGCGTTTATTGGAGC
>CBFHXS010000041.1:3787-20316 GCA_965659845.1 Brumimicrobium sp.
CATATGGTTCAGCTCAATTGTTATTGGAATCGTGATGATCGCTACTACAAAAAAGGAGGCTGGAAAGGAACAAGTGATTTAGACGGTGGTACGTTATTCACTCAGTTTTCCCATTTCATTGATATTATGTATTGGTTATTTGGTGATATTAAAAATATTCAAGGAAAGTTTGCAGATTTCAATCATAAGGATCTTACGGATTTTGAGGATTCAGGTTTTGTTAGTTTTGATTTTGTTCAAGGCGGTATGGGGAGTATAAACTACTCAACTGCTGTTGCAAATCAAAATCTTGAATCTTCCATTACTATAATTGGTGAAAAAGGCTCTATTAAAATTGGAGGTCAATACATGAATGAAGTAGAAGTTTGTAATGTTAAAGATTACGAGATGCCTGAATTAGCTCCTACGAACCCAGGGAATGATTATGGCGCATATAAAGGCTCTGCAGCTAACCATCATTACATCATTGAGAATGTAGTTGATACGCTAAAAGGAAGAACAACAGCTACAACAAATGCCCTTGAAGGGTTAAAAGTGGTTGAAATTATTGAACGAATTTATAATGTGAGAGATGAGCAATTCAAAGTATAATAAGATATTAAATGGTGAAGAGAAGTTAGCGGTAATCGGCTTAGGTTACGTAGGTCTTCCAATTGCACTAGAATTCGCAAGAAAGGTTAAAGTGATAGGTTTTGATATTAATGCCGAGCGTGTTGATATGATGAAGAACAATCAAGATCCAAGCAAAGAATTGGATAGTAGTGAATTTGATGGTTGTGATATCGAATTTACGGCGAACACTGATGACCTAAAAGATGCTACATTTTTTGTTGTAGCTGTTCCGACTCCGATTGATGATTCAAATCTACCAAATCTTGCTCCTTTGCTAGGTGCGTCTGAAACGGTTGGTAAAGTGCTGAAGAAAGGGGATTATGTTGTTTTTGAATCTACAGTTTATCCAGGTTGTACTGAAGAGGACTGTATTCCAATTCTTGAAAATGAGTCCGGACTGAAGTTTAATGAAGACTTTAAAGTTGGTTATTCACCTGAGCGAATTAATCCGGGAGATAAAGTACATACACTTCAGAGTGTCGTAAAGGTTGTTTCGGGTAGTTGTGATGAATCCTTAGACAATATCGCTAAGATTTATGAACTTGTGGTTACTGCAGGAGTCCATAGAGCTGCATCGATGAAAGTTGCTGAAGCAGCAAAAATCATTGAGAACACGCAACGAGATGTAAACATTTCACTGATTAATGAATTGTCAATTATTTTTGATAAACTCGATATCAATACGTATGATGTTCTTGAAGCTGCGGGTACAAAGTGGAACTTCTTAAATTTCACACCTGGTTTAGTTGGAGGGCATTGTATAGGTGTTGATCCATACTATCTTACACACAAGGCTAAACAGGCAGGCTATCATGCAAAGGTTATAAATAGTGGTCGTTATGTCAATGACTCAATGGGCTTTTACATTGGTAAGCAATGTGTTAAAAAGATGATTGCTCAAGGTAAGAACATGCGAGACTCTAAAGTTTTAGTAATGGGAGCAACCTTTAAAGAGAATGTAAGCGATATAAGGAATTCAAAAGTAATTGATGTAATTAATGAGCTAAAGTCTTTCGCTGTGCATGTTGATGTTATTGACCCTCATGCTTCTTCAAAAGAGATGGATCATGAATACGGGGTAAAGTTAGTTGAGAATGCTGGTAGTGATTACGATGCGGTAATAGTGGCTGTTAATCACGATGAATATGCTAACAAAACTGAAGACGACTTCAAGAAGTACTTTAAGAATGGTCATGGAGTATTTATTGATGTAAAAGGTATTTATAAAGATCAAATCGAGGATTTAGAATACTGGAGTTTGTAAATGATTTACACAAAGAAAATATTAGTTACAGGAGGTGCAGGATTTATTGGTTCTCATGTCGTAAGAAGATTCGTTGAAAAATATCCCGATTATCAGATTGTGAATTTTGATAAGCTTACTTATGCTGGAAACCTTGAAAACCTCGAAGATATTGAAGGAAAGGAGAACTATACTTTTTTCAAAGGAGATATTTGCAGTAGAGAAGATGTAAATGCTGCCATGCAAGAATTTGGCATAACTGACATTATACATCTAGCTGCAGAATCTCATGTAGATAGGTCTATTTCGGGTCCAATGGAGTTTGTGCAAACGAATGTTGTTGGTACGGTTAATCTAATGAATGTATCTAGAGAGTACTGGGGCGATTTAGCAGGTCACGTCTTTTATCATATATCAACAGATGAGGTTTACGGGAGTTTAGGAGATGAAGGCTTGTTTGAAGAAACAACGGCTTACGATCCAAGAAGTCCTTATTCCGCTTCGAAAGCAAGTTCTGATCACTTTGTACGAGCTTATAATCATACCTATGGATTAGAAATTCGTATTTCGAACTGCTCCAATAATTATGGAAGTCATCAATTTCCTGAAAAGTTGATTCCTCTAATGATTCATAATGCAGTTGAAGGGAAGGATTTACCAATTTATGGTGATGGTAAGAATATCAGAGATTGGCTCTGGGTAGAAGATCACGCCTCCGCCATTGATGAGATTTTCCATAACGGTAAAAATGGAGAAACATACAATATTGGTGGATTGAATGAATGGGCCAATATTGATTTAGTTAAGCGCTTGGCCTCTATTATTGATCGAAAACTCAATAGAGAGGAAGGTGAAACAGCGAAGAATATGGTCTTCATTAAAGACAGGGCCGGACATGATAGAAGGTATGCAATTAATGCATCAAAACTGGAAGCGGAACTAGGTTGGAAACCGTCGATTACATTTGAAGAGGGACTTGAATCAACAGTCGAGTGGTACCTCGAGCATCAAGAATGGGTGAAACATGTGGTTTCAGGCGACTATAAAGCCTATTACGAAGAACACTACAATCAATAATAAATTATGAGCTTGCTATCTTCATTATTTAAGTCTAAGAAAAGAGAACCTTACGACTTGAGTGATATTGCAGTTGATATGCATAGCCATCTTATACCAGGTATTGACGATGGGTCCGAATCTTTGGATCACTCGATTGGTATGATTCTTAGATTCAAAGAGCTAGGTTATCGTAAACTGATCACTACTCCTCATATAATGTCTGATCATTACAAGAATACTCCTGAAATTATCCACAAGGGTTTAGAACAAGTTCGTGATGCAATAGAGAGATTAAAGATTGATATCGAAATAGAGGCGGCGGCTGAGTATTATACTGATGAGTTTTTTATTGATAAAATTGAGGAAGGTAACCTTCTTACTTTTGGAAAGAATAATGTTCTTTTTGAATTTTCATTTAGTGCCAAGCCTAGGCAAGTCAATGAGGCAATCTTTGCTTTGAAAAATAATGGATACCAGCCTGTACTTGCCCATTTTGAGCGCTATTCTTTTTACCTTGACGACGGTGAGAAAGCTATGGAAGATTTGAAAAATAGGGGGGTGCACATTCAAATGAACTTAAATTCGCTAACAGGCCATTATGGGAAGCCAATAAAAAAACAAGCAGAGATGCTCGTAGATAAAAAGCTTATCGACTATGTAGGTTCAGATTGTCATAGGATAGATCATCTTAATCTCTTAGAGCAGCATCTTGCTGGCCCTTATTTCCATAAACTTAGTAACCTTGATTTAAAGAATAGATCTCTTTAAACTTAGTTTTGAGATCCTCCTGATTGCTCAGTTTGATATTCGTGAATAACTTCTTCTAATGATGCTACCTTTCCGTTAAGTTCTTTTATTGCTTCTATTAATACTGGAATAAGTTGCTGGTAGTTTACAGCTTTATAGACTGTATCGTCACCTACATTGTTGAAAATTGCTTTTTCTTCAATCATCTCTGGAAAAAGAGCTTCAACTTCTTGCGCAATTACACCATATTCTTCGCGGGTTCTTTCTTCTGCCTCTCCATCTTGACCGAGATGTTTTGTAGTGATCGTATAATACTTTCCGTTCAGTTGAACTATCTTACTTAAAGCACTTTCAATTGGGTTTATATTTGTTTTTAGGCGTCGATCACTCAAGTTGAAATTACCAGCTCCTAAGGCAAAAACAGCTCCGTCTATACCAATGTCAGCAGTGAAATATCCTGCCCATCCAGTTGCTGCATCCGTTGTTTGTCCATATATGCCGTTGAATCCAATGCCGTAAGTTCCTATTGCGAGTCCAACACCTGTAGAATTATTTCCATAAATACCATATCCAGCTCCATTGGTTGATTCTCCAATGACACCATTTAAGCCAATACCACTTACACCAGATCCTCCTGTTGTACGAAGGTTGTTACCATAAACCGCTGCTGTTCCCGATGCTGTAGAAGGGATTTGACCTGCCACGGCATAACCAGCACCAGTGTTTTGAGCGAGGAAAGCAGAATTCGTAGCTCCTGAGCTATTTGTTTCAGCTTGAATTGCAGGAAAACCATTTGACGCATTTGTGTTTTGACCGCGAATGGCTACACCCGTATTTGTATTAGTAGCGTCAATACCGAAGGAATTGAATTCAGGCGTATTTACTTCAAGAGCGGTGGTGTTTCCGCCTGCATTATTGATCTCAACAGCTCCGTTGTCTGTAGTTATAATTCTACCAGAACCAGCACCACCTTCGTTATAAGCTTGATCAAGTGTATTGGCTCCTCCGCCGCCACTCATTCCATCTTGAGCGATGATTTGCCAGCTTGAACCATCCCAAACGTAAGAAACTCCATCGTTTGAGTTGTAATAGGCATCATTGAGAGATGGAGATCCTGGATTTGCAGTAAGAGTACCAAGCCAATTTAAAGATATTCCATTATTTCCAGGGATTCCTTGTGGTCCAGCAGGTCCTTGAGCACCATCTGCACCCTGAGGTCCTTGTGGTCCCTGCGGTCCAATTGGCCCTTGAGGTCCGACCATATTGTCTGTTGTATATGTAATTCCATTTTCGAAAATAAAAGTTGCAGTACCATCTCCGTTATCGAGTATGTCTTGAATTCCATTTCCTGCACGCTCACTGTATAGAGCATAAGGTACGCTCCAAAGTTGCTGAGTCCCCATCTCTAAATAACTCCCAGAAATGTCAATTTCAACCTTTAAAAAGTGGTATCCAGAGCTCCAATCCATATCCGAGAAGCCATCAGTACTTAACTGAAAACCTGTTCCTATAATTAATTGAAATAAGCCATTTTGATCAGTAGTCGTAGTATGTTCTTCCTGATATGCTGTTACACCGTTAATTTGATCTTTTATTATGGAAAATCTTACCTTAATAGCTTCATTCTTGACTGGAATATTCATTGCATCCGTCCCAGGAATTTCGGCATTTGAGAAATCCATAGCTACAGCCTGATAATTTATACCTTGAGGCGGTGCTTGCCCAATCACCAGAAAAAGTAAGCATGAAGCAATAAGTGTGGAAATAATTTTTTTCATAGCTTCTAATTTGTTTAAATATTAATTCCTATTCCAAGTAATGCACTGTGAAATATGTTTCTTGTTTTTTGATCAGAAATATCGTTTTCGATATGGTTTAATCCTGCGCCAAACCTGTATTCAAGTGAAAGGCTTAGATTTTCCGAAATAAATGTTTTTAGGTTAGCAAAACCATGAGCGCTAATTTCAAATCGATTCATCGATTGTTCTTCAATGATGGATAATCGAGTATTTCCAATCATTTGCTCACCGTTCAGCATATATCCCAAGCCAAATGCGGCACCTGTTTGAACCTCGAATCGATCCGTTTGCAGTAAGGCATATCCGTAACCGATATTGAAATTGAAGTAATTCATTTTCCATGAAACAGGTGTGTTTTGGATAGATTTTTTTGCGCCTGCCTGTCTTATTTGCAATTCAGGACGAATGGTGTGCTTTGAACTTGAAAAAGATCCATTTATAGTGAATGCATTATACATTTGATAGGATAATGTTTGATCTTTTTGATTACTTGAAGTAGTAAAGAGAAAGTTTGAGAACTGTTTGCCTCCATTTACACTAATGTTTTTCAATGCGAAGTCTTGCGCTAAGACAGGCAAAGTCAACCCAAATAGTATCAATGCGATAATAGTTATATTTTTCATTTTTATTGTATTATCAATTTCTGTGAATAAATTGATTGTTTGTCTTTAACAACTATAGTGTAAAGGCCACTTTCTAATCTATCTGGTATTGTAACGTTGAACAAACGCCCAGAATCATATGGATGTGAAAAGTATAACCTGCCTTGGCTATCATAAAGACGGAGCTTAATATTTCCCTCTAACCAACTGTTGGATTGCACTGAGAAATAACCATTATTAGGATTTGGGAATATCACAAGTTCGATTTCGTTTTCAATTCTAGAAGTATAGATGGGCTGCTGAAAACCTTGTTGAATAAATCGATTTTCCTCGTCTGTCATTCTTCCGATATTCGAAGGTTGACCTGCACTCTGCGATAGTCTCAAGTTATTTTTCTGAACAACGGAGCCAAAAGAATTGATAGAACTCCTTTGGATTAGAATTTGACTGTATGACAGCGAAACAGAAAAACATAAAAAAAGCATGAAGTACTTCATAGTAGTAAGTGATCTACTCTAAATCTAGCAATAAACTTTATTATTTCACTTATTCTTTTGTTGAAAAAAATATGTATAAAACATAAGGTGCATGAATACAGGGTGTTACGACCTATTCGATTAAGTTAGATGTCAATATGATGTAAAGTGAATTTAAAGTAAGTTTTTTCTTCAGTTACTTAAATATTGTATATTGCCTGTTATTATACACTATAAATTAATCAAAATGAGAACACTACTACTTGCTCTTTTTGGGCTTTTTATGCAACAGACGTATGCTCAAGTTTGCACAATAGATTATACAAATACATCACCAGGGATCTATCCTGATACACTTCCAACTGCAACTGTTGGAGATTTTTATGACACAGATATTTCCTTTCTTTTTCCGACGGATACAGTAGGATTTAATTTCACCAATTTTCAAATCGTTGGGGTAAATGCACCTGCTGGGTTGAATTGGGAATGTAGTAATGATGCAAATGGTTGTAATTATGACCCACAGCAAGATCCGTATGGATGTGCCCGGGTCTGGGGAACCCCGCTAATACCAGGTCAATACGCAGTTGCTATTGATGCAATTGCTGATTTAACTATACAGCAAAATAATCCTGTTCAATTTTTTGTTTACTTGGAAGTTTTGCCGCCAGTTCAGAATAATGCAGGTTTTACAATGTCTCCAGGGATTGGTTGTGGTGAAACAACAGTCTCTTTTACAAATAATAACCCCAGTGCTGGTTATGTTCCAATTCCAAATATTACCCAAGGCTTTATGTATGACTGGGACTTTGATAATGGAAATTTATCGAACCAGGAGAATCCAGTTGACCAAACGTATATGGGGTCTGGAGAGTATTATGTTGATTACTCATGTATTATAGATACTTTCGGTTTCTTCTTGGAGGAGATTACATTAAATAGTGTTAACTGTAGTGATGCTATTGGTTTTGGTAATCCTGACTTATATGTTATTGTCTTTGATGCAGATGGTAATGAGGTTTTCAATAATGAATCATCATTTGATGATAGTGATCTTCCCATCACTTTCTCTATGAATATAGAGCTTACGAACCCACCATATGATGTTCAAGTATGGGATAATGATGATGCCAACTTATTTGGACAAGATCCCGAAAACTGTGTTGATGATTCAGAAGGTTCAGGTGCTTTAGTTACTTTAACCTTACCGTCAATAGATGATTATGGAGTTACCACTCAAGTTGGTTCAAATGGTCCTTTGAATTTCACATATGTTATCAATAAGCCAATTATAGAGATAATAGTTTCTGATACACTTAATATCTACAATGCTGTTCCAGTGCCTGTAATTACATCTGATCTGAATATTCCAGAGCTGT
This sequence comes from Brumimicrobium sp., assembly GCA_965659845.1. Lineage (GTDB taxonomy): Bacteria > Bacteroidota > Bacteroidia > Flavobacteriales_D > Crocinitomicaceae > Brumimicrobium. Next base: position 11,705 of record CBFHXS010000041.1, read on the forward strand.
CAACTCCTGATTTGGGGTACTCTTACCAATGGTATTTAGACGGTGTTCTTCTTTCAGGAGAAACCAATACAACAATAACGCTGGTAGATGGAGGAGATTATACTGTTTCAGCTACTGACACAAATGGCTGTATTAGTACTTCAGCCCCTTTTAATTTTGATAATGCTACTCTTTCTACGAATGAAGTGAATACATTTAAATTGTTTCCTAATCCGACAAACAAAATTGTAAACATCGATATAGGAAATTCTACTTCAGTTAAATCGATTCTTGTAACAGATATGCTAGGAAGAGTTGTGAAATCATTAGCTACAAATAATCAGAGTAACGTTATGCTAGATATGAGTGATGAAGATAACGGAGTTTATATGCTAGTCTTTTTTGGTGATTCTGGTAAAATAGGATCAAAAAGACTACTAAAAAGGTAGCGTTGAAAAACGTATACTAAGTAAGCGGTTGAGCAATTTGTTCGACCGCTTTTTTCTGCTTAAAACAAAAAAGCCAGAAACGTTTTCACGCTCTGGCTTTTGTGCTCCTCCTCTAGGACTCGAACCTAGGACCCTCTGATTAACAGTCAGATGCTCTAACCAGCTGAGCTAAGGAGGAATAAATTTTATTATATGGTTCTTTAATGTAAATTAAAGGCTTAATGTTTTCAAACTAATAAAAAACCGTCGTTACGATTTTAGTAATCTGCGGGTGCAAATATAGTTAATTTATTTTCTTTAAAACAAGGGATTATTTAAAAAATCTTCACTAAATGATTCAAAATATTTTATCATACAGATTTTCAAATTATTAGCACTCCCATTTTTATCTTTTTTCTGCCTTTACTGTTAGAACCGGTAAAGAGCTTGAGTTTATGACTACTTTAGTTGTTGACCCATTAAATAAGCGAGCTAATCCTCTTCTACCTTGCGTAACAGTTGTAACAATATCTGCATTTGTTTTTTGGGCAAATTCATTTATTCCAGTCTGTACACTTTCAGCAGAGTAAACGTGGCAGTCAAACTTTTTAAGACCTGTTTTCTTAGCAAAATTATTCATAATATCAATGATAGGTCCCGAATAGTAGAAGTCACTTCTTGTAATAATTCTAACGAGATCAACTTTTGCATCAAAGTAATTCACTATTTCCGAAATCTTCCGAAATGATTGCTCAACACCTTCATCAAAATCACTTGCGAATACAATGTTTTTAAAACTTGCATCTTTTACTTCATCTTTTACTGTTAAAACAGGTATGTTAGAGAGACGGACTATTTTGTCAGTATTACTCCCAATAAAGAAATCATTTACATATCCCGACGAACCATGGGTCCCCATGACGATTAAATCAATTCCATGTTTCTCAGCCTGTTCAACTGTAGTTTCATAAACACCACCAAACTGAATTCCTTCAGCAACATTAAGATCTTGCAAAAAATCTTGATTCATTAACTCTTTAAAGTCTTTTTTCGCTTTTTTAAGAATAAATAATCCTTCTGCAATATCTTGCTGACTTTGACCTGGTATAACACCAGTTTCATAGAACGGAATATCTACAACGTGAATAAAGTAGATTCGTGCTTCAAATTTTCTGGCAATATCAGCAGCAAGTTTGGCAGCGTTCAATGCAAATTCAGAAAAATCCGTGGGTACTAGTATTTTTTTCATTAGTCAAGAATTGTTGCGTTGACAGCAAATTAACGCATTCTTCTGCAGTGAGAAAATGAGTATAATCATTTTCTATAATGAGAAAACTAAGTTTGCTAATTATTGTTGTTCTATCATAGTTAGTACTTTGGGTAGGAAGATTGTTAGTCCTACTGTTATAGATACTAGGCTTGATATCAGTACTGCAGCTGCGGAAACATCTTTGATCCATTTGATTTTAGGATTCAATTCTATGGAATATAAATCACATAGCTTTTCTAAAGCACTATTGATGAGCTCAAGCGATAGTACCATTGAAGAGATTAAGATAATGGCGATCCATTCGACACGCTGAATTTTGAAATAAAAACCCGCAGCTAGAACTAGAATAAAGAGTATTATCTGGATTTTAAAGTTGCGTTCAGATTTAAAGGCTAACCTAAGTCCTTGAAAAGCGTTTTTAAAACCAAACATGGCAGGATATGCCTATTTAGTTGTTTTCTCTAAGCTATTCACGGCTTCCACGCGAATAACTTCAGGGGAAACTTTTTTAACAGCTTCTTCGAGACCCGCTTTCATCGTCATTGCACTCATAGAACAATCTCTACAAGCACCCAACAGCTCTACGCGAACAACTCCTTCTTCGGTTACCTCAATCAACTCCATGTTCCCGCCATCCTGTTCCAAGAAAGGTCTCAGTTGTTCTAAGGCGACATTCACTTGTTTCGTAACTTCTTTGACATCTAATGCCATATTAACTCTTATTAGTTTCTTCAACAAATTTACGAACTAATTCATCAAATGCCTCAGAAATAGGAGTGTTTTCCTGAAATACAGCTGGTCTACCAATATCGCCTGATTCACGAATGCTTTGAACTAAAGGTACATGCCCGAGAAATGGTTTTCCCATGCCTTCAGCCAAGTTTTTTACGCCATCTCTACCGAAGATAAAATATTTATTATCAGGGAGTTCTGCTGGGGTGAACCAAGACATGTTTTCTATAAGTCCAAGGACAGGGACTTTTATGTTGTCCATATCAAACATGGTAACTCCCTTTCTAGCATCAGCTAAGGCAACTTCCTGCGGAGTGGAAACAATTACTGCTCCGTCTAAGGGTACGGTTTGAACAAGTGAAAGGTGTATATCACCTGTTCCAGGAGGCAAGTCAACAATCAAATAGTCTAAAGCACCCCAATGAGTATCAGTAAACATTTGTGTTAGCGCTTTTGATGCCATAGGCCCTCTCCAAACTACTGCGTCATTTGGATCAGTAAAAAACCCGATCGACATGATCTGGATGCCATAAGACATTACGGGTACCATTTTCTTTTCTCCTTCTACATCAATTGATGTTGGTCGTTCACCTACAACATCAAACATTGTCGGCATAGATGGACCGTATATATCAGCGTCAATTAACCCAACCTTGAAACCTTGCTTTGCAAGTCCCGCCGCCAGATTTGAGGCTACGGTAGATTTACCAACACCCCCTTTTCCAGAAGCTACTGCAACAATTTTCTTAACATCAGGAAGTATTTTACGTCTTGCTTCCTTCGCTTCTTTAGCCATTCCTTTTACTGTAGTCTCAATATCAATATCATCTCCTAAGACTCTGTTTAATGTAAATTTAACCGCTTCCTGCATGCGTTTTCTTGCGTGCATTGCTGGATTAACTACACTTACAGTTAAAGATATCTTGTTGCCTTCAATGTTGAGGTCATCTACAAGGTTTTGAGAAACTATATCTTTTTTGAGGTCTGGTTCTATAACATTTGATAATGCTTCCAGTACTTGGTCTCGCTTTAATTCCATCTGTAATTCTTTGTTGCAAAGTTAATGTTTAAATCATCGAATTCAAGGTTAATTTGTAATTCTGAGATGACAATATGTTAACAGGTCTTTTAGTTAATTGTTGAATAATCTATCCATCAATTTTATTCAGGATTTATCAAAATTGTATATTCGTAATAAACTCTTGTTTAATGAAGCTCAAATTAATTTATCAATCAATGTTTGTCTTAGCACTAATGTTGTCAGTATCTTGTAGCGATTCATCTTTAAGTGAGGAGAGTATAGCTGAGGATGTCCCAGATCAAGATTCCGTCGTGACAAAATTACGAGAGACTGAGGAGGTAGTCACTAAATCGCCAGATGACCCTTTACTTTTTGCCGAGATAATTGCCACTAAAATTGAAGAAGATAATTTTAAAGGGTGGAATGAGTTTTCTAAGAGTGAGATCTTTTTCTCGCCTTATGCTTTCGTAGACACTAATTCGCTCGTTGTTTTAAAATCGAATGATCTTTCTCAAATATTTTCCTCGGAGAATAGCTTTTTTTGGGGAGTTCAGAATGGTACAGGAGACTCTCTACTATTGGCTTTTCGTGAGTATGAAAAACGCTACATTAATGACTTTGCATTAACGGATACAACCTCTGTCATTTTCTCTGTAGTCGAGGAGCCTAAAACACACGGCAGTGAATTACATAACATACATATACTTTATCCTGAAGCTGTACTTGTTGAAATTCATAAACCTGCAAACGATGAAATGGGTATGAATTGGCGAAGTTTGATTTTTGTAATTCAAAACCAAGATGATGAGCTTAAGTTAATAGGCTTAGTTCATAATGAGTGGACAATATAGTTTGAAGAATTGGAGGGAAATATTAGGCCCAGGGATTTTATTTGCAGCTACGGCAATAGGTGTAAGTCATCTTGTTCAAAGCACCAAAGCGGGGGCCTTATTTGGATTCAGCATGATTGGTTTTATTGCTTTAGCTAACGTTCTAAAGTATCCATTTTTTGAATATGGTTCGAGGTATGCTGCAGCTACAGGAGAGTCTATTATTCACGGGTATTATAAGTTACACAAGTGGTGGTTGTACAGTTATCTTGCGATTTCTGTAGTGTCTATGTTGTTCGTTACTGCCGCGGTTGGAGCTGTTACAGTTGGTTTTATGGAAAACCTATTTGGTTTGACGGCACTAACAGGAATCCCAAATTTCACACATTATTTGCTCTTTGGAGGCTGTACCGTGCTATTAATCTTTGGGCGTTTTAACGTAATGGAGAAATTGATTAAGGTTTTAGGTTTAGTTCTTCTATTGACTACTGTCTTTGCATTTTTTGCAGCCATATATAAAGGGCCTGCCTCACCTCAAGTAGATATGTTTCCAGCATTATCAAATGATGGTTGGGCTTTTCTTCTTCCACTAATGGGTTGGATGCCAACAGCAATAGACTTATCGACATGGAACTCGCTTTGGACGGTGGAGAAAGTGAAACAATCTGGGTATAAATCGAGCGTCAAAGAGGTGACGAGAGAATTCGGATTGGGGTATTGGATTGCTGCTTTACTTGCGTTCTTGTTTATGGCTATGGGAGCACTTCTTGTCTATGGAACTACTATAGAGGTGCCTACTTCTGGAGTCGCTTTTTCGAGCTTTGTGATTTCACTTTACACTCAATCCATTGGAGATTGGTCAATGTATATAATTGCAATCGCTTCATTTTCAATAATGTTTTCAACTTTTCTGACCGTTATTGATGGTTTTAGTCGAGCGTTAAGTACATCAATTACTTTGGCATTTAGTAAACGAGATAAACAAACAAATCGATTTAGCTTTAAAAAATGGATGCCAGTTATTGTTGCTGTTGGAGGGCTCTCTCTTATCATTGCTTATCAAGATGATCGAGATAGTTTTTCATTAATAGTGAACTCTGCTACAACCTTGTCCTTTGTTATTGCACCTCTTTTTGCAGTGCTAAATTTCAGACTTGTAATGTCGGATAAAATTGGAAAAGAAAATACACCTAATAAACTAATGAAATTTATCAGTTGGGTCGGAATATTATATTTATTCGCTTTCCTTGGATGGTTTCTTCTTTATTAATACACACTTGGTCTAGTGTATTCAATCGTTTATCTAATAAATGGTCTTCAAAGGGTTTTAAGTCCAATATCTTCAGGATGATTCATTAAATTCGTCTATCAATTTTTTGTATATTTAGGTTAGTAAAGTAAAAACCAATATGTCTGTTACAGAAATTTCTGAGTTAAATCAAGCACTGCGTAAGTATTTTGGATACGACCAATTTCGCGGTGATCAAGAGGATATAATTAAAAGTATACTTGGTGGAAAAAACACGTTTGTAATAATGCCAACAGGGGGTGGGAAGTCAATGTGCTATCAGCTTCCTGCATTATTGTCTGAAGGTACCGCAATTATTGTATCTCCTTTGATTGCATTGATGAAGAATCAAGTTGATGCAATACGAAATGTAAGTGAAGATGATTCTGTTGCTCACGTACTGAATAGTTCTTTGTCTAAAACAGAGATCAATAAGGTTAAAGCGGACATCACAGCGGGAAAAACAAAGTTATTATATGTTGCCCCGGAATCATTAACAAAACAGGCGAATATAGACTTTTTCACTTCGGTTAAAATTTCTTTTTTTGCTATTGATGAAGCCCATTGTATTTCAGAATGGGGTCATGATTTTAGACCAGAATATCGGCGTTTAAGAGAGATTTTTCATGCTATTTCAGATGTTCCGATTATTGCATTGACCGCTACTGCCACACCCAAAGTTCAGCAAGATATCCAGAAGAACTTAAATATGCTTGATGCTGAGGTTTACAAAGCCTCATTCAATAGAGACAATCTTTATTATGAGGTTAGACCTAAGCGAAATGTAGAAAAAGAGATTATTAAATATATACGTAAAAGGAAGAATAAATCAGGAATTATATACTGTTTGTCTCGTAAGAAAGTTGAGCAGTTAGCAGAGGTCCTTCGTGTAAATGGTATAAGCGCTCTACCTTACCATGCAGGTATGGATGCGTCAACAAGAGCACGTCATCAAGATATGTTTTTGATGGAGGATGTGGATGTGATTGTAGCAACAATAGCCTTCGGAATGGGGATTGACAAGCCTGATGTTCGATTTGTGATACACCATGATATTCCAAAATCTCTAGAAAGTTATTATCAAGAGACGGGTAGAGCGGGAAGAGATGGGGGAGTTGGTGAGTGCGTAGCTTTTTATGCATACAAAGACATTGAGAAATTAGAAAAGTTTCTTCAAGGAAAGCCAGTTGCAGAACAGGAGGTTGGTCGTCAATTGTTGTTTGAAATTGTATCATATTCTGAAACGTCTATCTGTAGAAGAAAATATTTGCTTCACTATTTTGGTGAGGAATATGACGATAGTAAGTGTTCTGATATGTGCGATAATTGTCGGAATCCGAAAGAGAAGACAGAAGGTAAGGAAGATGTTGTTAATCTTCTTAAATCAGTCGTTGAACTAAAAGAAATGCAACGTGCAAGTCATATCTGTGCTTTCTTACATGGAGAGGAAACTACAGAGATAAAATCGTATCGTCATGACCAGTTGCCTACCTTTGCCGCCGGAAATGATAAGGACAAGAAGTTTTGGAATGCAGTTATTCGGCAATCTTTAGTTACAGGTTTAATCACCAAGGATATTGAATCTTACGGAATAATAAAGATGACTGACAAGGGACATGAGTTCCTGAGTAATCCGAAATCCTTCATGCTTGTAAAGGAGCACGATTATACTGCATTGGAGGCTGAAGAGGCTTCTGAAGGCTCTGCAATGAAAGATGCATTTGATGATACACTTTATCAAGCTCTTTTAGACTTAAGAAAGCAAATTTCTAGAGAGAAAGATATCCCTCCTTTTGTGATATTTCAAGAAAGCAGCCTCAAGGATATGTCATTTCAATATCCGATTAATAAGGAAGAATTGACCAACATTCAAGGTGTAGGTCTTGGGAAGGCAAGAAGGTACGGAGCACCATTTTTAAGTCTGATCAATAGCTATGTTGAAGAGAATCAAATAGAGAGACCACAAGATATGGTCGTCAAGTCTTTGGTTAATAAATCAGGGTTAAAGGTGCAGTTGATTCAAAATATCGATAGAAAATTACCTTTGGAAGATATTAGTAAATCTCAAGGCAAATCAATGGATGAAATCATTGAAGAAATTGAGATGATCGTAAATTCTGGTACCCGAGTAAACATTAATTATTACATCGATGAAATCTTAGATGAGGATAATCAAGATGAAATATACGATTACTTTTCTGAAGCTGAAACAGACTCATTGTCTGAGGCTTTTGATGAATTTGATGGAGACTATACTGAAGAAGAGCTTCGTTTGATGAGAATCAAGTTTATGTCTGAAATGGCGAATTAATCCGCTATACTAATCTTTAAAATATAGGTATGTCTGAAATTCACAGTAGCGTTCAAGATTATTATGGAAAGGAGTTGATGAAATCGGAAGATTTGAAGACCAATGCCTGTTGTACAATAGCTCCTCCACCTGAAAACATTAAGACTGCGCTGAGTAACGTCCATGATGAAGTGGTGGCGAAATATTATGGTTGTGGCCTTACAATCCCTACAAACTTGAAAGGAATGAAAATCCTTGATCTCGGATCAGGCAGTGGTCGGGATTGCTTTATTGCTGCGCAACTTGTTGGTGAGAATGGGATGGTTGTAGGAGTTGATATGACAGACGAGCAACTGGAAGTTGCAAGGAAGCATGAAGATTGGCATAGAGATCGCTTTGGTTATGATAAAGCAAATACAAAGTTTTTAAAAGGAAATATCGAAAAATTGGATGAGCTAGACCTAGAGCCTGAAAGTTTCGATATCATAATATCCAACTGTGTAATCAATTTGGCTTTAGATAAGTCAAAGGTGCTTAAAGACGCGTTTAAACTCTTGAAAAAAGGAGGGGAAATGTATTTCTCGGATGTTTATTCGGATCGCAGAATTTCTAAGGAACTGCAGCAAGACCAGGTACTTTGGGGAGAATGTTTAAGTGGGGCTTTGTATTGGAATGATTTCTTACGAATTGCCAAAGAGGCGGGTTTTACGGACCCAAGGTCAACAGAGAATAAGCCTATTACGGTTGATAATCTAGAGTTAGAAAAGAAAGTTG
>CBFHXS010000042.1:0-18732 GCA_965659845.1 Brumimicrobium sp.
AACTCAACTACACCAATCTTTTATTTCAAAGGATTCAAACCTATTTAGAGATCTATAGAACATCTGGCAACTTATTGCTCACCTACAATAATTAAGGATGCGTAACTAAGTTATGTTTCTCTACTAGCTTTCTCATATTGATTAACGCATATCTCATTCTACCCAAAGCAGTATTAATACTGATATCCTCCTTGTCTGCAATATCCTTAAAAGACATACCTTTAAAAATTCTCATTTGAAGGATATCTCTTTGTGAATCGGGAAGATGATCAATTAATTCAACCATCTGCTGTTCCACCTCGGATTTTGTGATGGAATCTTCTATGTTATCATCCTCTCGCTCTAGCACAGAAAAAATATTAAAATCATCTGATTTTGAGCTTGACTCGGAAATCATTCTAACCTTATTGGCTTTTCTAAAATGATCGATCATCAAGTTGTGAGCTATACGCATTGCCCAAGGCAAAAACTTACCTTCTTCATTATACTTTCCTTTCTTGAGTGTTTTAACAACTTTAATAAAAGTATCTTGAAAAATATCTTGAGACAATGCCGTGTCACGAATCTTCATGTGTATATAGTTGTATATACGGTCCTTGTGACGCATTAATAGCGTTTCAAAAGCCTTTTCATTTCCATTAAGATACTTTGAAACCAACGCTCTATCTTCTAGCTGTAATAAATCCATAATTACTCAGTTTTGAGATTAAAAAAAATTCAAAATGTTTTTAGAGTAAAGATGTTTCGATAAGCGTTTCTGTTTAAATTATCAAATCCAAATATAGTACTTTCCTTCAACCCGGCAAAAATCGAACCGTAAATCAGGTTTAACTGTACCTTTCAATTATCTAACGGATATTAATCTGTCATGGTTGGAAGAAAATTCGGATTTTTCAAAAAAATATTAGCAAAGTGAGAAGTGTTACCTATTTTTGGCCACACAAAATTGAAAGCATATGCCACAGTTATCAAGTAAAGCTCAACAAATGCCTGCATCACCAATACGTAAATTGGTACCATTTGCTGAATCAGCAAAAAGTCAGGGTAAACATGTTATCCATCTGAATATCGGACAACCCGATATTGAAACACCTTTTGTTGCATTAGAAGCTGTAAAGAATAATGACCTTAAAGTACTAGAGTATTCCCACTCCGCAGGTTTTGAATCTTACAGAAAAGGATTGACAAAATACTACAAGAAATTTGGCATCAATATCGATCACAACCAACTATTGGTTACAACTGGAGGTTCTGAAGCGCTGTCATTCGCTTTCGCAACTTGCTGCAACCCAGGAGATGAAATAATCATTCCTGAGCCTTTCTATGCTAACTATAATGGATTTGCGGTTAATGCTGGTTTAAAAGTGGTTCCAGTCACAGCTTCAATTGTTAATGGATTCGCTCTTCCTCCAATAGAAGAGTTCGAAAAAAAGATTACATCGAAAACAAAAGCGATCATGATCTGCAACCCTGCTAATCCTACAGGTTATTTATACTCTCAAGAAGAAATAAAAAAGTTAAGTGAATTGATCAAAAAACATGATCTCTTCTTGTTCTCAGATGAGGTATACCGGGAATTTTGTTACGATGGAGCCCGTCCTTTCTCTGTGCTTGAGCTAGAAGGGTTAGATGAAAATGTGGTAATGGTAGATTCTGTTTCCAAAAGATATTCTATGTGTGGAGCTCGAATTGGTGCATTAATCACAAGAAATCAAGAGGTTTTAGATACTGCAATGAAATTTGCTCAGGCACGACTTTCACCTCCAACATATGCTCAAATTGCGGCAGAAGCTGCATTACAAACTCCAGATAGCTACTTCGAAGGAGTAACAGAGGAATATGTAAAGAGAAGAGATATCATGGTAGATGGTCTAAACGAGATCGAAGGCGTCACTTGTCCTAAACCAAAAGGTGCTTTTTACTGTGTCGCAGAATTTCCAGTAGATGACACGGAAAAATTCTGTCAATGGCTATTAGAGGATTTTGAACATAATGGCGATACGGTAATGATGGCTCCGTTGAGTGGCTTTTATGCAACACCTGGACTAGGTAAAAAAGAAGCCCGAATTGCTTATGTTCTTGAAGAAGAACAGCTAAAAAAAGCTATTGCATGTCTAGAGAATGCTTTAAAAGTATACCCTGGAAGAATTTAGGATGGCAGTAGACCAAAACATTAAAGTTGCTGTAGACGCTGTCGTTTTTGGATATGACAAAAAGGGACTTTCTCTATTACTTATTGAACGAAAGAACCCTGAGGGGAAAAACAAATGGGCATTACCTGGTGGCTTTGTAGAGGATAATGAAAATCTATTGTCTGCCGCGAAAAGGGAACTAAAAGAAGAAACCAATCTATCACTTGAATACCTCAAACAATTCCACACTTTTGGGGAAGTGGATAGAGATCCTCGCAGTCGCATTATTACCGTGGCTCATCTTGTTCTTATCAACAAAGGAAAGCGCAAGATCAAAAGTGGGGATGATGCTAAAGATGCAAAGTGGTTTCCTTTTTCAATGTTACCTAAACTAGCTTTCGATCACGACTTAATTGTTGAAATGGCAACAGATATTCTACGTCAAAAAATAGCTTCTCTGACTACTGATTGCGTTGAGGATATTCCGACGACTTCAGATATAAAATCGCTAAGCAATCAATTGAATCCTGAAGAGCCTAAGCGAAAAAATAAGTGAATTAGACTAGCGCCTGTTCAATATCCTTTACTAGATCTTCAACATCTTCCAACCCAGCTGAAATTCTAATCAGCCCATCAGATATACCCATTTTTTCGCGGTCCTCTGGACTCAGTTTAGAATGTGTTGAAGTAGCTGGATGGGTTACAATAGATCGTGTATCTCCGAGATTTGCAGTAATAGAAAACAAAGATAGCTTATCAATAAAATTCAAACCGTTTTCCTTACCTCCCTTCAATTCAAAACAAAGGATCCCACCTCCTCTTTTCATTTGTTTTTTTGCTAACCCATACTGTGGATGTGATTCTAGGTGCGGATATTTTACCCAGTCAATTTTAGAGTGATTATCTAACCAACTCGCTAAGTACTTCGCATTCTTCGAATGTCGTTCAAGGCGAACATCAAGAGTTTCCAATGATTTTGACAAAACCCAAGCATTAAAAGGACTTAGGGCTGGACCAGAATGTCGAGCGAAAGACTGAATCTTTTCAATGATTTCGTTTGAACTTATTATCGCTCCACCCAGCGTTCTTCCTTGACCATCGATATATTTGGTCGCAGAATGGATGACAACATCCGCACCTTGATTCAGTGGTTTTTGAAGAATAGGAGTAGCAAAACAATTATCTACAACTAACAATACATTATTTCGCTTGCAGATTTGAGCTACTTTTTCAACATCAATCAATTGCAAGCCAGGATTTGAAGGGGTCTCAATATAAACTATTCGTGTTTTGGCTGTTATGTGATCTTCAAGATCAGCCATTTCTGAGGGCAAAAGAAAATCACTGTGAATTCCCCATTTCGGAAAAACCTCATTAAGCAATTTGTGAGTACTCCCAAATAACGCATTTGATGAAATCACGTGATCTCCCTGTTCTAATAAAGCCGCAAAAGCGCTATATACAGCTGCCATTCCAGATGCAGTTGCCCAGCCTGCCTCCCCATTTTCAAGGGCGACAAGCTTGAGCAAAAACTCTTCAACTGATGGATTAGAGTATCGAGAATACACATTTCCTTTTTCTTCTTCAGCAAATAACGATCGCATCTCATCACTATTTTCAAACCTAAAACTACTTGTTAAATGAATCGGTGAAGAATGACCATTCCCCTGTTCTATATTTGAAGTCGTCCGTATGGCGAGAGTACTGTCTTTCATATTTATTTATTTTGCAATATTAAACGTTCTTGATCTAAAAACTCTTCATTGTTCTCTTTTGCTAAAGGAAGTAAGGCCAAAAATAGATCTGGTCTATTGTTAAAATCGACAGATTTTAGATTTTTGATTGAAATATAACCCGTTTTATAGTGATAACCATTTCCACTGTACTCCTCAACTACCTCGTCGAATCGAATATCTTTCAATGCGGCAGTGCTTACACTTCCAATATATACCAAGATTTGTTTCTTATCAGAAATCAATAAGTCCCCTACTCCAGCTTCTTTTTTGTATTCATATTTATAATCATACTGAAGTGCACTGATATCAGAAAGTACTGCACTGGCTGTTGGATGCGCACCGGCTCCTCTTCCAACGAGCGTTTGCTGATCAGAAAACAATCCTTTTACTGCAACAGCATTGAAAGAATCATTCACATTATAGGTTGGATGTTCTTCCTGTACAAACTGAGGAGCAACCAGTGTCGTTAACATGTTTCCATCCCTAAAGACAGAAGAAAGCAACTTCAAACGATAGCCCTTCTCCTTCCCATACTGGACATCTTCATTTTTTACATGACGGATACCATAGTTGAATACATCCTCTGGATTAACATTTAAACCATAAGCGTGTTTGATCAAAATACACAACTTGAATTTCGCATCAAACCCATCCACATCAAGAGTTGGATCACTCTCCGCGAATCCAAGTTCTTGCGCTTCTTTCAAGGCTTCATCATAACTCTTTCCCTGATCTGTTTGAGAAAAGATATAATTCGTGGTCCCATTACAGATTCCTTCAACTGCTTCAATAGAGTCTGTATTGTAATACTCTTCTAAAGTTCTGATGATTGGAATACTTGCACAAACGGATGCCTCATATAAAAAAGAGGCTGCGTTTTCCTTGGCAGTATTCTTTAGTTCTTCGAGATGACTCGCTATTAATTTCTTATTTGCAGAAACTACATTTTTCCCGCTTCTCAAAGCCTCTATAACGATATCATATGCAGCTTCAGCATCATCAATCAATTCGACAACAGTATCGATTGAATTATCTTCTAAAATATCTGCCGAATCATAAGAGAAATTAATCTCATCAATAGATCTCTTTTTATTATTCTTGACAACGATCTTTTTAATTTTTGCATTTATCAATGTTGTTTGCTCAAGTACTTCATAAAGTCCTTCACCAACACATCCAAACCCAAACAATCCTATATTTAGTTCTTTACTCATTTTTCTAGTTTAAATAATTTGACTTAAATCTTGTGTAAGCTGTAGGTTTCAGTTTGTGATCATGCAAATCAAAAAGTAGGTTATTAAGATGCTCTCCTTCGAGCAGAAACCCATCATGTCCATATATCGAATCGATTTGCTTATAAATCCCACGAGGACTGTATTCTGCAATTTCTTCTTGTTCGACTGTAGGGAATAAAACATCTGTTGTAATTCCAATGGTGAGTAATTTTGAAGATATATTTTGCAATGCCTTGCGCACTCCACCTCTATCTCGACCAATATTATGACTATCCATTGCTTTACTTAACGTCCAATATGAATATGGTGAGAATCGACTAACAATTTTATCTCCTTGATACTGCTGATAAGAGGAAGATCGAAAGCTATCAATCTTAAAGTCATGCCCTTCATTCTGCGTAGCATTATAACAGTCATAGCTTCTATAACTCAAAAGTGCATTAGCTCGAGCAGCTTTCAACCCAAACTTTCCACCATCCTTATAATTCGATCGAAAAGTATCGTCACTCCATAATGCCATCCGTTGTGATTCATTAAAAGCAATTCCCCATGGTGAATGTTTCGCATTTGAAGCAACTACGCAAATATGTTCAAAGCGATCAGAATCTTTACAAGCCCATTCTAATGCTTGCTGACCTCCGAGGGATGGGCCCAAAATTGTCTTAATCTTATCAATACCCAAATAATCCGCCAATCTCTCATGCAGACTTACAATATCTCTTATCGTAATCACGGGAAAGTTCTTGCGCTCGTAGCCCTTTGGGAGATTGTCAGATGAAGGCCCAGTTGTTCCATAGCTCGATCCTAGTGCATTTGCACAAACGATGAAAAATTGCTCAGGATCCAGAAATCTATTTTTTCCAAAAATAGGCTCCCACCATTTGTCAACTTGATCATCACCTGTTAAAGCGTGACATACCCAGATAACATTACTTTTATCTTCATTCAGTTCTCCGTAAGTTGAGTACTTCACATCAACAGTTGGAAGAAATTCACCTCCTTCTAATATGATTGCTTCAAAACTTATATCTTCTCGCATAATTTTGATTTTAAAGACTCGGAGGTATTCAACTCCGAGCCTTTTATTTTTAAACTGTCGTTTTTGGTTTTGGTATCGAATTCAGAGCTTCGGTAAGGTCATTTACCAAATCTTTAGGATGCTCAATACCAACAGATAGTCTCAGTAATCCCGGTATTGCTCCAGAACTAATCTGCTCTTCATGACTCAATTGCTCATGGGTAGTAGAAGATGGATGAATGATTAGTGTTTTGGCATCTCCAACATTCGCCAGGTGAGAAATAAGCTTAACATTATTAACCAAATTATCTGCTGCTTCTTTTCCTCCTTTCAACTTGAAACTGAGAACACCTCCAAATCCATTTTTTAGATACTTTTGAGCCCTCTCATGATACGGTGAGCTGTCAAGACCAGGATAATTCACATACTCAACCTCTTCATGAGATTCCAACCATTTAGCCAATTCTAAGGCATTATTGACTGTTCGTTCAACACGAAGTGATAACGTCTCTAACCCCTGAATCAGCTGAAATGAATTGAAAGGTGATAAAGCAGGTCCGAAATCACGTAACCCTTCTACTCGAGCCCTGATCGCAAACGCAATATTTCCAAAAGGACCTTCCTTTCCAAAGACATCTGAGAACACCAATCCATGATAACCTTTAGATGGTTCTGAGAATTGTGGGTATTTTCCATTTCCCCAATCGTAGTTTCCAGCATCAACGATTACTCCACCGATACTTGTTCCATGACCTCCGATCCATTTTGTAGCGGATGCTACAACGATGTCTGCACCGTGTTCTATTGGTCGGAATAAATACCCTCCAGCACCAAACGTATTATCCACAACAAGTGGGATATTCTGTGATTTGGCTAATTTGGCTATTGCATCAAAATCAGCAACACTAAACGCAGGATTACCAATCGTTTCAAGATAGATCGCTTTAGTATTCTCATCGATTTGATCTAGGAAATCGACAGGTTCGATTCCCTTCGCAAATTTCGCCTCTATTCCAAGTCGCTCAAAAGCAACTTTAAACTGGTTGTAAGTCCCTCCATATAAATGCGGAGAAGTAACTAAGTTATCCCCTTTCTGAAGAATATTGTTCAATGCAATGAATTGAGCTGCTTGCCCTGAGGCGACTGCAACAGATGCGACACCTCCTTCCAAAGCAGCTATTCTCTTCTCAAAAACATCCGTTGTTGGATTCATGATTCGGGTATAAATATTCCCAAATTCTTTCAAGCCAAATAGGTTTGCGGCATGATCTGAATCCTTAAAAACATACGAAGATGTTTGATAAATTGGAACTGCTCTTGACCCTGTTTGCGGATCTACTTCTTGCCCAGCATGTAGCTGTAAAGTTTCAAAATGATAGTTTTCTTGTGACATAAATTTAAATTTTAGAAAATTGAGTAAATAAAAAAAGGGTAATACAGTCTCTGGGCCCTTGAGACTGCCTACTTAGATTGTATGAATATTGCTTAATTTTTAGCAACAACACATACAGCAACAGCAACAACACATGGTATTGCCGTAAATCGATAAAATAGCTTGATCAGTTCGCTCTTGTGGCGAATCAAATTGGAGTGTGATTTTTTTCAGTGCTTCCATAACTCATATTTATATTTTCCTGATTCTCTTGTCAGGATCTGGAATTGGCACCGGTTTTCCAATACTGAACATATTGTCAGCACTTAAAGTTGGTTGCCCGAGGGTCATAGAGCCAGTCTCTCACCTCATCTTTATAAATTTCAATATCCCAGACGGGATTCGTTGGCACAAATGTATTGATAAATAGATTTAATTTCCAAGGAAAAAATTAAAAATATTTTTTTTAACAGTATAGATTAGTGATTAAAAAGAGTCTGAGAATCAATTAAAACGGAGGTTAGAACGAAATGAAAAAACATAAAAAAAGTCACTCTAAAAAAGAGTGACTTTCAATACAAATTAACACAAAACTCTATTTTTTATAACGTATTGGTTTTCTGAATGGTTCTTGTCTCGGCTGTTCTTCACGTTTCAATGTGTTAACTCTTGTACGTGTATAATTAGGATGCACTTTACACTTAATCGCCTTCATTTTGACATTAGTAGGCGTAGCATCTGTTTTTAATTTTTGGTGCATCCCTACTTCGGCATATTCAACTTTACCATGAGCGGTTCTTTGCTCTTGAGAAATTGATGAGAACGAAAACAATATAGTCATTGCTCCGATTATTCCAACTATAGTTATTGAATTTTTCATAGCTCTTATTTTTTAATTAAAATTCAATTATCGTGCCAAAGGAATTAGTTTACCTCTAAAATCTCCACCTCTGTTCTTCTATTCTCCTGATGTCTCTCTTCAGAACATTTCACACCATCTCGACAATCATTTACTAGTCTTGACTCACCATATCCTTTTGCTTTTATCGAAGACTTAGGCACTCCTTTTTCTATCAAATAATCGACACAACTTTGAGCCCTGCGTTGAGAAAGGTTTTGGTTATACGATCTACTTCCCCTTGCATCAGTATGAGCACTTAACTCTATTTTCAAATCATTAGCAATTAGGAATTGAGCAAGTTTGTCTAAAGAAACCTTGCTTTCCTCTCTCAGACTTGCCTCGTTTAGATCATAAAATATGTTCTCCAATTTGAATTTCTCACCAGCCTTGATTTTAGGCAGACTTAATTCTAATTGAATATACTTATCGCTGTAATTACCTGTTTTAAATCCAGCTTCTCCATCGATAAATCCTTTTTTCGATGCTCTTGACCAATAGGATTGATGACGGTCTACAACTAGTGATACATTTCCAATACTATCAGTATAAAGCAAGGTGTCTTTTTGAGTCTTTTGATTGAATACACTCACTAAAGCCGATGGTATAGGACTACCATTACTCTCTTTGACAACATGAAGCTTAACTTCGATTTTAGTAGGGTTCAAAGCTAGGTCTCTTTCAATAACAGAGTCATTACTGATATTGTAAGTTGAAAAACTCACTTTCTCATCAAGCTCAAAAAATTCTTTAACCGTGGAGAGGGCATAATTATTATATACACTTAATTCAGTATTAAAACCACCATCTTTATCTGAGATTAAAACTGTTGTATCTCCAGTATTGATATTAATCAAGTACACAGGATGGTCATTTAGGAATTCTTTTGGCTTGTAATTCGCAAAAACATTTCCTTTTAATTTGATTGTTGGATAATATTTTGACCAGCTGTAAATTTGATCTATAAAGTCTTCACGATCCGAAGAAAAGTAACCACTTTTAAAAGTTGAATCGGTCACCAATCCAAAGTCATCCGCCGGAGAGTTTATTCCACTTCCCATATTTAAAGGAGCTGCATTAGGGTTGTTTACGTCTAACATGAATACATCTAGTCCTCCCAGTCCTATCAACCCATTTGAGGCAAAATACAACTTGTTGTGTGGGCTAACAAAAGGAAACATTTCTTCCCCCTCCGTATTTACGGATTCTAGGTTCACTGGTTCTTGCCATTGTCCGTATTTCAAATCTGAATAATAAATATCTGTCTTCCCTTTACCTCCAGGTCTATCTGAGACAAAGTACAATCTTTTGCCATCCGGTGTGAAACATCCATGACCAGTATTGGCATCTCTTACATCATGAGGGAATTTAACTAAATCAGACCATTCTCCCTCTTCATTTTTAGAACTTAGATAAAGTGCCAAATATCTAACACCCTCTTTTTTCTCTTTACCGCTATAATTATGAGTAATAACCATTTTTGTTTCATCACTATTAAACGCTACAGGGCCATCATGCTTTCTAGAGAAGAAGTTACCTGACAAAGGCTTTGGCTTACTCCAATCATCTTCTTCTATCTCAACCCTTAATATATTCGTGAAATAACCATGGTCCCATGCATACCTACCGGTTAAGAAACCCTTATTTACAGACTTAGAAGTAAATACTATACCACCATCATAAACGAAAGGTGCGAAATCGCCCTGTCCAGAATTGAATGACATTAAATCAACTTCATTCATTGTTGAATCCATGAGAATTGAGTACAACTCAGTTCCTTTTTCAGCAACTCGTTCGAAATAAGTATTGTCAGGAAATATGTTTAGCGCTGTGTTTGCAACAGTTTTAGATTTCTCATATTGGCGAACCATTCTCAATTGATTCACATACATGTGATAATCGCTTTCCGTCAATGACTTGAAATCAGACTTCAACAGTTGATTAAAATAATAATTTGACTTTTCAAACTCAAATATCTTCCCTAATGATATTGCAGCTCTTCTAATGTATTCCTTTTCACCTTTTTTCTTAACTATAAATTTATCTGCTAACTCTTGATAAATGGGTGCAGCATCGAAATAGGCCAAATTATCAAAGTGATCGCTTGCAAGTTTAGCTTTAAGTTGCGCCTGTGAAAACTGAATACCGATTACCAGAAAAGCGAAAAGTAAAATTATTCTATTCATGCTCTAAAAATATCTAGGTGATGTAAATAAATTCTTCTTGGATGCTATATCGATTTGAAGCAATATTTCATGCGAACCAGATTGATAATTAGACAACCGATTAATAGGGAACTCAAATCCGTAACCAACATGAACAATATTATTGTAGTTATAAACAAAGTTCAATCCAACGGCTTCATGAAATCGGTAAAATGCTCCAGCCCAAAATCTCTCATACAATAAAAAGTTTGTATTTAAATCGAATGTAAGTGGACTATTAGGAGTTACTTTTATCAAGGTAGTAGGCTTAAATTTCACCACGCTATTTAATGTAAAGACTTTACCGGCAGAAATGAAGAAATGACGCTGATTCAACGCGGTTTCAACATTATCAGTATTCAAAACTTTTGATTCAAAAAGTCTTGGACTTGAGATTCCAGCGTAAAAGGTTTCATTGTAATAGTATAAACCACCTCCGACATTTCCTTTGGTGGCAGATAATTGCTCTCCATAAAAAGGGTCTGTGGGATCCTGAACGCTAAGATCTGTAAAATCGTATGAGAGTACATCCATTCCAAATGAAAGACCAAATGCTAATCGATCGTTTTTTTCATTCAATCGAATACCCGAACTCACATTGTAATATGCGGCAGTTCTCTTTCTAGACCCTACCTGATCATTAACAAGGTTCACCCCCATACCTAAACTCTGTCCCATTACCGGGGTGTGAACAGACAGGAATTGAGTACTTGGTGCACCTTCAAAATCCACCCATTGGAAGCGTGCCATAGACACTATACTCAAAGCGCTTTTACTTCCTGCATAAGCTGGATTATAATAGAGTGGGTTGTAATTGTATAAAGATAATTGTTCATCCTGCTGAGCATGTACTGTCGACGAAAGGCATGAAAGAAAAACTACAAGACTTTTAGTGTATATAAATTTCATCGTCTCTATTATTAGTATTGTAATTCGATATAACCTTTAAATGGCTCAGACTCTCCATCGTTCAGTTTAATAACATAAAAGTATGTTCCACTAGGAACTTTGCCATTTTCACTGCCAACTTTAACGCCTCGATTTACTTGACCAGACCAATCGTTTAGATATGGTGCTGCATAATAAATTAAATTACCCCATCGATTATAGATAAAAACTTCAGCTTCTTTATATGTTTCAATCCCCGTGATCTCCCAAAAATCATTTTGAGAATCATTATTTGGAGAGATAAATTCCGGAATGAACAAACACTCGGGCGAAACAATTACTTCAACCTGCAATGAATCAAAGTCAGAACAACCATCAGAAGATGTTCCCGTTACGTAGTAAGTACCGCCATTTTCAATAGCTACTGGATCAATCGTTACTTGAGCTCCTTCTTCCTCAAAACCATTTGGACCAACCCAAGCATAATTTGATGCTCCCTCGGCGTTCAAAATCAGAGGATCACCTGGACAGAGAACACTATCACTAGCGAATACATTTACCTCATCAAATTTAGCGCTCTCTACAAATACTGAGTCCATTGCCTGACAACCATTGTCGTCGGTCACTTCCAAAATATAGTATCCCTCATTTTCTATTGCAAAATCAGTAATTACAACATTTTGGTTATTTGAAGAATAATTAGTTGGACCAGTCCAAAAGTACGTTCCACCTCCAGACCCAAATAACTCACCTATCGACCCTTCACAGAATGATGGGTTTGTATTACCGTCTGCTGAAGCATTAGCAATTGGAAGGGCGGCTATTGTCACTTCTACTGAATCAGATGAAGAACATCCATTCGCGTCCTGACCAGTTAGGATATACCAGCCTGAATCTGTTGAGCTAACATCCGAAATTGAAACTGGACTTCCAACTGCAGAAAAGTTTTCTGGACCCGTCCAAGTAAGTGAGGATGCCCCACTTCCAGTTAGAGTGACATCATTTAGGGCACATACAACTGTATCAGCTGTAGAAGAACTCAACGATAAAGTAGGGTTGGTATTTAATGTTATCGTTTGACATGAAGAAGGACTAATACAGTTTGACGCCTCAGCAACAACACAGTAATTCCCATCGGTAGAAGAATTTATCTCTAACGTAAAACTACTTGCTGTAGAATTAAACCCATTCGGCCCTGACCATGTAAGCGATGCATTAGGATCAGACGAAGATGCTACAAATGTGACTGAATCTCCATTACAAGCTGAATTACTTGAAACACTTAATGATGGTGCTACGGGGGCTCCAGGATTAGATATACTGAACGGTCCAAAACTTTCGCTACACGTATTCACATCTGTTATTGTTAACGTATAAAGACCAGCTCCTACACTATTCAAATCTAAGGCAGTTCCCATCACATTACCATTTCCATCCGTCCACTGGTAATTGTACCCGGGATTCCCAGTAACAACCCCACCTGTTAATGCGCCATTGGTCAAGCCACAATCTGCATCCGTTGCAGATGGATTTGTAGATAAGGCAGGAAGCTGATTCACATTGATGTCAACTTGTTCTGAAGACTCACACCCATCAAGAATTCCAGTCACAACATAGCTAGTACTTGAACTTGGACTTACATTAATCACGTTTCCGTTAACTCCATTACTCCAACTATAAGAAGTTGCTCCACCAGCAGTAACTGTAACGGATTCACCATCACAAATTGTCACATTATTCCCTGTACTTAAAGAGATTACAGGCAATGGGTTTACCTCTACTGTTACATCTAGCGTTTGTTTGAAATCACATAGACCACTCACCTCACACGTATACGTTGTAGTTACACTTGGGGTGACAGTAACACTTTGCGTTGTTGCACCATTGTGTGCCCATTCATAGCTTGTAGCGCCTGAAGGAGCAGAAAGAGTAGTTGATTCACCCACACATAAAGCTGGAACATCGGGAATGTTTGGGAATTGAACCCCTGAATTAGCTGATATTGTATAACCACAGATATCACCTGCATATCCATCTACCATTAAATAATAATCATTACCAACTGTTAGATTATTCGCTGTAATCGTAAAACCCGTGCTGTTTTCCTCGAAGTTGGACACAGGTATAAAGTTGGAGCAGTTATTTCCATCAAAAATCTGCATTTGAATACCACCGCTTGGATAGTTTCCAACGAAACAGTCGTATACAGAAACATTCAGTACCGCAGTAACATCTGAAGCAGTAAATGAAATCCAAGAGTTATTATCAATAGAGACGTCATAAAATGGTGCACCTGACCCCCAAGAACCACCTTGACCAAATATCCCACCTGTATTCGTTCCAGGAGTATATGTATACACTGGAGGGTCATTCTGTTCTGCGTTACCTCTCATATTACCTGGACGCGTCGCGGTATAAGCCGCACTAGTAGAACCACTATATCCATTAATATCACAGATATATAGAGCGTTTACACAATCATCATTTAAAGCTGTATTTACACAGAAACCAAACTCACCTTGATTTGTACCAAATCCAAAGTAACGAAGATAGACTGTATCGCCAGGCGTCAATCCACTCTCAGTGATCATCGGTAATAAGTCATGAGAAGAACCTGGGTAATCATGATCATCAGAGCAAGCTATTTGGCTTAAAGAATTGCATGAGCCACCAGAATACAAAGCCATGACACCATCTGTAAGAGATGATCCACCAACATTAGGCTCAGCAGTTATATTAATATTCCCTGTAGCAGGAACTACTATTTTAAACCAAACATCAGCAGTTCCTGAATTAAATCCTCCTTGTGCAGCTCCACTTCCTCCAACACATGAAGAAGGTGCAGGAACACTGGAAGTTGTAGCTCCCACATTTGTAAAAGTTGCATAACTACATGTTGATGTTACGGCTGGCATAACAATGCCATCGCAAGGCTCATCGTTAGTTGGAGCCGGAGTTGGCGTACCTAAAACACATACATCAAAATCACCAGTAGTTCCAGTGTAATAATCATAAACCCTGAAATAATAGGTTTGCCCTGGATCTAACCCTACCGCATTAATAGTTTCCGTGCCACCTGTAAAAGTATTATCAACGCAAGAAAGACTTGTAAGACTCGAACATGAGCCATCAAATAATTGAACAACAAGATCCATATTACCTTGCGGCTCTACTGTAATATCCTGAACAGCATTAGTTGCAACAAAGCTAAACCAAACATCGTCATCAGCATTTCCTGAGCATCCCGCAATTGAGTTTGTCGCACCAGAATTATTAAATGATTGGGGTGTACAAGTTGAATTCACATTAATTGCTATCGCGCCACCACAAGCATCATTCGCGGGTGCAGCCGGAGGGTTTGAAACACAAATTGTGAAGTCTCCCGATCCAGAGCCTACTCCCCAATGATATACTCTAATTTTATACGTTTGTCCAGGAGTAAAACTGGTATAAGAAAAAGTTTCATCAACGGCTGTACCAAAATTATCTGTACACCCCAGTGAAACCAGAGAAGCACATGTATTTGAGAATACTTGCAACACAGGATCATAATTGGAGCTGGCGCCTATAGTTATCTCATGAGATGTTGACGTAGCAACAAACTCATACCAAACATCATCATCAGCAGTACCTGAACATCCAGGTATTGTTTGAGTCGCTCCTGAAGATGAACCTATGGTAGGAGTTAAACAATTACTCGTAACATTCAGCGCTGGTGAAAATGAACACCCATCAGTTTGACCAAAGGATATAGCTGCGCAATTCACAGCTATTAAAAGAATAATAGCTCTTGTAGAAATCATTCGTGAGTTTATTTAGAGGTTTTTATCGCGATAAATCGGCCTGGTATTAGGTCGTAGCGAATAAAGATTGCTTTAATAGAAGAAGGATTAAAAACAAAAGGATCTTTCTTGTCCTTCGCTTCATTGACATATAGAATGACCTCTCCCTTTTTACCAGCTACCTTATACTTAGCTTTAGCAGCTTCAACACCTTCAATTTGAATCGATTCATTTTCTAACTGTAGTACAAAAGAAGAATCTATCTCACCAGAAAATGAATAAGAATAAACTCTTTGTTGAGCAAAAGCAGTGGAAAACAAGAATATACATAGAGTAGAAAGTAATAGTAGTTTCATAAGTAGCGAATTAAAGTTACTGAACTAATTCAAGTACAAAATAACGAAAAAAAAACATCCCAGCATAACTCATCAACTGCTGAAAAGTCTGAATCACTTATTATGCTCAATTACGTAGTCGAGTATCTTTTCAATTAAATGCACTCTATCCCTACCTCGTACGTTGTGCTCATGCATAGGATATGGGAAAAAATCAACTTGAATCCCCAGTTCAACAAACTTCTTTACGAGCGCTAAATTATGCTGCATTACGACAACATTATCTGCTGTTCCATGAATCATTAACAAGTCTCCTTTAAGCTTATCTGCATTTTCGATTAGACTTGCTCTTTGATAACCTTCTTTATTTTGATTCGGCTGATCCATATAGCGTTCACCATACATGATTTCGTAGTACTTCCAGTCAGTAACTAGACCTCCTGCTACACCAACATTATAAACATCAGAAGCCTTCATCATCATAGTACCCGTCATAAATCCGCCAAAGCTCCAACCATGAACAGCGATCCGATCTTCATCAACATAAGGAAGACTTTTCAAATACTCAGCTCCTTTTAATTGATCTGCCAATTCAACTGTACCCAATTGACGATGAATTATATGTTCAAAATCAGCCCCTCGATTGGCAGACCCTCTATTATCAACTGTGTAGACAATGTATCCTTTATTCGCTAAATATTGCATCCAAAGACTCGCTCCGTCCATCCAGCGATTTGTAATCATTTGAGCGTGAGGGCCTCCATAAACATATACCAAAACAGGGTATTTCATTGTGCTATCAAAATCATAAGGTTTGATCATTCGGGTATATAATTTAGCTCCGTTGTCCGCGGTAATATGATCGATCTCCGCTGGTCTGTACTTATAATCTTTCAATAGATTTTCTCCTTTCATCAGCTCAACTATTTCTTTTCCTTTTTTGATTAGTATGGAACGTGAAGGAACACTATGTGCTGAGTAATTAGAAAAAACTAATTTACCATCAGGATGCACAACTGGGTTGTGTGTACCCGACTTTTTTGTTATCAAGATTTGTTTGTGACTACTCGTGAGTTCGAAAACTAAGGTGTTTAAAGGATTGTCCCCTGTTGCAGTGTAAAAAACAGAACCATTCGAAGTATTCTCGAGGATAGATTTAATTGGGAATTTATTCTGAGTTAATTGCTTCACTAACCCATTCTCAATTGAATACAAATAAAGGTTATCATAACCATCTCTTTCACTAACCCACAAAAATTTATCACTTGATTCATTGTAAAAATATGCTGGTCGCTCAGGCTCAACCCAGCTTTCGCTCTTCTCTTCGAAAACAGTTTTTTGAAACTTCCCGCTAGAGTTATAAACTTGTAACCACATATGATTTTGATCTCGATTTACTTCTGCAATAGTAACTTTGGACTCATCAGGAGACCAAGACACATTTGTTAGGT
This sequence comes from Brumimicrobium sp., assembly GCA_965659845.1. Lineage (GTDB taxonomy): Bacteria > Bacteroidota > Bacteroidia > Flavobacteriales_D > Crocinitomicaceae > Brumimicrobium. The sequence goes on from CBFHXS010000042.1 coordinate 17,052, forward strand.
AGCTTTCTTTTCCTGTCCTAGACTCGATATAGTTCACCGTCTTTTTTTCTAATTCGTACACCCCTATTTTAGCGACTTCGCTTGATTGACCTGCCATAGGGTATTTGATTGAGTTGAGGTCTCCGGGGTATGCATTTACATCTAATAAAGGATAATCATGAACATTTGATTCATCTTTTTGATAAAAAGCAAGATAATTCCCTTTAGGCGACCAAAACAATCCATTTGTAATACCGAATTCACTTCTGGCAATGGCTTGACCAGAAACAATATTCTTGTCAGAAAAGTCAGTTACAGCCAATGGAGGTTTAATACTTGCTGAGTGACCATCAACCTCATTGAAATCAGTGATAAAAACATTATTCTGAATCGTGAAAGCTATTTTACCAGTAGATTTTTGAATAACATGATTCTCAGAATTTTCTGGTAATTTTATGTACTGTCCTGCCATTTCATTGAGATGAAAAACCGCAAAATCAGTTCCATCATGAAGATAGATTGAATTCTCATCTTTCCACTCGACATTGGCAAAGTATCTAAATTGACTACCAATAGCATCATTTAATTCTTGAATGGTTAGAATAATTTCTCCGTCGCCGTTTTTATCACCATGCATTAGACTGACATATCCTTTTGCATAAGCATACTCCTCAGTCTCAGGTATCCAAGAAAACCCAAAAACTTCTTGAGGCCTAAATTTAGTATACTGTCCTAACACCGCTTCCTCTAAGGTCAAATCCTTTTGAGCGAATGAGTAAGAAGTAGAGAATGCAGCTAAAACGACTAAAATGTATTTCATGATCATTTGTTTAAGGACCTTAAATTTAGCAATTGCAAGTCACATATCCCTGAAAAATGAATAACTTTACAAACTTCAAGTGAAAACTTAACCACGTTTTTTCAATCTTTTCAACAATCTTCTTGTGAATCAAAACAAGAAGTTATATCTTTGCAGCCCCAATTTTGGGAATTTATTGTCTTATTTAAATTATATAAAAGTGGATACATTAAGTTACAAGACTGTTTCTGCCAATAAAGAAAGCGCTGATAAAAAGTGGCTATTGGTTGATGCAGAAGGCGAAACGCTCGGGCGTTTAGCGAGCAAGGTAGCGACATTAATCCGTGGGAAACACAAACCCAACTTTACACCTCACGCAGATTGTGGTGACAACGTAATTGTTATCAATGCGGAGAAGGTTGAGTTAACAGGAAAAAAGTGGTCGGACAAAACATACATCCGTCACACAGGATATCCTGGTGGGCAGCGTTCCCTTACGGCTGAGGAGCTAAAAGAAAAACGTCCAATGCGACTAGTAGAAATGGCAGTTAAAGGAATGCTACCTAAAAACAAATTAGGAAGTCAGCTTTACAAGAACCTCAAAGTAGTTGTAGGTTCTGAGCATGCTCATGAAGCACAGAAGCCAGAAAAATTCAATCTAGAATCAATCAAATAGTAAGGTATGGAAATCATTAATACATTAGGTAGGAGAAAAACTTCTGTCGCTCGTGTATACCTTAAGGAAGGAAAAGGAAATGTAACCGTTAACAAACGAGATTACAAGGAATTTTTTCCAGTTGCTACTCTTCAAGCTAAAGTGCTTCAAGCATTTGAACTTACAGAGACAATGGGTAAATACGACATTACAGTTAACGTAGCAGGAGGAGGAATAAACGGTCAAGC
>CBFHXS010000042.1:18831-20303 GCA_965659845.1 Brumimicrobium sp.
AGCATTTGAACTTACAGAGACAATGGGTAAATACGACATTACAGTTAACGTAGCAGGAGGAGGAATAAACGGTCAAGCGGAGGCTATACGTTTAGGAATTGCAAGAGCTTTGGTAAAAGTAGACGAAGAGCATAAGCCAGCGTTGAAAGTGAAAGGTTTAATGACACGTGATCCAAGAATGGTAGAACGTAAGAAGCCTGGTCAACCAAAAGCACGTAAGAAATTCCAATTCTCGAAACGTTAATAGTAGAATTAACTTTATTTGGCGCTTGTTTAGTATCCAAATTGATGAGCACTTTTCGAAAGAACCCTTGTCAGTTGATTACTAAAGGAACGTAAACACAGTAAACAAAAAGAAATGTCAAAAAAAGCAGACTTTAAAGAACTTTTAGAAGCAGGTGTTCATTTTGGACACATGAAAAGAAAGTGGAATCCAGCAATGGCTCCATACATTTTTGATGAGCAAAAAGGTATCCACGTTATAGATTTAAATAAGACAATCGCTCATTTAGAGCAAGCTTGTGCAGCACTTAAGCAGATCGCTAAATCTGGTAAGAAAATATTATTTGTTGCTACAAAAAAACAAGCAAAACAAATTTTAGCAGATCGCGTTAAAGCGGTAAATATGCCTTTCGTTACTGAAAGATGGACTGGTGGAATGTTGACTAACTTTGCAACGACACGTAAGTCGATCCGTAAAATGACGTCTATCGACAAAATGAAGACAGACGGAACATGGGAGACACTTAACAAGCGTGAGCGTTTATTTAAAACACGTCAGCGTGAGAAGTTAGAAAAAAACTTTGGATCAATTGCTGAGATGACTCGTCAGCCAGCAGCTATTTTCATCGTAGATGTAATGAAAGAAAACATTGCTTTGAAAGAGGCTATTCGTTTGAACATTCCAACTTTTGCGATGGTAGATACGAATTCAGATCCAAAAACAGTAGACTTTCCTATTCCGGCAAATGATGATGCTACAAAATCTATTGCTGTGATCTTAGATCATGTAACTGGGGCAATCAAAGAAGGTTTAGAGGAACGCAAAACAGCGAAATCTAAACAAGAAGCTGACAACAAAGCACAAGAAGAAAAGAAAGCTGCTGCGAAAGAAGCTAAGAAAGCTGAAGACAAGAAAGAGGATAAAGTAGAAGCTAAGACTGAAGCTAAAAAGGAAGAACCTAAAGCTGAAGTAAAAGAAGAGAAGAAAGAAGCTAAAAAGGCTGCTTCTAAAGAAAAAGAAGAGACAACCGATAAATAAATCGTGTAATTAATTGAATTATGGCAATTACAGCAAGTCAAGTTAATGAACTAAGAAAGAAAACAGGCGCAGGTATGATGGACTGCAAAAAAGCGCTTGTTGAAGCAGACGGTGATATGGAGCAAGCAATCGACCTACTTCGTAAGAAAGGTCAGAAAGTTGCTGCTAAACGCGGTGATAATGAAGCTAAAGAAGGAGTAATCTTTGCACA
>CBFHXS010000043.1:0-17498 GCA_965659845.1 Brumimicrobium sp.
CCACTTCGGCCACCTCGACCTCTTTTACCTTTGGAACCTCCTCCTTTGCTTTCAGTTTTCTCGATATTCATTCGCTTACCTTCGAATTCTGCTCCGCTTACTTGAGAAAGTATTTTATCTGTGTCGCCTTTATCAGCATCAAAGAATGAAAAGGCTGGCATGATATCAATTCTACCAATTGTTCCTGATTTCAATCCAGTAGCATCACAAATTACTCGCAATAAACCACCTGGGTTAAGTCCATCTTTTTCTCCAAGAGAAACGAAGAAACGTTGTTTGTTCTCATCTGTTACTCCTCTTGAACGACCACCGCGATCTCTGCCTCTTCCACGATCTCTATCGCCACCGGCGTTATCGCTTACTTTAGCATTAAGATCCCCAGCTTTGTTGTAGTAATCTAGGAATCTATTAAATTCAGCAGAAACGAATTTCTTGATTACATCTTCTTTTGAGTAATCTTTAAGATCTTCAAGAATGTGGGGAATGAATGGTTCTATCTCCTTTTCATTCACTTCTGTTTCTTTTACTTTATCAATCATTGATTCCAACTGAACAGCACAGATTGCCTCTGGAACTGGAATATCAGCAAAAGTAAATTTCTGATTAATGATCTTTTCGATCTGATTGATCTTATATTTTTCACGCGTATTGATGAGCACTAGTGACTCGCCTTTACGTCCAGCACGAGCCGTTCGTCCACTTCTGTGCGTATAGTTCTCTACTTCATCAGGTAAGTTATAGTTGATCACATGTGTGATATCATCTACGTCAATACCTCTTGCAGCAACATCGGTAGCAACTAAGAGTTGAATGCTTCTGTTTCTGAATAAATTCATTACACGGTCTCGCTGCGCTTGAGAAAGATCTCCATGTAATGCTTCTGCACTGTACCCTTCTTTACCAAGTTTCTCAGCAACTTGCTGTGTCTCTCTTCGGGTACGACAGAATACTAAACCAAATATTTTTGGGTTGAAATCAATCAATCGTTTCAAACCGGCATACCTATCGCGTTCTTTTACTGCAAAGTAAATGTGATCGATGTTTTTGTTGGCCTCGTTTTTATTCCCTATACTCACTTCAAGCGGATCAGTCATATACGTCTTTGCAATTCGAGCCACATCTTTGGGCATTGTTGCAGAGAACAACCAAGTACTTTTTTCATCAGGTGTCGCTTTCAATATGAAATCAAGATCTTCTTTGAATCCCATATTTAGCATTTCGTCTGCTTCATCAAGCACGACACACTCTACTTCACTTAAGTCAACCGCTTTACGGTTAATAAGGTCTACGAGTCTACCTGGAGTTGCTACAACAATCGCTACTCCTTTCTTGATGTTTCTCATCTGGGTGCGAATGTCAGTTCCTCCGTAAACTGCCTCTATAGTTACTGATTTTTCGTGTTTCGAATAATCTTTGAGATCATTTGTAATCTGCAAACAAAGTTCACGCGTTGGACAAATGATTAAGCCTTTTGGAAATCGTTGGCTAGACGTTATTCTGTGCACTAATGGAAGCCCAAAAGCGGCTGTTTTCCCTGTTCCAGTCTGTGCAAGTCCCACAAAATCACTCTCTGATTTCAGTAAGTGTGGGATAGCTTGCTCCTGGATTGGTGTCGGCTGTTCAAACCCCATGTCTGTTACAGCTTTGACCACCTGGCTTCTCAGCCCTAAATCGTTAAAGGTCATACTATCTATTAAAATTGGGTGCAAAGGTACGACAATTAAGAGACAAACCCATTTAATCATGTTTTATTTACATTACCTTAGCGTGAAATGAACTTGATATAGATGAAATTTAGACTGTTTTTAAATGATTGTAGGTCAGTGCTTGTAGTGGTTGTAGCGGTAGTGCTCAACTTTGCATATGCGCAGCAATTCTCCGCTCGAGTAAATGGTGGTTTGACGTCAAGTCAGATTAGTGGAGATGGCGCTTATGGATTTGTGCAATTTGGAGCTATAATAGGAGGGGAGGTAGGACTATCGTTTAATAATGACTGGAGTACTTCTTTTGGGATTCGATTCAATCAGAAGGGGTCTAGAATTCATAAAAGCAACAATAGCATTAACACTTATAGGTTGCGTGTTAATTTTATAGAGGCTCCTCTGTTGTTGCAATATTCGTTGAATGAACTTTCATTTGCTGTAGGACCTGTTCTAGGAGTTATGATCAATCAAAAAGAGAGAACCCAATTCGGACAGATAGAAAATCCGAGGAGTTTCGATCCGTTTGAATTGGGCTTTGAATTTAATGTTGGGTATGAGATTGCAGAAGAAGTTACGCTTAAATTGTTATATCAGAATTCTATATTGGCAGTAAGAGATCATCCTATCGATCAAGCTTACCCTCCCGCCAATTTTGTACTCGGATCACTGCATCAAAAGTTACTCGATCAAGGTCAGTACTTTACCTCACTATCACTTGTTGTTTGTTACGAATTCTAAACTCTAAGTTCTAAAACCTTAACTTTTAACACTTCCTATTCCTGCGTCGATTCCGATGACCTGGCCCGTAATTCCCTTAGCATGATCACTTACTAAATACACCGCCATAGATGCAATTTCCTCTGGGTGTAAATATTTTTTTAAAGGATGTCTGTCTTTTGTAGCTTCTTGCGATTTTTCGTTTCTCAGAAGGTGCTCAGCTAATGGAGTATCGGTGACTGTTGGTGCGATACAATTCACACGTACCTTCGGAGCTAATTCAGCAGCTAATGATTTTGATAAACCTTCAACTCCGGACTTTGCGGTTGCAACAGAACTGTGGAATGGCATTCCTATCTTAGAAGCTACAGTACTAAACGTCACTATACTTCCTCCGTTTCTTTTTAAATCTCTATGATATGCCTTGATAACTCGAACAGCGCCTAGTACGTTGATGTTGAAATCATTTTGAAAGTCTTCTATTTTAAGACTATTGATTGGTTTTAAATTAATTGAACCAGGACAATAAATGATAGAGCTAATTCCTTCCAATTCCGGAAGGTCATCATTCAACACATCTAATTCGTGGTGTTCAATTTCTCTATTAACTTCAGGTCTCCTTCTTGAAAAATTTACAATCTCATCTCCCTCAGGAAGTTGATTGATTATAGCTTTTCCAATTCCTCCTGATCCTCCTACAATTAAGTGCTTACTCATCTCTTTTTATTTGCTGTTTAACTTAAGTGAAACAACATCAAAAGCAGTTTTGTTTAGCATTAACCTTCATTAACCGAAACTATTCAAACCATGTCGTTTGCGAAACAGAATGCTCTAAATCGGCTTCATCTTCGTTTGTTAAGCTGCTGTAAAGATCGAGGTTGATTAGGTTTTCAATACTATCTATCGAATAGACAAAAGTGGACAGATCATTAGTAGACGATTCATTATTCAGTACAAAGCCTATCATACCTTTATTGCTTTTCTTGTAGCGCAGAACTGTTTTGTAATAACGTTGTGGGACGATGACCTTGTTTGGTCCAAGCGTAGTGTCGGATTTACTAAATATAGGTCCAGTGTAAACGCGAATTGAATCGGATTCAAGACACCATTCACGAACTTGAGCTTCTAGTTTTTTCCAAACCCCCCTATTAAATCCTGCTACTTGGGGTGACATATTCGAGTAATAGAAAGATTTATCCATACAGTTTTGAGAATCTTTCATATCTGCTGCAGGGCACAGATGACCTCTATCAAAACCACTTTTGTAATAATCTTCATCTTGTGCTGAGAATTGCTCGGGGAGCAAAGGGTCAGGTTTAAAATTGTTTTTACGTTTTGCTTCGCCGTTAAGACTTTTCGGAGTGATTACATAGGTAACATAAGCCGCATGTCTTTTGGCAAGATCATAGCCTATTGTAAAGCATTCATGCTTTAATTTTTCTAATGTTAAATGATAAGGAACAGTTTCGGGTTTTGATACTGGGGTAGATTCTTTAGTAACACTACATTGGTTGAATGTAAGCGCAAGTAATGTGAGAATTAATGGACTTAGTTTGATCATGATGTAAATTTAATTATTGTTGCTTACATCGACATTTATTTGAAGTATGTTTTTTGAAGAAATCTGAATGAGGGATTAGTTCCGCTTCGCTCCATGTTTTCGTCGCAAACTCCTCAGGTCGAACCTTGGGATTCTCACCCCTCAATACATGTTTTTTTAATAAAAATAGTGGGTATAAAAAAAGCCCTGCATCTCTACAGGGCCTTTACTAGCGGAGAATGAGGGATTCGAACCCCCGATACCTTACGGTATGCTGGTTTTCAAGACCAGTGCATTCAACCGCTCTGCCAATTCTCCGCGACAAAAGTAGTAATAGTTATTTTTCCTCCAACATTTTTTTTGAAGTATTTTCAGTTTTTTTTTAAATGTGCTGATAATCAACAGTAAAAACGTGTGTTCGTTTAATTCTCCTAGACTACACTTTGCTCAATAACCCTTGATATTTGGGTGGAATATTCATTTTTGCGTAACTTTAGGCTGTATTTAATTCGAAAACATGCGATTTAATCCATTTTTACTTCTTTCGGTGCTGCTTACTTTTTCTGTGGGGTACTCATTCTCTCAGCAGAAAAAAATTAAAGCATATCTGAACGAGCGTCAATTTTATGCTCCTTCAGAGGGTAATTACCTTGAGGTACAATTGCATTTTGCGGGGCATACATTAACACATGTTACAACGAATGGAGATACGTACGCTCAAGTTGAGGTTAGTCAAATATTTTCACAAAATGATACCGTAGTTCAATTTGATAAATATGTTCTCAAGGGTCCACTCGTAATAGACAGCATCGTTGATGATTTTCACGATATTCAGCGTTACTCTCTACCGGCAGGAACATACCAATATGAACTTACCATAAACGATAAAAACTCAGAGAATGAGCCTATCAGTGTAGAGAAAGAAATAGAAATTATAGAGATGGGGAAAAGGGTTAAAATTTCAAATCTATCTGCAGCAGAATCAATTCGTCCGTCGGGTGAAGATCAGAATACATTCTCTAAGCTTGGATACGACGTAATACCTATGGTTACCAACTATTACCCAACGGAATTACAGCATCTACCTTATTACATTGAAGTTTACAACACAGATAGGTTCTATGAGGATTCAGTGTATGTAGTTGAACAGAAATTAGTTTCTCGGGGGAGGGAAATGGATCTTTCGACTTATACGCGCTACTTCCGTTACAATGCAGCAGCTGTTCAGCCGATTGCAAAATATATAGATATAGCAACTTTACCTACGGGTGCATATACATTGGAAGTAAATGTAATCAACAGGGATAAAGATATTATTGCTCAGGAACAATTTGATTTTGATCGCAACAATACTTCTGAGATGAATGAAATTGCATATCAGTCGTCAGTTCTTGATCCTGCTTTTCAAGAGAGTATACCAAAAGATTCAACGGGTTATTATGTAGCTAGTTTAATTCCAATTTCAAGTCCAGGAGAGGTCAAGAATATCATCAAGATATTGAAAGAAAAGAACAACGAGAAAAATAAAAAGTATTTACAAGCATACTGGAAAGCAACTAATCCAGAAAGTCCATTCGAGGGATGGATAAAATACAAAGCTCAGGTGATGAAAGTAGAAAAGTTATTTGCTACTAATTATCAGGTTGGTTTTGAAACAGACAGAGGTAGAGTCTATTTACAATATGGACCTCCAAATCAATTGACAGAAAGACCTTCTTCACCATCTGAATATCCTTATGAGATTTGGCAATATGATAAGATTGGACGATTCTCGAATAAGCGATTTGTTTTTTATAGTCCAACGAATTTGAATCAGGACTTCCGATTGTTACATAGTGATATGGTAGGTGAATTGCAGAATTACAGATGGCGTTATGCATTAAACAAACGTAACACTCCAGATCAAAACTTAGACGATCCTAATGGCAGTGGTTATCAAAATCACTATGGAGGAAATTCATCTCTCTACTATAATAGTTATTAATGGCTACTCAGGACTCTTCCACAGCTGTCGTTATATTGAATTGGAACGGGAAGGAGTTTCTTGAAAAGTTCTTGCCCTCTCTAATAGAAAACACCAGTAATGCCGACATTATAGTTGTAGATAATAACTCAACGGATGATAGTGTCGAATTCCTGAAGCAAAAGTTTAAGCTCATTCGATGCATAATTAATGACTCAAATGGAGGCTTTGCAAAAGGATATAACGATGGACTTCGGGAAATTGAAGGAGAATACGAGAATTATGTTCTGATCAATTCAGATATTGAAGTATCGCCAAACTGGCTTGATCCTCTGGTGGATAAAATGAAAGCCCCAAATGTTGCTGGTGCACAGCCAAAAGTTCTCGCTTATGATCGTAAAAATGAGTTTGAACATGCTGGTGCAAGTGGAGGTTTTATCGATAAGAATTACTATCCCTTCTGTAGAGGAAGACTTTTCGATGAGGTGGAACAAGACAATGGCCAATACGATAATGAGAAAGAGATCTTCTGGTCAACTGGTGCCTGCATGATCATCAATGCTAAAATATACCATGAATTGGGAGGACTAGATGAAGATTTCTTTGCGCATATGGAGGAGATTGACTTGTGCTGGAGAGCAAAGAAAATGGGTTATTCGTTTTTCGTTGTTCCTTCATCAACAGTGTATCATGTAGGTGGAGGAACACTTAATTATGAAAATCCAAGAAAGACATTTTTGAATTTCAGGAATAGTCTATACATGATTCATAAAAATCATGAAGGATGGTTATTTGGAAAGATCACTTATCGAATGATTCTAGATGGAATAGCAGGAATTAAATACCTTGCTTCTTTCAATGGTAAACATTTTGTAGCGATACTCAAAGCACATTTTGCATACTATGGTCAGCTCGGTTCACTCAATAAAAAGAGAAAACACATAAAGTCAACATCCAAAGAATTTAATAAGGTTGGTTTTTATAAAGCCTCTCTTTTATGGGCATACTTTTTTAAAGGTATCAAAACATTCAAAGGGCTGAATAAACGCTTTTTTGAAGATTAATCTTCTTTATGATATTTACATAAATAGTCTATCGCTAGTATGTAACCTTCTAGACCAAAGCCGAAAATACACCCAACAGCAACAGGACTGATTAAAGACTCGTGACGGAAGGATTCACGTCCCGCAATATTAGAAATGTGAACTTCAACTACGGGCTTATGAATTGCTGAAACTGCATCGCGAATGGCAACAGAAGTATGCGTATAGCCTCCGGCATTCAAAATAACTCCATCTGCATCATTTTCCTGCAATTGATTAATGATTTCTCCTTCTACATTCGACTGGAAATAGGTCAAATTGTGCTCTTTTTCTTCTAGCTGCTCCAAGAAATATTCAAAAGTCACCTCGCCATAAATAGTTGGTTGTCGTTTCCCTAGTAAATTCAAGTTTGGGCCGTTAATGATCAAGATCTTCATATCCACAAATGTTTGTTGGGGAAAAATACGAAAATCCAGTCAAACCTGATTGTTATATTCCTAGATTAGTAATGTGAAACTCTGGGATATCCAACAAAAATCTTTTATCAATTACCTGCGTCTTGAGCGAGGGTTAGCGGATAATTCAATATTTGCTTACCAGCGTGATGTAGAAAAGCTGAAAGATTATTGTGCTCCACGAAATGTTAGTCCAATACAGGTTTCTATTGATGATCTCAAGCAATTTTTGGCAGACCTTTATGATCTCGGGATCAGTGCTCGATCGCAGGCAAGAGTCATCAGCGGAATTAAACAATTTTTTGAATTTTTAATCTTGGAAGGAGAACGTCAGGATGATCCGAGTGAATTATTGGAGTTGCCCAAAATTGGGAAGAAGCTACCCGTATTTTTGTCGATTGAGGAGATCGACAATTTGATTGCCGCAATAGATTTAAGTAAGCCCGAGGGACATCGAAATAAAGCAATCCTGGAAACACTTTACAGTTGTGGATTGCGTGTTAGTGAATTGATCAACTTGCGTTTTTCTAATCTGTTTTTGAATGAAGGTTTTGTCAGAGTTACTGGAAAAGGAGATAAAGAACGATTGGTTCCTATCAGTCCGAGTGTTGAGAAAGAGATAAATATTTATGTCACAGGAACTCGAAACCACATGAATGTACAAAAGGGACATGAAGACTTCATATTTCTAAATCGAAGAGGGAAACAGCTGACACGCGTGATGATATTTACCATCATTAAGAACCTTGCAGAGGCAATTGGGCTTCAGAAGACGATCAGTCCACATACCTTCCGACATTCTTTTGCTACACATTTGATCGAAGGAGGTGCCAACTTACGTGCTGTTCAAGAAATGTTGGGACACGAATCAATCACCACAACTGAAATCTATACGCATTTGGATAACGCTTATATCAGGGAGGCGATTATTAGTTATCATCCGAGGAATAATAGTGAATAGCATACAATCAGTTCAGTAAATTCTCAAAGTGTGAAATTTTACAAAACAAAAAAAGTCCAGAATATCACCCTGGACTTTTTTTGTATGCAAAATGATATTACAATAATTCTGCTTTTGTGCTTGCGTTGCCTGAAGAATTACGATCTCCACGTCCAATACCTCCTCCTTTAACAGTTTGAACATTGTTAATTTCTTTTACTTCGAATTTCTTGATTGTCTTTTTCATAATACTATGTTTTATTTTGTTGATCTGTCAATGTTACAAGTTTCTATTAGCCCATCGTTTGAATAGCATAATCACTTGGCTTAGACCTTCTGCTTGGCCCATTCTGTCCAGGACCTGTTTTCTTTCCTCCTTTTATAGTAGTAGCATTGCTCAATGCTTTTGCTTCAAATTTATTCATTGACTTTTTCATAATACTTTATTTTAATGTTTGATACAAGTTTAATAGATAGCTGCGATGATTTTGAAAATTCTTTCTGAATGTGGCTTATTCTTTCTGAACGTTAAAAAAAGAATTCAGATTAATATCGATATTGAATTAAACCAACTCTTTACTGAAAAATAAGAACAATCCGAACGAACTAATCGTTTCTATCTTTAAGAAAATTGTCATTTTTGCCTCATGAAGTTAAAAGCATGGATTAAAGCAGCGCGTTTGCGAACTCTCCCTCTTTCCCTTTCAGGAATAATTGTGGGTAGCTTTGCTGCATACGCAAAAGGGTTCTGGGATACCCAGATCTTTACATTGGCCATGTTGACTACTCTTTTTCTTCAGGTCTTGTCTAATTTTGCGAATGATCTTGGGGATAGTTACAAAGGTGCTGATAATGCATATCGAGTTGGACCAGAACGAGCAATTCAATCAGGGCAGATTTCTCAGGTTGGTATGGGTATAGCTGTTATAGTGATGTCTTTGTTTTCGTTAGGGACTTCGATTCCATTGATCTATATAGGGACTTCCGAAATGCCAGATGAGGTGCTATGGACCTATATTTTCTTGGCGATTGGGTGTGTACTCGCTGCCATTACGTATACGCTGGGAAAGAAAGCGTATGGGTACAACGGTCTTGGAGATGTCATGGTTTTCATCTTCTTTGGCCTGGTAAGCGTACTGGGTGTTTTTTCTTTATATTCTAAAGGGTTTGACTTTTCAATAATTGGATTGGCACTAACTATTGGGTTACTTAGTGTTGCAGTGTTGAACTTAAACAACATGCGAGATCATGAAAATGATGCCAATGTAGGAAAGAATACGATCGTTGTTAAAATGGGTTTTGCAAAAGCCAAATACTATCATTTTTCTTTAATCGTAATTGCGTTTTTGGGAATGCTAACTACTCTAGCGCTGAATCAATGGTGGTTGAGTATGATTGCTTTAACTCCTTTTATTGTTCTATTCAAACATTTAAGAAAAGTTCAGTTGACTAATGAGCCTAAAAACCTTGACCCAGAACTGAAAAAAGTAGCACTTTCGACGTTTGCCATTGCTGTATTATTTTTAATCTCTACATTGTTATGAGTATAGAAGCTTCATTTGAGAAACGGGTTTTTGATTTTAAAAGACCTGGAGGCACGAGCAGGGGTGTGATGACACAAAAAAAAGCATGGTTCATCTCAATATGGGATTCTCGAAGCTCTCAAATTATCGGAATAGGAGAGTGCAGTATCATTGAAGGATTATCTCCAGATTATGAAAATGATCAGCAATATGAAGCTCAAGTTAAGAAGTGTGTCGAAAACATTAATGAATTTGCAAATGACTTAGACAAGTTAAAGCAAATGCCTTCTATATTTTTTGGTCTGGAAATGGCACTATTAGATCTTAAAAATGGAGGCAAGCGACTTTTCTATGATACTGATTTTTACCATGGTAAATCAAATATTCCTATCAATGGATTGATTTGGATGGGAGAACCGAAATTCATGTCTGAGCAGATTGATGAGAAATTAGCACAAGGCTTTTCCTGTATCAAGATGAAGATCGGTGCTATTGACTTTGATCAGGAGATCAATTTACTTGAAGGAATTCGTAAAGACTACAACAAAGATCAAATCACTTTGAGAGTAGATGCCAACGGTGCTTTTACTCCTGAAGATGCTACCGAAAAATTAAGGCGTTTAGCACAATTAGATATTCACTCAATTGAGCAACCTATCAAATCGAGACAGTGGGTTGAAATGAATTCATTATGTAAATCAAATCACCTCCCGATAGCTCTTGATGAAGAATTGATCGGAATTTATGATTTAGAAGAAAAGAAACGCTTACTGGATGAGGTTCAGCCTCAGTATATAATTTTGAAGCCTAGTTTGATGGGAGGTTTTAAAGGAACATCAGAATGGATTGATCTGGCAGAAGAGCGAAACATTCCTTGGTGGATCACAAGTGCTTTAGAGTCAAATATTGGATTAGACGCAATTGCTCAGTTTACCAGTAAATATAAAGTTACTTTGCCTCAGGGGCTGGGCACAGGTTCACTCTATACGAATAACATAGAAAGCACCTTGATCATTGAAAAAGGTCACATCAAACACGTACGCCCATAACAAGAATATCATCTAGGTTTTCGATATTTCCTTTCCAATCTTCTATAGTTTTTGAAATGTGATTGTGTTGCTCTTCCGTCGACAAGTGACTAATCTCTAATAGTAGTCGCTTAAACCTTTTTGTTCCAAACTTTTTATTTCGTGGACCGCCAAATTGATCAATGTAACCGTCAGAATATGCGTATATAATATCTCCTCCGTAGATAGGTAATATATGTGTAGAAAACTTCTCGTCAGTTAGCTCTCCATATAGCCCAATAGGTCGTTTGTCACCTTTAATTTCAATCAAAATTTTACCGTCTTCAATTGCTTCGGTCATGATTTTTTTATCTGCTTCGACTTTCTCCCATTCCTCAAGATTTGAAGAATCTGTAATGATTAAAATTGGGTTCTTAGCACCTGAGTAATATAACTTCTGAGTAGCATGATTAATTCCACATAGTGTCATATCCATACCATCTCTGATCTGTACACCTTTTTTTACGTACTCCTCGATTTTCAATGATTTAAAAATCCCTTCATTAAGAAAGTCAAGTGCCTCACCGGTTGTATTGACATGCTCGGTTTTTGTACTTTGCATCAGGTAATTGTTGCCTAAGAAACTCATGAATGCTCCAGGAACACCATGACCCGTGCAGTCTACAGCAGCAAAAAGAGAGACACGTTCACCTTTTGAAGTATGTACCTCTTCCACAAAGTAAAAATCACCACTGACAATGTCTCTTGGTTGGTAGTATATGAATGAATCGGGAATGACTTCCTTGACATGTTCGTCAGTTGGAAGAATCGCACCTTGTATACGTTGTGCATACTTTATGCTATCTAACATGTCTTTATGTTGAGCTCGAATTTCTTTTTGTTGCTCTTGAATCTTTGCTGTTCGTTCTTCTACAATCGACTCAAGATTGATCAATGCCTTTTCCTGTGCTTTCTCTTTCTCCTCTTGCAGTTCTTTGTACTTCCCTGCCATTGATATGCTCAATGCTAGAATCTCTAATCCAGAACTTATTTTTAAAGCCATCTGTGAAACATTGGCGTCACCAAGAATACCAAGATTGCCAAGGATGAATATAACTGCTCCAGCAATCAAGAGAATAAAACCTAAAGCAAATGCATTATTTATGGAGTATCCTCTTCGCTTAAATGCAATTATGGCGATAACAATAGAAACGGTTCCTACAAGACTCAATAGGTTTATGATGGGGTAAGAAATAGCTCTTGTAATTCCTGGGAAAAGCACCATCAAGGTAACGATACTTAGTCCCATGAGTACACCGTTAAAGTACCTGTTCCATCCCGGACTCCTTTCCTTGATCTTCATGAATGAGACCGCATAAAGAATGACAAAAAAGACAGTTCCTGCAGCGGAAAGCAATACACTTGCATTGGATAGATAGAGTGTGTCTGAGAAGAAATATTGATGCGTAAACCCTTCAAGGCTAAACTGTAACAAGAACTGAAATGCTACATATAAAATGTAGTACAAAAAGGACACTTCCTTCAATAAAATATAGAAGAAAAAGAAGATGAAAACAACCAGTGCTAAAACACCAAAATAGAATCCGTGAAATAGATTGTTTTGATAATCTGTTTCGTAAAAAGTCCTTTCTTTCCAAAAAATCAATGGAAGATTTATAACTTCTCCATCACTCTCTAAGATTAAATAAAATGATTTTGTCTCCTTCGCTTTAAAATTTATTGGGAAAACACTCTTGCGATGATCAAAACTCTTTTCTTTGAAAGGAATCATATCTCCATTCTTCCAATGCTTTTGAACTTCGTCATTCACTATAGAATATAAGTCAACTCTATCCGTAATCGGTCGTGCGGTTTCCAGAAGTATTTCTTTAGCCTCCCCTGGGTTCTTAACTTCAAATCGAATGATCCATCGAGAGGTCGTGAAGTCTATAATGTCAAGCGGCTTATCTATTTTTTCGAAAGGCAATGAGTCAGTGGATAAAAGATCATCGATTGTGAGTTGATAATCTACATCCTCAAGGACTTCAGCCTTGTCGGCAACTGTTTTATTCAGTGTTGATGCATCGAGTGTAATTTGAGAGAATGAAAAGCTAGTTGATAGAAATACTATCGTTGCTAATAATCCTCTCAATATGTATGATTTGCTGCGCATTTATACTCTAAATATAACTTTAATTTACACTGTACTCAACAGTAGATCTATGGATTATGTTTTAAATCATATGTATTTATCAATAAGGTAGAGCAAACTTGCAATACTACCAGCTCCCATATGTAATTCGCGTTTATTTACATTTTCAAAAACATCATTGTGATTGTGATGAAAGTCAAAATAGCGCTGACTGTCAGGTACGAAGCCAAATAAGGCGATTCCATCAAATTCATTTTTTAACGGTCCAATATCCACTCCGCCATAACCTTTTTCAAAATGATGTAAATAGTAAGGCTTGAACAGCGGCGCAAAAGATTGAAGTAGTCCTAAATGTTCTTCGGAACCGTCAATATCAAAACCGCGAGGTGTAAATCCACCACGATCACTTTCTATAGCCGCTATATGGTTAAGTCCGGACGATTTCGCGTAATTAGCATATGATTTACCACCACGATTTCCATTTTCTTCGTTCATAAAGAAGACAACTCGAATAGTATTCTTTGGTTTGTAGTTAAGTTTTTGAAGAATTCTTGCCGCCTCCATAGAGTGGACAATACCTGCTCCATCATCATGCGCGCCTTCACCGACATCCCATGAGTCAAGATGGCCGCCAATTGTGATGATGTGATCAGGGTTTTCGCTTCCCTTCATCTCTGCAATAACATTGTACGAGGTCATGTCTGGATATTTCTGGCAATCCATTTCCATTATAAAATGAAATGACTGACTTGATTCCTTCAGCATTTTCTCTAATCGAGTAGCATCTTTTGTGGATATCGCCGCTGCAGGAACTTTAGGTGTACCATCTTCATAACTCATCGAGCCCGTATGAGCATGTTCGTGTTCACTGATACTCAGAGATCGAATGATTACTCCTTTGGCTCCTTTTTTTGCAGCATCAACAGCCCCATGACCTCGAATCGGGTAACATCCTCCATAGGCTCTAAATGCATTGATCATTTTCTGATTCATAGGTTGAGCGATGAAAACGATTTTGCCTTCAACGGCTGAGCGATCCGCATTTAATAGATCCTCTCTATCCTTAAACATAATGATTTCACCCTCAAGAACACCGTCAGTTCCTATTGACCCGCCAAGTGCAAGTAAGTTCACTTTGTTTAGATCACCACCTGGTGTTTTGAACCAGCCTTGCTCAGTTGTACCTCTTTCCCAGTGAGGAACCTGAATTTCTTGCTTGTAAACCGTGTCAAAATCATACCCTTGGAGTTTTTGAACTCCCCAATGAATCGCCATTTCTGCTGAAGCAGATCCGGTAAGTCTGGCTCCAACATCTTTACATAAACTGCGTAAGTTTTCATAAGCCTCGCCACGAACTAAAGCTTCATTATAGATAGCTCGAATTTGGCTGCTATCTTTTTTGATATCAATCTGCTGAGCACTTGAATTAATTACAGTAAGAAATAGAGTGAAAATGGATAAAAGCGTATACTTCATAGTTGAGAAAATTTTGCTTCGGAAAAATACGGATTATTTGAGAATTTTTAATCTTCAACCCAACTATCGCCGGTAAAAGTTAGATCATTCCCTTACATTTGTAGCAAATACGAAATAATCATGAGTTCAAAAGTCAATCGTACAATTCACATTCTTACTGCTATCGTGTTATTAGTTATAGCCGTATTGATCACGGGTTATTACCTTTTTGCTGATAGTTACGAAGACTTAAAAAATGTTCCGACTTCGCTATATATTTCTGCTATCGTTTACATATTAATTCAACTCGTAAAGAGAAGTATTACTAAGAAAATGCCTTGGTATGACTGGTTTTATTACCTCGGACTTCTCGCCATTGTAATGCCATTCGCGCTTCCCGAGAAAGATTGGTTGTTTAGCATGGTGATATACGGTTCATTGGCACTTGTGCTTCCTCCACTTATCGAAATATTGATGTTGGTCTTGAAGAAAAAGTAGATTGAACTTATTTGTTATACCCCAGAAGTTTTAAGTATTGATCGGGCGTCTGTTCTTGTGAAAATAGTTCACTTGTGATTTTCCCCTCTTCATCTTTAGATATTAGGACGTGTCTTGGCTCTGGAATCAAGCAGTGTTTTAAACCTCCATATCCACCAATGGTTTCTTGATAGGCCCCTGTGTTGAAAAACCCAATATACATAGGCTTTTCTTTGTCAAACTTTGGTAAATAGATGGCATTAGAATGCTGTTCAGAATTATAATAATCGTCACTGTCACAGGTCAGGCCTCCTAATAAAACACGCTCATAGTCATCGTTCCAACGATTTATAGGAAGCATGATGAAACGTTGATTTATTGCCCATGTATCAGGAAGGTTAGTCATGAAAGACGAGTCGATCATGTTCCATTTCTCTCGATCATTTTGAAGTTTCTGATCCAATACTTTGAAAATTGCACCACCACTTTCACCAACGGTAAAAGACCCAAATTCGGTGTACAGATCAGGGTCATTGATTTTATGCTCACTACACATGGTTTTAATTTGAAGTACGATTTCCTGGACCATATATTCATAATCATAATCAAACCCTAAAGATTTTTTGATTGGGAAACCTCCACCAATATTGAGAGCATTTAAGGTGTCACAAACCTTGGCAAGCTCACTGTAAACACGAAGTGATTTCGATAACTCATTCCAATAGTAAGCATTGTCTCTTATGCCCGTGTTGATGAAGAAATGAAGCATTTTTAAAGATACCTTCTCATTATTAGCGATGCGCTCTTCATAAAATGGAACAATATCTTTATAGCGTATTCCAAGTCTGGAGGTGTAGAATTCAAATTTTGGGTCTTCTTCAGAAGCGATGCGTATTCCTATCTCTATTTTGCGATCGCACAGCTCTAGAAGTCGGTCCAGTTCTCCAAAATTATCGATAACAGGTATAACTTCCAATACGTTTCTGTTGATCAGTTCAGCAATTTTCTGAATGTACCGATCTTGTTTGAAACCATTACAGATAATCTTTTCTTTACCTGATAACTTTCCTGCATCAAGTAAATGATTGATAATGTCTATATCATAAGAAGATGAGGTTTCGAGATGTACATCGTTTTTTAATACTTCATTCAGCACGAATGAAAAATGTGAGCTTTTTGTACAATACGCAAATTGATAGCTGCCACTGTAACTATTCTCTTTAATCGCTGAGTTGAACCAACTTTTACATTTCTGAATATTATTAGAGATCTGAGGCAGGTAATTGAATTTTAGAGGAGTTCCATACCTCTCAATAAGTTCCATAAGGTCAATATCATGAAACTTCAGGCAATTATTTTTACCTAATTCAAATTCTTGCTGTGGAAAATCGAATGTTTGGTCGATGAGATCAAAATAACGCTTACGCATTTATATTTTCGTTTTTAATCGGTAAAGTGCCATCAGCAGAATTCCAAAGAGAACTGAAGCAAATAATAGGTGAGCTGTTTGCACAAGTCCAGGCATTTCAAAGTGAGCCAATAAAACACCACTCAGTAACTCTATAGCCAATATGATAAATGCCCAATGAATGATACGTAATTCTTTAACTTTTCGTTTAATGAAAAACATGTAAGTGATGAGCACTAATACTGCCCAAGAGAAGCTTCTGTGAATAAAGAAAATGGTTCCGAAATTTTCAGCCCATCCTTCTCTACCAATTCCAGCTTTCCTCAGGTAATCAATCTCTTCACGAACTTGTGTTCCCAAAAACATTTGGCCAAATGTCACGACAAAAATGACAAAAACGAGTGCATAAAATGTTTTATTTACCTTGATGTTCTTTTGTTGAGAAGGGGCGATTATTCGGATCATGTAAAGCTGTATTCCGATTATGACTAGCGCCAAAAGCATATGAACTGTGATAGTCCAAGGTACTAAATTAGTTGCAACTACTATTGAGCCAAACCAAGCTTGAAAGGCTAGAATTACTAAGTTCAAACCACCAAGGATAACTAGATTACGTTTTCGGTACTTCAGAATAATCCAAAGGAAGATCAGTAACACACCATTGCCGGCTAGAAAACCGAGTAAGCGGTTAATGTATTCTGTCCAAGTCTTTTGAGCATTGAAATCTTCCTCAATCAAAACGGTAGGATCGTTCTTGATTTTATTGGCGGTTTCTTCCATTCCAATAGATGAAAGGAGATTGCAAAACTTTTCAAGTTTTTTTCCTCGTTTTTCACTGTAAATATTTTTGTAATCTGCAGGTAATTCAGCTTTATCGGTTGGAGGGACCCATTGACCAAAGCACTTAGGCCAGTCTGGGCAGCCCATCCCGCTTCCAGTGATGCGAACAAAACTTCCTGCAATTACAACAAGGTAAATTAAGATCAATGTGATCCAATTAGTGCGAACAAACCAGCGATTAAATTTCATTTAATGTGTTTTTCTTTAACGAAAGTGTTTCCACAAATTTACGGCGATAAAAGTAAGTCAAATTGTTTAGCTGCTGTAGCTTTTTA
>CBFHXS010000043.1:17508-19747 GCA_965659845.1 Brumimicrobium sp.
AATTTGATTGTTTGTCTTCTAGTCAAGTCAAAATCCTTTCAAAACAAGAGATGTAAGAGGTTGATTTTTTGATAAAATGAATACTCTGATTGAATAATAAAAGGAAAGCATGTATATTCGTAAACCATACTAATTAGATACTTATGAAATCGAGAATATTCATTTATTTCATTTTACTGCTGTCTGCCTCTTTTACTTTAGCGCAGGAAGATTCAGTCAAAATGGTTGTTGCCAATAATGTAGAGATCGATTCTTCCGGAATTGATCCAAAAGCACAGGAAGCATACAATGAAGGTATTTCAGCTTTTGAAGAAAAAAATTATGACAAAGCAACTAGCTCTTTTGAGATGGCACTTTCAATTGCTCCGGAATTCGTAAAAGCACAGAAAAACTTGGCTTATGTGTTTTTAGCTGCTGGTAAAAATGAAAAAGCGAGTAAATCTTTTTTAAACTTAACGAAAGACGAAGAGAATAGACATGTAGCTTACTTTGAGCTAGGAGTTTTAGCCTTGAAAAACGACAGTGTCCAATTGGCAATCAATTATTACTCGAAAGCAATAGAAGCCAAGCCTTCAGAATATAAGTATCATCATCAACGAGGAATCCAATACTTCAAATTAGCTGACTATGATGCAGCCTTAAAGGATTTTACGAAAGGTCTTGCCATCAAACCAAGTACTGAGATGTACAATGATCGAGGAAGTGTGCACAGACTTAGAGGAGACCTTAAAAAAGCAGAACTAGACTACAAAAAAGCCTTACAGATTGATCCTCAATTTGTAATTGCTTATAATAATCTTGGAAGCACTTTACGGGAAGCAGGAGATAATAATAGAGCAATCAAATCATTTAATAAAGCAATAGCAATTGATGGAGATTTTCATCTTGCACTGAATAATCGTGGTTATGCATTCTTTGAAGAAGGTGATTACAAATCAGCGTTGAAAGATTTTATCAAGGTCACTCAGTTGAAGTCCGAATACGCATCGGCTTATAACAATATTGCTGCAGTTTATCTCAAAAGGAAAGAGTATGAAAAAGTGGTGGAGTATGCTACCAAAGCATTAGATAAAAATGATAAGTTAGGTTCTGCCTATTACAACAGGGCCGCGGCATATGAAATGCTTAGAGAACTTGAAAAAGCATGTCAAGATTGGGCGAGCGCTTCAGCTCATGGCGTTTCAATTGCAGATAATTATTACGAGCAAACAGGATGCTCCAACTTAACAAAGAAGTAAGATGAAAAATTTATTAGTTTTTGCGTTGATCTTTTTTGGAGTTACGACTTTTGCACAGAAAGAAGTCGTTTTCGATAAAAAGAACTTTAAGGATAATAAAAAAGAATATAAGGAGGCGGAAGATTATCTTGAGCAAGCAGATGAGCTTATGTTTCCTGCTCCCTTTCCTCGATACTCTCAAGCATTGGTTTTTTATGAAAAAGCAAATGCATTCAATGATAAAAGTTCACATGTAAATTTTCGACTTGGACTTTGTTATTTGAATACGACAAATAAATTCAAAGCACTTGAATATTTTGCAAAAGCATTTAAGTTGAATCCGAATAAGCATCCGGATATTCATTTCTATTTAGGTAGAGGACATCATTTGAAGTCAGAATGGGGTGAAGCAATTCAGCATTACGAAGCCCATAAGAATAGACTCGACCAACAAGCACAGATGAAAGAGTTGTTGGAAACAAATAGATTAATTTATCAATGTAGATCTGGTGAGAAACTCGTGAAAAATCCAACCAGAGTGTGGATAGATAATATGGGTAAAAATGTAAACTCAGAATATCCCGACTACGGAATGATAATGACGGCAGATGCTTCCGAGATCTATTTCACTAGTCGAAGACCTTCAACACTAGGAGGTGGTAAAGACCTAATGATCGACCAATATTTTGAAGATGTTTACACTTCAAACAAATATGAAACAAATACCTGGAAAAAATCAATGAATATTGGTGAACCAATCAACACTAAAGGACATGACGCAGCAGTAGCACTAAGCCCTGATGGTTCGAAAATGATTGTTTACATCGATGATAAAGGAGATGGAAACCTTTACGAGAGTATTCGTGAAGGGAATGAGTGGTCGAAACCTAAGAGATTTGATGAACCGATTAATAGCGAGTATCACGAGGCTTCAGCTTGGTACACTTCAGATGGAAAACGTATTTATTTCGTGAGTGAACGTCCATTAGAGAAAAGAGGAAATCCAAAAGATCGAGATATTT
>CBFHXS010000044.1:0-19640 GCA_965659845.1 Brumimicrobium sp.
CCATCGCAGACAGGTCTACAGGAACTAGAATAAGCAGCGAGTATACCAACCCTATTGCAATAGCTAAACCTCTGTGACGACGCATAAAATGTATACTCTGATCAATATCTAACCTTCTTCGCTCATTAATGTAATCAATAAAGCTAAACCCATAATAGAAGAAACCGATAACAAAAGTCAAATAAAAAACAGGAGATTGGTGAGCTTCTTCCCATCCGAAAGCAGATACTAAAATTATTAAGAGGAAAAAGATATATTCCCACATTACATTTCTAAGTGCGATTCGAAGCCCTCTTTTCACATCATGTAAAGTCTGTTTTAAACTAAAAGGGTATGTGTTATTCGTTAATTTCTTTTCCACTTTCTGTGAGAGAATCGAAAGTAAAGGTGATAGAATAACAACCACAATGTACTTTGCGAATTTCATCAAGATCAAACCGATAGTGATACTTAATAACATTTTAATCATGAACCAAATCGTTTCGTTCATATTGGAACACTCTGTGCAGCCTAAACGAGGGTCCCAACTTGCTTGCCATGTTGCGAACTGATTGCCGATATAATAAATCACAAGCATTAAGGCAGCCGGAATTGGAAAATACCAATATAGCTTGTGTGCTTGGATGAACTTAATGGCCTTCCAGTACGATTTAATTCCTAATGCAAAATGTTTAAAAAACTTCATCTTTAGATCAGTGATTTCAAAAGTAATCAAAGCACATTAATTAGCCCCTTCTTTTTATTCAGATTTACTATCTTTGGGCTTTTCCTAAAAATACAGCAATGGATTTAAATACCCTTACAGCAATATCTCCAATCGACGGTCGCTACAGAAGAAAGGTTTCTGAATTAGCTCCTTTCTTTTCCGAATACGGACTTATAAAGTACCGTGTTCTTGTGGAAATCGAATACCTAATTGCAATGGTCGAAAATGGTGTTAAACCACTTGCTGACTTTCCAAAAGAGCGTTTTGAAGAACTCCGTGACATTTACCGTAATTTCACTGAAGATAATGCACTGGAAATTAAAAACACTGAAAAAACAACAAACCATGATGTAAAGGCTGTTGAATATTTTGTTAAAGCTCAAATGGAAGACAAAGGCCTTAATGAGTTCTTGGAATTTGTACATTTTGGATTAACTTCTCAGGATATCAACAATACCGCTGTACCGCTTTCAATGAAACTTGCTGTTTCAGAGGTATACCTACCTGAATTGAATAAAGTTATTAATCAACTTGACGCTTTTACAGAGGAATGGAAGGACATTCCAATGCTTGCCAAAACGCATGGTCAACCAGCTTCACCGACACGATTAGGAAAGGAAATGCTGGTATTTAGTGAACGTCTTAAAATTCAGATGGAACAACTAAAAAACATTCCTTTTTCTGCAAAATTCGGAGGAGCAACAGGAAATATGAATGCTCATAAAGTTGCTTTCCCTGAAAATGACTGGGTTGCTTTCGCTAACAATTTTGTAGCTAAGTACCTTGGCTTGACAAGAAGTCAAACTACCACTCAAATAGAACATTACGACAACTTGGCAGCACTGTTTGATGTCATGAAACGTATCAACAGTATTATCATTGATCTAGACCGTGATATGTGGACATACATTTCCATGGATTATTTCAAGCAAAAACTAAAAGAAGGTGAAGTAGGTTCAAGTGCTATGCCGCACAAAGTGAATCCGATAGATTTTGAAAACTCTGAAGGTAACCTCGGGATTTCCAGTGCGATTCTTGAACATCTCGCCGCAAAACTTCCTGTTTCACGCTTACAACGTGATTTAACCGACTCCACAGTCCTAAGAAATGTTGGCGTCCCATTAGGACATGCCATAATCGGTTTTAAATCTACACAGGCTGGATTGAGTAAGCTTTTACTGAATAGATCTGCTTTAGAAAACGATCTTGAAAACAATTGGGCTGTAGTTGCGGAGGCTATTCAAACCATTTTAAGAAGGGAAGGTTTCCCGAAACCTTATGAAGCATTAAAAGGTTTGACACGAAAAAATGAAAAGGTAACACAAGACACTGTTCATGCTTTTGTAGACACGTTGGATGTTAGTGAAACTATTAAGACAGAATTAAAAGCTATTACCCCTCACAATTACACTGGAGTATAGCAAAGCTAAAGACTGTTTTTAATCTCAGCTCTTTCGTCTTTGGTCAACTTTGACACTGTAGGCTTTAGGTTCTTTAGTATTCGATCTAAATAATCAGAGTCTTTTGAAAAGTTCCTGCATAACTTACAGATGGCAAGGTGTGTTTTCACCTGTAGCTTTTCTTTCAAGCTAAGTCCGACAATTTTTTTCTTTTCGACAAGTTCAGATATGTCTTTGCAACTTTTCATGCTCAAAATTTATTTAGTGTTCAAACAATCACGCAACAATAACTTTGCACGATGAACAATTACCCAAAAGTTGGACGAAGTCAAGTCAAACTCCTTACAAATATCGCCTCCTTTTTTCTCTTCAACGTATTTCGCTCTAATCACTCCCCTACTTTTATCAGGCAGCACTTGGATACATTCCTCAAGGGCGTTGAACAGTTCTTCTTTTGATATCTTCTCTTCAATACTATCGAGTGGTGAAGTAGCAGTGTTTTCTATGACCCAATGCCCATTGTTACTACCGTTTTCATCACTGAAATAATGGGATACAACTTCTGTTTTTCTCGATGCTTTCTTTCTCCAATGATCGATTATTTTACGACTTAAAATACTAGTCAACCAAGTTCTTGGAGCGCTTCGTCCTTCAAATTTCTCCACTCCGTTCAGCGCAGCGATATAAGTGTCTTGAATTAGGTCAAGCGCCATATCTCTATCGCTGATTTTAGACAAAGCATAGTTCAATAAATAATCACCATGCTCCTCTACCCATGCTGAAACATTCTCTTTTGAATAAGGCATAAATCAAATGTAGCTGTTATTTCGTTACAACAAACAACTCAAACTTAAAACATATATAACATTTTTACAATGTGATATTCTTATATTTAAACCTGAATGCAAAGACCGATCTACATACAACAAATACTGTCAGCGTTTATTGCTGTTATTTTAACCATCAATTACTCGCATGCACAAATATTAGAATACTATGATAAGCTAGACATTTATTGGGGTGAGTCTTTTCGAGACTTTGGAAATGTAGAGCGGGTGATGAAAACGAAGGAAGACCATTACATTGGTGTAGTCAATAGAACGAATCTTTTCAATTTCTTTAGTGACTATAATAAAAGGTTTTATTTCGAACCAATTCAAGATTTCAAAACAAAGCGACACAAGAAAATAAAACTTTTTGGTGATGGCACTCGCAGTTATCTAGAAGATTTTTCCGTACTCAATGATCAATTATTAGTGATTAGTAGACGAAAAAATCTCTTGAATAAAACAGTGAAGCTATACTATCACTTCCTCGACCCAGATAAAAATGTAAAAGAGAATCATGGATTTCACCTTGAGACTTACAGCTTAAATAGGTCATTTTCTTTTGATTATCTAACGGTGGTAAATAATTTAGAAAAGTCAAAAGTAGGTTACCTCTATACAATACCTGGTGGAAGAAACGAATTTCCAACCTACAGCTTTGGAGTTTTTGACAGTACTAGAAACCTACAAACTCAAGGCACTTCTATATTTCCATACAGAAACAAACAAATGCAGTTCTCTCGCAGTTACATCACGCCAAAAGGAAACCTATATGTATTAGCTCAAGAATTTACGAATGATAATGGAGCAATGAATTGGGGTGACAATAGATTTTTCAGAAAACAATTAACTGTATTCAAACTAAAAGATGGAGAATTATCTGACTTCAATGTTAGACACAATGAATTACTATTGAAAGAGATAGAGCTTACCGTAAAAGATGAAGAACTTATTTTTTCGGGTTTATATGCAGAAGATGTAAGGTCAGGGATTCGAGGAGTGTTTTATATTAGAATGAATGACGAAGGAGGCATTCTACACGAAGAGTATACACGGTTTTCCACAGACTTTTTACTTCGGGGGCAACAGCTACCTCAAAACCTTGTCTTGAATGATCCAAATGTTAGTGCAGGTCTTGGTAGTTTTAAAATGAAAGACTTGAGGCAAACCAAAGATGGCGGTTATATCGGTATAGCTGAGCATTTCGACACAGAAGATCGCATAAGTGGAACAGGCGCTCCAGGAACAAATAATCGCATCGATACTTATTATTATTATAACAACATATTGATTTACAAAATTGATAGTACTGGAAGACTTGAATGGAACAAAATCATTCCAAAAAATCAACACTCTATAAATGACGGAGGCTATTATTTATCATTTTCCCAGTACGTTAATGACTCTAGTATCTTTTTAGTTTTCAACGACAATAGTAAAAACTATTCAGAAAGCAGAGATTATTTACACCCTTCCTCTCCAAAAACGGCATACTTTAACTCTTGGAGAAATGTAATCGCTTTAGTACGTATAGATATTGAAACAGGAGCGGTCAAACGACAATCCATTGGTGGTAAAAAGACTACTGACACTGTGCTGGTTCCAAAACTCTGTATTGAGAATCAAGAAAGTCAAGAACTCTTTCTGTATGGAAAAAGCGGAAATAAGCATCGATATGGCAGAATTCGTTTTGATAATTAGACTAGAAATGTATAATAAAAAGATTAAAATCGGGTTCTCATATTGAAGGTGTAATTACATATACTTATTTTTGTTTATGGCTTCAAATAATTTAAAGTTCAACCACTTGCTAGTTAACATTCGTTATATACTATTGATTTTTTTATTTGCTGTGCTCTCAATAGATCTGACTTATGCTCAGAGAGATGTAAGCAATGATGTAATCGGAACACCGTATTGTGGAATTCAATATGGAATGAATTGGACTGGTGGCGATTTAGCAGAACGCTATGGACTTACAAATGCGCTTGGAGGTTTTGCAGGATATAAAACAAAACACAATTTTATTTTCGGACTAGATGGCAACTTCATTTTTGGTAACAACATAAGAATTGATGGTGTTCTTGACAATATACGTGACGAAGCTGGAAATGTAACAAATACCTCTGGTGGTCCAGCAATCGTTCTATTATTCAATAGAGGGTTTCACGCAAACGCAACTGTTGGAAAGGTATTCCCTGTATTAAGTCCTAATCCAAATTCAGGCATCATGGTTCAATTAAGCACAGGATATCTTTTGCATAAATTAAGGGTAGAAACGCAAGAGGATGATGTGCCTCAACTTCAAGGGGATTACTTGAAGGGGTATGATCGTTTGACTATCGGCGTCAATACTGCGCAATTCATTGGTTACAGTTTTATGGCGAACCAAGGGATTTACAACTTTTACGCTGGGTTTTACTGTCAGCAAGGGTTCACACAAAATCAAAGATCGGAATTTTGGGATCAACCCAACCAAACAGTTTCTCAAGATTTACGTCTTGATGTGATGTATGGATTCCGTGTAGGATGGTTAATCCCTATTTACAAAAGACAACCTAAAGACTATTATTACAACTAATGTTTTATTCACTGGGAATATACGCTTATGGTGGAATAGTAAGACTAGCCTCTTTATGGAACGCAAAAGCTAGAAAATGGATATTAGGGCGAAAAAACTTTTGGTCTAAGCTACCAACAATTCCAAAAAACAAAGAAGTAGTCTGGTTTCACTGTGCTTCAATGGGTGAATACGACCAAGGTTTGCCTGTAATGGAAAGTTTTTTAGATAATTTCCCGAATACTTATTTATTGGTGACTTTCTTTAGCCCTTCTGGATATGAAGCTATTAAAGACAAGTCAATAGCAGACCACACCTGTTACCTCCCTTTAGACACCAAAAGAAATGCGAAGCGATTTGTTGATCATTTCAATCCAAAAAAAGTCTTTTTCGTAAAATATGAGTTCTGGCTTAACTATATAGATTCTTGTTATCGATCCGATTGCAAATTATTTGGTCTTAGCGCTGTATTTAGAGAAGATCAACGTTTTTTCAAATGGTATGGAGGAAGGTTCACTTCAATGATAGACAAGTTTGAACACTTCTTTTTACAAAATAATAAAAGCGCAAGAACCTTATCAATTAACGATTATAATAACTTCACAGTAACCGGAGATACAAGGTTCGACAGAGTTTTGATTAGGGCCAAACACAATGAACATAACCCTATACTCGAAAAATGGACTAAACGGAAAAGAAACGTTTTAGTCATTGGAAGTTCTTGGCCGAAAGATGAGGAAATCTTATACCCTTTGATTAATGATACAGAAAGCAGTACTGCTGTTATTCTGGCCCCTCATGAAGTGAATAAAGAGCATATTGATGGAATAATAGATAAACTAAATGTTCCTTTTCAAAAATATACCGATCTGCTAAAAGGTGAGGTAGTTGAAAGCACAACAGAAGTAATTATTTTAGACTGTATTGGAGTATTAGCTAATGCTTATAAATATGGTACGCTCGCATACGTAGGAGGTGCCTTTGGAAAGGGCTTACACAATATATTGGAACCCGCTTCTTTTGGCTTACCGGTAGTATTTGGGCCAAATCACAAAAAGTTTCCAGAGGCTCAGGAGTTTATTGATGCTAAAATTGGCAAAAGTATTAATGATGAAGACTCATGTTCCCTAGCATTAAATGTATTCGCGCAAGATTCTAATTGCGATAAAAAGGTACTGGACATTATGGAAGAGAAAAGCGGAGCTACCTCTAAAGTCATTTCATACTTTCAATAAAAAAAGCCCCTAAATAATTTGAGGAGCTTTCAATTAAAGTAAATACGAAGTATTAATCTCTTCCTCCAAGTAAATGGAGTAAGGACATAAATAGATTAATGAACAGAATGTACAAGGTCAAACCTCCCATTAAACTTAACTTCTGTTTATTCTCTTGAGACATTTGTGTATCATTAGCAATGGCCTTTAGCTTTTGCATTTCCCATGCTGTTAAGCCTGTAAATACAAAAACACCGATTATCGAAATCAAATAACCTAACCAAGAACTTCCAACGAACATATTAATGATTGCAGCAAAGAAAATACCTATAAAAGCCATATAAAGTAGACTTCCCATTTTAGATAAATCAACAGATGTTGTATATCCTAATATTGCCATACCTGCAAAAGCACCAGCCGTCACGAAAAAAGTTGTAGCTATATCTCCCATACTATACACGAAAAATATGGATGATAGAGAAGCTCCTATCAAGGATGAATACAAAATGAATAATCCTACAAGTGCTCCTAGTGAAAATTTCTGGAATTTGTATTGAATTAAAAGCACCAGGCCTAATGGTGCAAATGCGACAACATAAAACAGCGGACTTACACCTCCTGTTTCAAAGTTAATGAACCACTCGATAAACAATCCTGAACTCGCCAAATACCAAGATACAGCTCCAGAAACTACAAGTGCCATAAACATATATGTATACACTCCCATGAAAAATTCTTTCACTTGGGATTTCGAGGCTACTCCTTCATTTTGAACGTCTAAATATTCTTGCATAATTCTAATAATTTATAATTACAAAGATATGAAATTCATTTATCCAAATTCTCTAAAAAATGTGAATAGAATAAATCATTTAATCTAAATCCCAATCGCCTTCATCATCCCAATCCAGAAACGAGGATATATCTCGACGATCCTTTTTCGTTGGTTTTCCAGTGCCATGATGACGATAGGTGTTCTGAGCTGCTAAGTAGGTTTTAAACTTCTCTACTTCCTCAACTGGAGTCATATCAATAACATAGTCATCAACTAACTTAGCGCCCACTCTATTATTCAAAAGGTCTTTAATCTTATAGCTAAACACTGCATTATGACGTGAAATCTGAATGACATCTCCAATTTGCACATCTTTCGAAGGTTTAACTTGTGCACCGTTAAGCTTTATCTTCCCTTTTTTCACACGATCAGTTGCCTTTGATCGAGTTTTACTCAATCTAACACACCAAACATATTTATCTACGCGTACACTCATTTCAGTTCTTCTTGTATTTTCTTAGAGAATCCACTAAAAACTAAATCATATGAATCATCAATCAATTCATGAAGTAACAATTCAGGAACATCACGATTAAAGTAAACAGTATTCCAGTGCTTCTTACTCATGTGGTAACCTGGAAGTATTCCTTTGTAATCGGCTCTTAATGATTCTGCCCTTTCTGGGTCACATTTCAAGTTACAACGATCACCGTCGTTAAGACCTATCAACGCAAACATCTTCCCATTCAATTTAAACACGAGCGTATTTTCATCAAAAGGAAAAGACTCACTTACATGAGCCTTTACTAAACAATATTCTCTAAAAGATTCTACATTCATGTAGTTTCTATATTTCGTCTTGAGTTCCTAGTCTCTTCAACATTTTAGCATGACTTACAAGAGCACCCCCAAATGTCTTCTCAGAATTGTAAGGAAGGTTAAACTCTTCAGCCGTTTCTCTCACTATTTTAGAAATTTTCTTGTAATGAACGTGACAGATATTTGGAAATAAATGGTGTTCAATTTGAAAATTCAATCCTCCAACATACCATGAAAATAATCTGCTTTTTGGAGCAAAGTTCGCCGTATTGTGCAGTTGACTTACCGCCCAATCAGCCTTTATATTACCTGACTCATCAGGCATTGGATAGTTAGAAGATGGTACAACATGTGCAGGCTGGAAAATCATTCCCAAAATAACACCTG
This sequence comes from Brumimicrobium sp., assembly GCA_965659845.1. GTDB lineage: Bacteria > Bacteroidota > Bacteroidia > Flavobacteriales_D > Crocinitomicaceae > Brumimicrobium. The sequence goes on from CBFHXS010000044.1 coordinate 8,689, forward strand.
TAATGTAGTGCATCAAAATAAACCCAACAATTGTCAAGTACCAAGGTACAGGAGCAAATATTAATGGAAGACCTAAAAACACAGCGTAGTACAGAAGCTTAGCTAAAATAATTTCTACAAAAAGTTTAAGCGTTGAGTCTGTTTGCGTTTTCGTAAGACCTCTTTTTGAGTAATCAGTTAGTTGTTTGAAATCTTTAACCGTAACCCACATCAATGTCATCATTCCGTATAGGAACCAAGCATAAAGGTGCTGATACTTATGTAACTTCCTCCTTTTTTCGTAAGGGCTGAAGCGCATAACTTTTCCAGGAGCAATATCCTCATCCATACCAGTTACGTTAGTGTAAGTATGATGAAGTACATTGTGCTGTATTCTCCACATATAAGGACTTCCGCCTGCCAAGTTCAAGAACGCTCCAAAGAATGTATTTACTAGTTTATTTTTAGAGTACGCTCCGTGATTAGCATCATGCATGATCGATAGACCAATCCCTGAAATTCCAAATCCCATAATCACCCACATGAGCATGATTAGCCATGGATTTTCAATAACTGTAATCATTAAAATAAATGGTACCAAATACAAAGAAACCATAAAAATAGATTTGATCACCATTGATAAATTTCCATGTCGGGAAATGTTGTTTTCTTTAAAATAACTTCTAACTCGTTTTTGTAAAGTTTTGTAAAACTCTACGTTGCTTGAACGATCGAAGGTAATGTTGTTATTCTGCATAATAAATATTTAATCTTCACAACTTGTGAATCAACACAAAGATAAGAAATAAAAAATAAGTCCTTTTTACATCAACTATGATAATATCTATAATTAACTAAAATTGTCTTCATGGATTGCTAAGAAACGATTGATCAAATAAAAAAGTTTCTATTAGTTTTGTAAAAAAAATAGCATGAAAAGTATCCAAGACATTGATTTCTCGAAGAAACGCGCTCTCATAAGAGTTGACTTCAACGTACCAATTAATAGTAAGGGAGAAATAACTGACGATACGAGAATACGGGCAGCAATTCCTACGATTAAAAAAGTACTTGACTCCAATGGAAGTGTTGTTTTAATGTCTCACCTTGGACGTCCTAAAAACGGACCTGAAGATAAGTTTTCATTGATTCAACTGGTAGATCATTTGAGTGAACTGTTGTCTACTGAGGTTACATTTTCCAAAGATTGTATTGGTGAAGATGCGATCAATGCAACTAGTAAGCTTAAGCCTGGTGAAGTTATCTTACTCGAAAATCTTAGATTCCACAGTGAAGAGAAGAGCGGAAACAAAGAGTTTGCTGAACAACTCGCTAAGAATGGGGATATCTACATAAACGACGCTTTTGGAACTGCACATAGAGCGCATGCCAGCACAGCGATTATTGCAGATTTTTTTCCCAAGAATAAATACTTCGGCCTCCTTTTGGAAGACGAAATCAAAAATATTGATAAAGTTTTAAAAGCTCCAAAGCAACCTACTTTGGCAGTTGTTGGAGGAGCTAAGGTGAGTTCTAAAATTACAATTATCGAAAACCTCTTAAACACTGTGGATCACTTGATCATTGGTGGAGGAATGGCATACACTTTTGTTAAAGCAAAAGGAGGAGAAATTGGTAACTCTCTGGTTGAAGATGACTATTTAGACACCGCTACTCAGATATTATCTCGCGCCAAAGAAAAAGGGGTCTCAATTCACCTTCCCATCGACACAATTGTTGCTGACAAATTTGACGAAAATGCAAATACAAAAGAGCAAGATATTGATGCAATTGAAGATGGTTGGATGGGCTTAGACATTGGAGCGAATTCAATTCAAAAGTTTAAAGAAATAATTTTTGATTCAAAAACGATACTTTGGAATGGGCCAATGGGTGTTTTCGAAATGAAAAAGTTTCAAAAAGGCACCGTATCCATTGCGGAAGCGATTGCTGAATCTACAAAGAATGGAGCTTTCTCTCTCGTTGGAGGTGGTGATTCTGTGGCCGCTGTGAATCAATTTCAACTAGCCGACCAAGTAAGCTATGTCTCTACAGGAGGTGGTGCAATGTTAGAGTATTTAGAAGGCAAAATCCTCCCAGGTATTGAAGCAATTCTAGAATAAAAAGAATAATCATAAAAAAAGCCGTTTCGATTGAAACGGCTTTTTTAGTTTTTGGTCTATTGATTAGTATAAGATTACAATGTGGCCTTCCCACTCGTACTTCTTATCTGTAATAAAGTCTCTCGTTCTGATTTTCCAAATGTAAGTCCCTTCTTGAACCATATTTCCACCTTGTCCACCATAGGTTCCATCCCATGCGGCTGAAGGATCATGAGATTCCCAAACTATTTCTCCCCATCGATTATATATCTCCAAATCAAAATCTTGAATATTTATACCTTCGATATGGACTCTCCAGTTCTGATTATACTCATCTCCATCCGGAGTAAATGCATTTGGAGCGTAAAGGAGAACTTCTGACTCAACCTGAACTATTGCTCTTGCCGTATCTTTACAATCGAACATTGAAGTAGCCACTAGTTCAACATCGTAATTATCAACTACTCCTTCAGGCAATACAGTTGTCGGATCTTCTAAAAAGCTATATCCTGGAGTTCCTTCCTCAAATGTCCAATCGTAAGTATCTGCTCCAGTTGAATAATTCTGGAATTGAACTTCTGTATTAAGCATTGTTACAGGATCTGGACTAAAATTGAACTTAGCAACAGGCTTAGGGTAAACGGTTAAGAAACCAGGTCTATTTAACGAATCAACGCATCCGTCCGCTGTAACAACTACTAGTTTAACACCATAATTACCAGATTGGTCAATTGTTAAAGTCAGATCATTCGCATTTACAAAAGCTTGACCATCTGAAATGTACCAATAAGAATCATCAAAAAGACTAGGATCAGTATCATTCGAAAGTTCAAATTGTGCAGGGACACAAATTGCATCATCGACAACTGAAAAGTCAAGTGTTGGTAATGGTGCCACAACAACCTCAGAAGTCAAAACGATAGGAGTGGACTCGCAGTCGTCAGTAATTGTAACTGTGTAAGTTGTTGTAACGGATGGTGATGCTGTAAAGGTTGCAGTATTCGCAACTACATTTCCACCTCCATCTGTCCATTCATATGAGTAAGGACCTCCATTTCCGTCAAGGCCTTCAGCAGTTACTTGAGTATCATAACCTGGACAAATTGTTTGAGAAGGCGAAGAAGTACCATCCAAAGGAGGGTTCACGTCAACCACTATCTCTTCAACTGGTGATAAACATCCGTCTTCATTTTCAGCCTGAACAGTGTAAGTAGTTTGCGTCAATGGCTGAACTGAAGTAGTGTTTGCGTTGCTAGCAGAATGCCCCCAAATATAATTGAAGGAATTTCCACCAGAACCCTCAGCTTCTAACGTCACTTCACCATTTTCACAAATCAACGTATCGTTTGATGCAGTTATATCAACTTCTACACCTTGAAGAATTGCTATATTCTCACAGGTTTGACAACCATTTGCTGTTTCGATACACACTGAATAGATTCCCGAAGAAAATCCAGTAGCAAAAGAATCTACTTGCCATGTTACGCCATCGTCGAAACTGTAACTGATCGCTAAAGGTGCATCGGCCTGAATTTCACCGTTAGAACCTCCATAGCATTCAGGATTAGTGCCTTGTAATACCAAAGTCGGGTTCTCAAACACAACCTCTACATCGTCTGTTTCATCTGGACATACGCCATTACTTTCCGATAAAGTCAACGTATAAATACCATCTGCAGTTGCTGTTATATCCGCATTCATCGTTTGATTATCAGGTGAAAAATTAATCGTACCAGGACCCGAAAAAGTCCATTCTCCTGAATTACTAGCATCAGAAAGAAGACCATTTAACGCACCTGATGCACCGCTGCAAATTTCAAAATCTAATCCTGCATCTGGAGACGGAGGAGGGACAACGTTCACGGTCACATCTACTGTATCTGTAAGTAAACCATTTGTAACTTCTACCTGATAGGTAGTTGTATCATTCGGTGTAAGATCAAAATCTGGACCTGTTGCCCCTGGATTAACAAGATCGCCTTGTCCATTCAGAAAAGTAAAGGTTGGGTTAGGAATTCCACCTGAATTAATTGTAACAGTCGCTACATCTCCTAAACAAATTGTAGTTCCCACAGAAGAAGGATCACAAGTTACATCAGCTGGATCACTCCCATTTGTACCGGGAATATCATTACCAGTGTAAATCGGAACATTCTGTCCGTTTAGACCAGAGAAGTTTGAAAAACACAACACAAACTGATCTCCTGGCTGCACTAAGAAAGCGTCTTCAAAATTTCCTTGATTTGCTCCAGGGGGAAGATTTCCTGCCTCTACCATACCAGTAAAACCTCCACTGGATGCGTTCCAATTGCAGGCCACAGGAGGCAATAAATTATTCTGTATTTCGGCACATGCATCGCCACCGTTGATACTTTGAGGCGATCCAGCCTCATAGTAAGGCCATAATGCCCAATCATAGAAGCCATTACCCCCAGCTTGACCAAGCGTAAATTCTAAATATCCTGGCGTGGACACAGTTAAAATTATCCATGTTGGATTCAACTCGTCACTGAACAAACATCCGGAATTCCCAGCGGAACCAGGGTTTGTAGAAGGATTAGAAATATTATTGCCAGGTGGCAAATCATTGACCAAACCATTCCCTGTTGAGTTGGTTGTAAAATTACCAATTGTACAACCGTACATGGCCACATTACAATCCGCTTGACCTAAGGCTATTGTTGCGGATAGAAAAAATATTGAAAAACCTAGAATATATTTTAACATAGCTTAATAACTCTTTTATTCTGCAATACTACAGAAATTATCATTGAATGGAATAACGTTGTCAACCCTGTAAAGTCCTTCACGATAACATTCGATAACTTCGAATGATGTACTTAACCACGAAACGACCGCACTTTCCTCAAAAGAAGATAGGTTGTGTGTAACTAGAAGTACCCCATGAGTATTTCTGTCAACTCGAACCATCAATATATTCGGATTCTGTTGAAGATTCCCTTCAAATTCACTTATTTGCTGTTCAGATAGCGTTTCTTGATAAGTAAATTGAGCAAAAAATTGAGCTCCGTTTTGCTGAGAACTTACCTGAGCACCAGCTACTAAAACCAATAAAAAGAGGGGTAAAACAAGGATGTATTTCATCTTTCATCTTTTAAATTCATGGGTTAGACGAGACAGCTCTCAAAAGGTTGTCTAAAAATAGACCTTATTGAGTAAAAAAAGATAGGTTGTGAAATTTATAACACCCTGAGATGTTACACGATAAATTTGAACGAATTGCCAGGGTAATAAGCACTTTCTCCTAACTCTTCTTCAATTCGCAACAACTGATTATACTTCGCCATACGATCACTGCGAGATGCAGATCCAGTTTTGATTTGACCACAGTCTAGAGCAACTGCAAGATCAGCTATTGTTGTATCTTCAGTTTCACCACTCCGATGACTCATAACGGAAGTGAATGAGTTTTGAGTAGCCATTCGAACAGCCTCAATCGTCTCTGTTAACGTACCAATTTGATTTACCTTTATCAAAATAGAATTAGCGGATTTCTCCTTGATTCCTCTCTCTAAACGCTGAGTATTTGTAACAAAAAGATCATCACCAACTAACTGAACTTTATCACCGATAGCTGCTGTTAACTTTTGCCAACCCTCCCAATCGTCTTCATCTAAACCGTCCTCAATAGAAATAATTGGATACTTGGAAGACCAATCAGACCAATATTGAACCATCTCTTCAGATGTTAGCTCTTTTCCTGTTGATTCAAAAACATATTTTTTCTTATCCGAGTCATAAAACTCAGAACTTGCTGCATCCAAAGCAATAAAAATCTCTTCACCTGCTTTATAACCTGCTTTATCTATTGCCTCAAGAACATATTCAATCGCTTCTTCATTCGAACCAAGATTAGGCGCAAAACCACCTTCATCTCCTACATTAGTAGAGAAACCTTTATCTTGTAATACCTTTTTCAAATGATGGAAAATCTCTGTCCCCATTCGCAATCCTTCAGAAAAAGATTTTGCTCCGAAAGGCATTACCATGAATTCTTGTATATCAATCTTGTTGTCTGCGTGAGAACCGCCATTCAAAATATTCATCATGGGAACAGGCATCGTATAGGCTCCAGCTCCTCCAATATATTTAAAAAGAGACATACCCGACTCAGCTGCAGCAGCTTTTGCAACAGCAAGCGAAACACCTAAAATTGCATTTGCACCAATTCGCTCTTTATTCGGAGTGCCATCTATCTCTCTTAATTTACTGTCTATCGCTTTCTGATCGAAAATATATGCACCTTCTAACTCGTCGTTCAAAACAGTGTTGACATTGGATACAGCATTTTCAACTCCCTTACCCATGTACCGATCACTATCGTTATCGCGCAACTCTACAGCTTCATGAACACCCGTAGAAGCACCAGATGGAACTGCCGCTCTGCCCATGTGACCATTAGAAGTATAAACATCAACCTCGACTGTTGGATTTCCTCTTGAGTCTAAGATCTGTCTTCCGAAAATTTTAGCGATATAACTCATGACCTAGTGTATTGAATTAATATTTATGATTTTTCATGTTAGTTACGAACTCATCAAAAAGGTATCGAGAATCGTGAGGCCCTGCTGATGATTCAGGATGATATTGTACAGAAAACACAGACTTATTCCTTAAGCGTATTCCTGCAACAGTATTATCATTCAAGTGGGTATGTGTCAATTCAACATTATCATTTTGAGCAACACTATCGGCAGAAACTACAAAACCATGATTTTGACTAGTGATCTCTCCTTTTCCTGTCAATAAATTTTTCACGGGATGATTTAAACCTCTGTGACCATGGTGCATTTTTTCAGTTTTTATACCCTGACTTAAAGCAATAACTTGATGCCCCATACAAATTCCAAAGACTGGAATGTTAGTGTTAATAATTTCATTTACTAGTTTATGCGTTTCACCCATTGCAGCAGGATCACCAGGACCATTTGACAACATAAAACCATCTGGTTCATATGCCTTCATATCTTCAAGAGAGGAATGCATTGGAAAAACTTTAACATCACATCCGCGCTCATTTAAGCAACGTATGATATTCCTTTTAACTCCTAGGTCTAGAAGAGCAACTTTAAACTCTGCCTCTCCATTTGAAGACGGAGATAAATAACTTTCTTTTGTACTTACTCGACTTGAAAGTTCTAACCCTTTCATTGAAGGGACTTCTTTTACATCTTTCTTAAGCTGTTCAACGTCTTGATGTTCTTCTGTAGAAATTATCGCATTCATTGCACCTTTAGACCTTACATGTCTTACTAAGGCTCTTGTATCAATATCAGCGATTCCGAGTTTTTCATCACGCAACATAAATTCCTCTAGCGACATATCGGCGCTAATTCTAGAATAGATCTCTGAGAACTTCTTTATGATAACACCTGCACACTGCATTCTGTCTGATTCCACCTCCTCTTTCTGAGTACCGTAGTTCCCGATATGAGAAGTTGTCATGATGATTAACTGCTCAAGGTATGAGGGGTCGGTGAATACTTCTTGATAGCCAGTCATGCCTGTATTGAAGGCAAGCTCACCAGATGTTCGACCTATTTTTCCGATGGCTTTACCTTGGAATACTGTACCATCTTCTAATACCAAAACTGCAGGAGAACGTTCAGTCATTTCTTTTAAGTTTTGGCAAAAATAATACTTTCAATGTGACTAAAGATTTTCAACCACAAAAAGTTATTCATGTTTATCAACAGATGTTAATCTTGCTTATTGAAATCCTCTAGACCGGCATCTAGCCATTCCTTAAATTTAGCAGCCTGATTATGATTCTCGTAATCAGCAGACCCATTTGACAAGTCGTTCCCCTTAGTATCCTGAAGGATATAATAAGGCTGCGCAGTCACTTGATATTCTGAAATCTGCTTGTACGACCATTTCTGTCCTGTTGTACGCAAATCAACCTTTCTTCCATTCGGATAAGTTACAGTAATCTGCTCTTCTTTTGGAAGTGCTTTTCTTTCATCAACATGAAGAGAAACAATTACAACATCATCACGAAGAATATCAATTATTCCTGGTTCTGACCAAACACTTTGCTCCATTTTACGACAGTTCACACAATTGTGCCCAGTAAAATCAACAAATAGTGGCTTACCAACTTTCTCCGCATGCGCTAAAGCCTTATCGTAATCATTGAAGACCATGATATTCTGAGGGCCTAAGTGCGTCCCTTCAACAAACTCTGTATGGCCAGTAGCTACTCCTGATTGACTAGCTCCAACCCCCAGAGGAGACTCACTATAACTCAGTGGTGGTGGAAACGCACTAATTACCTTTAAAGGAGCTCCCCATAATCCAGGCAACATATAAAGTACAAAAATCAAAGTAAACGTACCCATCAGAGCTCGCCCGACAGAAAGCCTTTCCAATGGACTGTCATGTGGCATTTTTATAAATCCAAATAAATACAATGCCAACACCAAGAAGATTCCTATCCATATAGCTAAGAATAATTCTCTCTCCAAAAGATGAGCTTGCAATGATAAGTCAGCATTCGACAAGAATTTAAATGCTAGAGCTAACTCTAAAAAACCTAAAACTACCTTAACTGCATTCAACCAACCTCCAGATTTCGGCAAAGTATTCATCCATCCAGGAAAGGCTGCGAAAAGCGCAAACGGCAATGCTAACGCAAGAGAAAAACCAAACATTCCAATAAATGGTGCCATTCCTCCTTCAGAAGCCGCCTGAACTAATAAAGTACCAACAATAGGGCCTGTACAAGAGAAGGAAACCAATGCCAAAGCCAAAGCCATGAAGAAAATTCCAATTAACCCTCCTTTATCCGCTCTTTGATCCGCTTTGTTCACCCAAGAACTTGGCATACGAATTTCAAATGCTCCTAAGAACGAAACTGCAAAAATTACCAGTATCAAGAAGAATATAATGTTGAACGTTGGATTGGTAGACATCGCATTCAGAGCATCTGCTCCAAATATCCAAGTAATCATTGTTCCTAAAACTATATATATAACGATAATCGAAATTCCATAGTAAATGGCATTTCGAATACCTGCAGCCTTCGTTTTACTTTGCTTAGTAAAAAAGCTAACTGTCATTGGTATCATAGGAAATACGCAAGGGGTCAATAACGCTAGCAATCCACTTACAAAAGAAACACCGAATATCCACCATAAAGACTGATCTGCAGGGTTTTTACGCTTATCCTCCTCAGATGTTAGATCTGAACCACCTTCTTGGCCATTCACAGACCCTGATTCCGCAACAGCCGATGTATCTCCCTCACTCTCTTCATTGGAAACATTAGTAGTAGTATCTTCAGTACCATCTTGATCTAAAGACTCATCTTCTACTTTGGACTGATCATCTTCTTGAGATTCTTCTTCTGAAGAAGATGAACAACCTTTAACATTAAGCTTAAAACGATCCTCAAAAGGCATCAGACATTTCACAGAATCACAAGGCTGAAAACCAAAATCAAATTCCAAAACAAATGGGGCTTCAGTAAGCACCTCTATTTTCTGACGCAAAGTAAATGTTCCTTCATGATACGAAAGATGCTCCCCAGATGCCTCATCAAATTCTTTATGAGGTGCTGGTTCAATCACTCCTCCAACCAATTCGTAATTATCTGATTCTATTAACTTAAAAGTTGTAGGTATCCCGAAATTATCCTCCGGCAATTTGGTAGCATTAATATGCCAATGCTCCACTATGGTGAACTTACCTACTACAGTCGCTTCACACCCGTTCTGCTCTAGTCTAAAGTCCCAGTCGACTTTATCCTCTGGATATTCAATCTGGGAAAAAGCTGAACCAATAGTAAAAACGACTAGTAGAATACTTAATAATTTACTCATTACTTCTTATTATATACTTATTTTAAATTCTTTTAATTCTGGTGGCAAGCAGCCCTCTTCATTGCAAGTCATAAAAACTACCTTTACACTAATCTCACCTTTGTAATCAACTGGGATAGCACAACGGAAATCAACGTTATTTTCAAAGTACAGGACTTCGCCACCATAGTTCTCATCAAATGATTTTATGGGCTGAGTTTCTGAAGCTCCATGTATCGCATAACCATTTAAGTCTAAAGTTATATCAGTAGGAATAGGCCCTGCTTTCTCATTTTGATATTGACTGTAAATATGCCAGCCCTCATCTATCTCTGCTGACAAGACAAGAACTTTACAATCTTTATCAAGAACTAATCCCCAATCCACATGAGACTGAGCCCACAATTGAAAACTCGTTAACACAAATAAAAAAGACATGATCTTTATCATGCCTCCAAATTTAGTTAAAGTATGCGGAACTATGTCCACAATATAACCTTCTATTATTGAAATCCTATGTGGTTAAGTCATTACAACTTTTTCGATACTCGAGATTGGTAACCAGACTCCACCCTTCAAACAGATATACTTCAATCCAGTTGCCCAGATAGTAGTTTCGACCCTCTTCAGACCTTCATCATCATGGAAATAAATCGCCACTTTACCATGATGCAGATTACCTAGTTTAGTTGCTTCTAACAACTTCCCCATCAAACCGTCTTGTTGTTTAATAGTTTTTTTTTCTCTAAATGATAAGTTTGGTATGATTTCTTTTTCGATTAGCTGTGCTGATGGAATTATTGTTTCTGTCATGGTCTAAAATTTTGCGTGAGAAACAAAATGTACGTAAAATTTACATTTCTTGCAAGGATTAAATAACAAAAAATTCATTTTTTAACAATTCCAGGTTTTTGGAAGACATAAAATTACATTACTACCTTCCAAATTACTGAGCATTGCAGATAATGTTTAAAAATAGCTTCGAATTAAGAAAGTACACCGTTCAATTTATTTATTTTTGCACTAAGAATTTCAGAATATGGAAAGT
>CBFHXS010000045.1:0-14979 GCA_965659845.1 Brumimicrobium sp.
GGAAAGATGATCTCAAACCATTAGCAACGGATGCGAACAAACCGTTTCTAACTGTAGCTCCCTATTTAATAATAGTTTTTAAAAAGGCATATGATTTAGATGAAAACGGGGAAAAGGTCAATAATTATTATGTAAATGAATCTGTTGGTATAGCATCTGGGATACTCATTACTGCAGTTCATAACGCAGGATTAATTACACTAACTCATACGCCGAGTCCAATGAATTTTTTATCAGAATTACTCGATAGACCTAAAAATGAAAGACCGTTTTTATTGTTACCCATTGGTTATCCTGAAAACCCTTCATATGTACCAGATCTCAAACGGAAACCATTAAAGGATATCGCTGTTTTTTACGAATAAATCTATACCACAAGACAATTCATAAAACATATTGCTCAATTCAATTCAGAATGGGCAAATATTGATTAATTTTGCCAATCAATTCGACGGTAATTAAAGTAACCGTTATCTTTTTGTTGAAATGAGCATTGGCCAAAAAATCAAGGATTACGTTTTATTCACGAAGTTTAGACTTTCGTTCTCAGTAATACTTTCTGCATTATCTGGATTTTTGTTTGCTGGGGGTGGAACTGGCTTAGAAGTTTTCTACCTGATGGTGGGCGGTATACTTGTTACTGCAGCAAGTAATGGAACAAACCAAATCTGGGAAAGGAATTTGGATATTTTAATGAATCGAACGAAAAGCAGACCACTACCTAGAAAAAGTATGTCGATAATAGAGGCCGTGAGCGTCGTTATCTTTAGCCTATGCGTTGGTTCTTGGATGCTTTATCAGTTGAATTTAAACGCTATGTTATTAGGCTTAACGGCTTACGTATCGTACTCATTTATATATACGCCATTAAAAAGAGTAACGCCGTGGTCGGTTATAATCGGAGCATTTCCAGGAGCAATACCGCCAATGTTAGGAGCGATTGCAGTAACCAATGAGTTTGGCGCGATGCCAGGCGTTTTATTTTTTGTTCAATTTGTATGGCAACTCCCTCATTTTTGGGCGATTGCTTGGATTTCACATGAAGATTACCAAAAGGCCGGATTCTATCTTTTGCCGTCCGGTTCAGGAAAATCGAAGACATCTGCTTTCAGAATTGCATTATCTGCTTTAATGCTAATTCCATTTACTTTAGCTCCATGGTTACTGGAGCTTGAAGGAATAGGAATATTTAGTGTGATGTCAGCATCTATTCTTGGCTTATTGTTCTTTTTAATTGCTTATAAATTGTATTTGACATTAGAAGATAAGGATGCAAAAAAGTTGATGTTTGCGTCATTTATATATCTTCCTTTGATTCAATTTGTATATGTAATTGACAAATACCTCTTTTAATAAGAACCGCCACTTGGAATTATTGTTTTGATAAGAGAACTTTACAGTAGAAAATTTTAGTGCTATGAGAGAAAAATTTGAAGATTCCTACAGCTTAGAAACACAAGAGAAAACTAAAAAGAACCTTGTTTGGATTATAGTATTCAGTATTGCAATGCTCTTTGCTGGATTCACTTCGGCATATATTGTGTCAATGGGTGACACATTCTGGATTAAAGTTGGCTTGCCAAATGCTTTCTTTATTAGTACCGCTGCTATAGTAGCAAGTAGCTTAACGCTCTTCTTAGCTGGTCGCGCTGCAAAACAAAAGAACCACGGCCAATCGAAAACTTTTGTTCTAATCACACTTATCTTAGGTTTATTCTTTGGTGTTTTTCAATTTGTTGGCTATTCAGATTTGATAAAAAGTGGCGCTAATCCAGTGACACGAATCATTGTTTCTGACGGCAGATATGGGGACTACTATGAAATTACTAAAAACGGGAAGTACTTGACAGTTGAAAATAATCAATACGCATTTGAAGGGAAAAAACTAAAAGGTGAAGAACTAAGTGACCTTCAAGCTTTTGCTAAGCAATTTTTAAACGTGGATAAAGAAGGGATTACAAGTAATTTAGATTACAGTACATTTTCTCTTCTCTACAAGGGTCAGCCACTCGCATACACGAATAATGAACTTGTTCGACCGAATGGTGAAAAGCTTCAATTGCTAGATTTAGACCGATTAAGAGCTTTATCTCGAAACATTGTAGACAATAGGGCTGATTTTTTCGTAAGTGGAGAAATGGGAAAAGATTTTCACTTATACTTTAATGGAAAGGAACTAGACTACGAAGAAAGAACATTGATGTATAATGGAAAACCGCTAAGTGCCAACCTACAAAACAAGCTTTTAAGAGGTAACAAAGATATGAGCACTGCGTATTTTTATATTATAACAATACTTCATTTACTTCACGTAGTCGCTGGAATCATCATGTTGCTAGTGATGACAAAGCGCTCATTTACAGGGGAAATCGTTGAAAAAAACGCCCTAGGTCTCAAAGCTGGATCTATTTTCTGGCACTTTTTAGGAGTTTTATGGATATATTTATTACTATTTTTGACATTTATTCATTAAACTTGCAAAAAACTCATAAACATGTCAGGACACGCTTCTAATGAAATGAACACGGCACCAGCTTGGGGCGGAAAGGTTTCTCCCTTTCGTGTTAGCTATGGAAAATTAATGATGTGGTTTTTCCTAGTTTCAGATGCTTTAACTTTTGGAGGACTACTTGTAGCATATGGTTACACAAGGTATACCTTTGATGGACAATGGCCTATTGGAGAGGAAACTTTTGAAGCGTTACCTTTACTAGGAAATGGATATCCTTTGATGTATGTTGCTTTAATGACTTTCATACTTATCGTTAGTTCTGTAACTATGGTTCTTGCTGTTGAAGCAGGTCATAGAATGGACAAAAAAGGAGTAATCAAATGGATGCTAGCTACAATTATTGGAGGATTTTTCTTCGTTGGATCACAAGCTTGGGAGTGGAGTCACTTTATTCACGGAACAGAATTCGGTCGTGTAGAGCTTTCAGATGGTTCCAGTGCTGTTGTTAAAGGGGATTTTGGAAAGATAAAAAGTTTCGAGGTGATTACACCTGGTGCTCATAGTCCTGCTGCAGGAGAATTAATCACAAATGATAATATAAGTGATGAGGACGGAGATCTAATGCATGCATTTCATCATGCCGCAGAAGCTGGTCATTTAGAAGGTGAAGCCGGAAACTTAACTATTCACCTGCATGATGGGACAGTTGCCAAGGTCAACAAGGAGGCTGATAAAAACTTAGAATTATTGATAAAGCAAGCAGGTACTAAATATGCTGTGTCTCTCCCTTCAGATGAAAGTACTCGAATTTCTGAAGAAGAAGGATCTGTAAATAAGTATTACGCTGCACTTACAAGAGGAGATGTTATCTACGGAGCAAACATGGAGCAGAATGAATACGGACCCCAACAATACGGTCAGTTCTTCTTCTTTATAACGGGTTTCCATGGTTTCCACGTATTCTCAGGGGTAGTAATTAATATTATCATTTTCATAGGAGTACTAAGAGGTATTTATCACAAGCGTGGACACTACGAAATGGTAGAGAAAACTGGGTTGTACTGGCACTTTGTCGATTTAGTTTGGGTATTTGTATTTACCTTCTTCTATTTGATATAAAATAAGCATTAATAATTACGACTATGGAAAGAGACGACGTATATGAATATTCTTTAGACACTCATCACTCTGAAGAGGAAGGTAAAAAGGTTAGAAAAAAGATTTGGTTTGTTACTCTACTGTTGACTATTGTAACAGCCGTAGAAGTTGCTTTAGGAGCGATGGTGAAACAAGGCAGTGACATGTGGTTTACTGTTAAGGTCTTGTTTATTCTCTTAACACTTCTTAAAGCTGGATACATAGTGCTTTCTTTCATGCACCTCGGTGATGAGAAAAAAGTACTTAAATGGATCATTCTACTCCCTTATGCAATTTTCATTATCTATCTAATGTTTATTGCTTTTAATGAAGGGTCAGCAGTTGGTCCAGAAATGTAAAAAAAACTAAAAAAACATATTTGTTTTGGCTGAAAATAACACTAAGGCCGGTCGAATGAAACCACTATTATTAATAGTATTGGTTTTTGGACCGGCCCTTTTTTTGATCTTTATTGCACTGAATAAGTGTGAGCATAAGTTTACGACTTTACCGGTTTATGGTAAGCTAGATAGCTTCTCTTTTGATGATACAGAAGGGGGAGTAGTCAATAATTCAACACAAAAAGGAAAAATTACGCTATACAATACTATTCAGACATCATGTCCGGAAAATTGCGCGATCGACATCGCAAAATTCAATCTAATGCTCTACCAGGATTATCGTAAAAATCAAAGAAACCTAGGTCATGTAAAGATTGTATCAATAGTAACCGATGAAAATGGTAATCCCGTAAGCCAAGATCAAATAGAAGAGTTAAAATTCACAATGAATGATATCATCGAGGCTTACGATCCAAATATTTGGAAACTTGTAACCGGTGACCCAAAGCAAATTTATGACATTGAGAGCAACGGTATCAATCTATATACCCAAACATCCGATACAGCTTTCGCAGGAAAATCTTTCCTAGAAACCATGATCATTGTTGATAAGCAGAATCAAGTTCGTTTAATAAGGAGAGGAGATGAAGAAGGTATGATTAGAGATTACAAACAACACGTTGCTCTTCTTCAAAAACAATACGATAAAGCTGCTGCCAAATTAGAAGAAAATGCAAAAGAATAAATTATTTGTACTGTGCTCTTTAACTTTTGTAATACTCTTCAGCTGTGTAGAAAAAGAAGAAAGTAAGGATCAGAGAGATAATACAGGCTTGCCATATATTGGTCAACATGACGTTGTTTATCAAGCTACACAAGAGCACGAAGCAGGAGATACACTCTTTCATAAAGTTCCATCATTCAATTACCTCACTCAGGATTCGACTATTCTGTCCTCAGAAGATATCAAAGGCAAAGTATGGATCGCGAAGTTCTTCTTCACACATTGTCCAACAATTTGTCCTCCAATGACATCGGCAATGAAGCAAGTAAACAATGTCTTATCAGATTATAAAGACGACATAGTGTTTCTATCGTTTTCAATTGATCCAGATCGTGACAATCCCAGACGACTTAGAAAATATATTGAGCGCCACGATATAGAAGCAAAAAACTGGTATTTCTTAACCGGTAATGAAGAAGCTACTCATCGTTTGGGTGTTCAAGGCTTTCAGATTCTTGCCCAATCAGATGCAAATGCTCCTGGAGGATTTGCTCACAGTCCAAATTTTGTACTCGTAGATGAACAAGGACACATTCGAGGTGTTTATGATGGATTAGATAGTAAGCGCAGAGGTCAACTTATTACCGATGCGAAAAAACTTTTAAACGATGAATAAATCTTTACCAGACGAGAAAAAAATAAAGTCATTTCGCAAGCTCATAATAGCGCTATCAATAATAATCCCTATTGCCGTTGCGTTACTCTTTGGAATCAAAATTGAAGGATTAGATTTCTCATTTTTACCACCAATATATGCAACAATTAATGGGATCACAGCCGTTGTTCTGATTACAGCCCTAATTGCCATTAAGGTCAAAAAAATGCGCCTTCATCAACGATTAATGCAGTTCGCTCTTACGCTATCACTTCTTTTCTTAGTTGCCTATGTACTCTATCACATGACTTCAGATAGTACTCCATATGGTGGGGAACACACGTACCTTTACTATACTATATTAATATCACATATTATTCTTAGTGTTGTTGTTATCCCTATAGTTCTATTCGCATATCTCCACGCTTGGAAGGGAGATTATGAAACACACAAGAAATGGGTTCGGTTTGCATACCCGATATGGCTTTATGTAGCGATTACCGGTGTGATTGTCTATTTAATGATAGCGCCTTTCTACGCCTAAAGTAGAGTACGTCGTATGGTTTCGCTTAACGATTGAATGAACTGATCAACGTCAGCAAACTTTCTTCTATCTGATCGGCAAGAATAATTCTATCATCTGCAGCGTGAGCATCATCCGGAATTGCCACCACCTGCATTTTAGCAGCCTTTGCCGAAATTATCCCATTTATAGAGTCTTCAATAACTAAACAGCGTGTAGGGTCAACTTCTAATTCTCGAGCCGTATTAATATAAATCTCAGGGTGTGGTTTTCCATACTCAAGATCTTCTGCGGAATTAATTACCTCAAAGTAGTCCTTGATATTTAATCGATTCAAAACAGCATTGATCAATTCGTAGTACGAAGAACTCGCGAGAGCTATTTTCTTTCTTTTCGTTTTAAAAAAGGATAGCGTATCTAGAACTCCAGGTTTAGATTTACCTTCTGCCTTGACTAGACGAACTACCTCACTCATGATCCTATCAACAACTTCAGGAGGAGATAATGCTGTCCACGGATATCGAGCAAACCAATAATCAATAACCTCATCAATCCTAAGTCCAACCGTTTTTTCGCCCCCTATTTTTAAAAAGTCTAAACCAAGCTCATTAAAGACCTGTATTTGCGTAGTTTTCCAAAACGGTTCTGAATCAATAATAACACCGTCCATATCATATATCACAGCATCAAAGTGATCTAGTTCAATCATCGTTTCAACTTATATAAATGATTACCACCTGAAATAATTGACTCATCTTCATCGGTGAGATAGAAATACTTTTTATCCAAAGTCAATCCTTCTTTTTGGGTAAAAGAGTCGAATTCATAAACCTTATTTTCATTAAATTCTGATCCGTTCCAAATAAATGAATAGATTTTAGAATAGGTCAAAACATAAAGGTTTTCATTACATAAATAGGCATCTGTAATACTCTCCTCCATCCAATTCGTTGCGTTCAATTGAAGATCGTAAAGATATTTTGCCTCTACTTTTTCCTCTGTATAATCAATCGAAGGAAGATAATATACTCGTGATAACCCATCAAAAGGCTCCGTTCTATTCTTGGTGAAAACAAACAAGCTATCATTTCTAAAGACCATAGCCTCTGCATCAAAATAGAGAGCGTTTTTATCCGGTGGATAACTACGCTGATCTTCATACTTAAAATTCATCACTTTACAGTACACTTCTTGCTTTGAACGAATTTCCGCTCGATTCACCCGATAAACACGAAGATTCTGACGATCATTATTGTTGTTTCCTATATCTCCAATATACAAATTTGTTCCGTCGTATGCTAAAGCCTCCCAGTCGTAATTTTCTGCATTTCTTATTACACATTCATGCAAGATTTTACCCGCTTTGTTAAATACAAAAAGTACCGGTCCATTCCCAGAGTCATTCAAACTATAAAATTCATCTTCAATCAATAAAAGTGCAGAAGTCTCAGCAAGTTGAGAAGGAAGACTAGCAATAGGCTTTTGAGCCTGAAGGCAAAGGGCGTTAACACAAAAAATTAGCAACAGTAATTTCATACACTACGAAAATAACATATAGTTACTAGTTTATAAAGAAAATTATTGAGTCTCCAACGACTAAGTGTTCTCCTAGAAAGTACTAAATTTATAATTGAAAACACCGACCATGTTACAAGCAGGTTCTAAAAAATGGATTGATAAATATATTGAACTCGTCAAACAAGATGAGATCAGTTTGTCGATTAATAAACCGGCTGAATTAAGTAAGGAAGAGTATTTGCACACCACGCTATTCAGAACAGGAATCGTCTTTGGATATCCAAGTCATCTCTTGTTTTGCCCAAATGAATTCCGTAAAGATTGGACGTCAGATGAACAATTGAAAATACTTTTATTCGAAAGTCTGTTTTTTGTGTACCAAGTTGAAAGAGACGATCATCTTGATGAAAAATTTATTGACACACTTCATGATTTCTATGAACAGTATAGAGATCAATCCTCATTAAATGTCTTTAAGCTATTCTTTAAAGATTCAAAGCAAGAACAAGTAGAAAACATTCTGCATCGCCGCGTCCATATTAAAAAGACACTCACTAATCAGTTCTGGGTGAACTATCTGAATAACAGCCTCGTGTTTTTAGATGTTCTAGCCTTTCGTGAGTACCTTGTAAATGAAAAGTTACTAAAAGACACGTATATTGATTTTCTAATGGCCACACTTAATACGGTTGGTGCAGCCTCTTTAGCAGATGGGAATGTTGATTCAGCTGAGCAAACTCTTATCGATGTTTTTGTTTCTTCATCAACCGTTGACGAAGTAAACATAAAAAACTTCAAAACTAAACTTGAAGAGGGTTCATTAAAATTAGAAGATATAGACCTACCTGATAATGAAGATCTGCTCTATAAGCATTTTCTGATTGACATGGCTGTTCTTACAGTACACTCTGATCTATCTGCTTTAGACGATGAAATAATCTTTCTCTATGAACTTTGTAATTATCTTGGTGTGGATACTGAGCAACTTCACAGAGCACTCATCCTGATTGAAGGGTTCGTTATTGAAAATAATCATAAGGTTAATTTTCTATCGGAACAATCTTCATACGAGCAACTGTATTCAAATTTCTCCCGACGCTGGATAAAAATACTGGGTAGAAATAAGGACAAATTTGTTGAAGAGTTACATGAAAGTAAAGAATTAGTCGCTCTTGTAAATAAATCGCTCAGCAAAGAGCTTACTCCTGATGAAAAGGAAAAAGTCAAAACACAGTTCCGAGACATTGTGAAATCAATGCCTGCGATTGCTATTTTCATGCTCCCTGGTGGAATGCTCTTACTTCCAATCATATTGAAGATTGTACCCAATCTTATACCTTCTGCTTTTAAAGGGAATGAAATTTCAAAAGAGGATGATCATAAGTAAGACTCGACAATAATTGAGTCAGACTATTGCCAATTCGTTTTTATTCTCAATCTATATTAAGTAAATTTAAAATGAGGTTCTTAATGAAAGAACAGCCTATAATCATAACGCAAGGGATCAAAATACCAACGACCAAACGCAAGTTGCGTTTATACGAAATCTATTAATGCTGAGAATACGACTTGAAGCGTAAAATGCTAAGCTGGATCTTCAATTTCCTTAACATTTTTTACTGAGGTAGCCATATAGTCCGTTATAGGTTTCGGATGGCCGTCTTTATTTGTTCTGAAGATATAATTTATTCCATCGATTTTATGTTGAGCAACCACATGGAAAGTAACATGGTCTATACCCACGTCCTTTTTCGCCGAACTCCCGTCTACTTTCAATTTAGATTTATAGTAAACGAAATTATCTTCTTGCTCTAGAAACTCCACATCATAAATTTCAGATTGATCCTTTAATTCTTCGAGGTGAGCTTTTAAAGCATCTTCCTCTCCCCAGTCTTCTATATGCAAATGGAAGTTTTGTCCAACGTGTAAGTCCCACTGATAATCATCCATCTCATGCTCCATTCTTGGATCTGTTGCTGCACCTATATTCGCAGTTGCATCCGGAAGGTATATCAAAGCATTAATCTCATATGGTTTTAAGCTAAATGCCTCAAAGTGATATAGGTCTTCAGCATCCTCCTCGTATTCAACTTTCAAAGTGTTTGAATCATCACCCGGCTTATCATCACCTCCACAAGCAAATAAAAGACCACCTAAGACAACTAAAGAAACATTAAGAATTATACTTTTCATACCAGTTAAATTTTACGCTATGGTTCGAATTTACTAAATAAATTAGTATCTATGTGGAATATAAAAAGAAATATTTAACCCATTTACGAACGACATCTGAATCAATAATAACTCTCGTAAACATGGCCTCTTATAAAATTAAAGAGCTCGAAGCTCTTTCTGGAATCAAAGCACACACCATAAGAATATGGGAAAAACGTTACAATCTTTTGCAGCCTGAAAGAAGTGATTCAAAAATTAGGTCTTACGATGGCACCCAGCTAAAGCGGCTATTAAATATATCAGTTCTCTACAATAACGGTTGGAAAATTTCTAAAATTGCAGCACTTTCTGATGCGGAAATTCGGCAAAATACAGACCATATAGCAGAAGATCATCAAACCAAAAACGTAATCGTTACTCTTTTTATAGAGGCCCTTATTGCCTATGACAATAGAAAGTTCGAAAGGATACTTGACAAATCAATAGAAAAAGAAGGTTTTGAATCTGTATACAGGTATTATCTCCTCCCGTTTCTCAAGCGAATTGGAGTTCTTTGGATCGTAAATACAATTTCTCCCGCGCAAGAACATTTTATTTCTAACCTCATTCGTCAAAAACTAATTGTAGCAATCAATAATCTTCCACATTCCGAAAATGAAAGTATCGATAGTGTGCTGCTCACCCCTACTGGTGAATATCACGAAATCGGTCTGCTCTATTATCATTATGCGCTAAGAAAAAAAGGTGATAACATAATGTATTTAGGTGTAGACGTTCCGATTGATTCCATAATTAAAACCGTTAATGTACTGCAACCAAAAAATGTAGTTATTTCAATGGTGGTAGGGCAAAGTGAAAAACAAATAAATCATCTGCTCAATTCCATCCGTGACAATACGAACGCACACATCTATATAGGTGGAGCCTTCATAGAAACAATCCCTTTGCCAAAAATAGACGCATTAGATTATGTGAACAAACTTATAACTGTGTAATAAATTGCACTTGGTGTGTAATTATTTCTACACTTTTTGTTTTGTCTATTCTTGGAACTTCATCTTGATATTATTACCACTCCCTTATTTCCAGCATCATGAGTGGTTTTTCTAGTTTTTTTTGTGCGTTTAGTTTCTTGGCACAATTCTGTTAATGTGTAAATCAGAATTTGTTAAACAAAAAAACTAAATATTATGTCTACTGTCGAATTTAATGATACATTAACCTCCATGGAATCTTACCTCATGGCTTTCGCTATGAATTATACGAAAAACGTAGAAGATGCTAAAGACCTGACACAAGAAACAATGTTGAAGGCTATCCGATATAGAGATTACTACACGCCAAAGACAAATTTCAAAGCGTGGATCTTTACAATCATGCGGAACATATTTATCAATCAATACCGTCGAAAGGTTAAATCAAAAACTATTTTTGATAATTCACAAGATCTTTTCTTGTTGAACAGCTCAACAGAAAAAAGAGATACACCATACAACTACATCGCAGATAATGAAATTAATAAACAACTTGAATCGTTAAGCGATGATTATAAAGAGCCTTTCAAGATGCATTACTTAGGATTTAAGTATAAAGAAATAGCCGAAAAATTAGATATTCCAATTGGTACAGTAAAAAGTCGTATCTTCATTGCGAGAAAGAAATTAATGGACCTACTTCCTGAATACCAATACAGAAACAATTAATGGATAATAGAATAGTAGTTATCGGCAGCGGTGTTGCTGGCCTCTCTAGTGCAAGTTTTTTAGCACAAAAAGGTTATAAAGTGACGCTCTTAGAGAAAAATGAAACCATCGGTGGGAGGGCAAGAAAGTTCGAAACCGATGGCTTCGTATTTGATATGGGTCCAAGTTGGTACTGGATGCCTGATGTATTTGAACGTTATTATCAACAGTTCGGGTATACTACGTCTGATTTTTACAATCTTAAAAGATTAGATCCAAGTTATCGTGTTTATTGGCAAGACGATACATTCAATGATATCCCAGCTAACCTTCAGGAATTTTATGATTGGTTTGAATCCCTTGAGCCTGGTAGTAGCGAAAAACTTGATAAGTTTTTGAAAGAGGCGTCTTATAAATATGATGTCGGAATAAATGATTTAGTGCACAAACCAAGTCTTAAAGTAACTGAATTTGCCGACTTTAGAATAGCAACAGGTGCATTCAAAATGCACCTCTTTTCTTCTTTTTCTAAATATATTCGTAAGTATTTTTCTCATCCGAAAATAATTGAACTTTTAGAGTTTCCCGTTTTGTTTTTAGGTGCTATGCCGAAAGATACTCCGGCTCTTTATTCCTTGATGAATTACGCCGACATAAAGTTGGGTACTTGGTATCCAATGGGCGGTATGCATAAAATTATTGAAGCATTTGAAAAAATTGCTGTTGAGCAAGGAGTAGAAATACTCACAGGACATGAGGTAACTGGTTTTACTTTAAAAGATAATGCAATTACGACTGTTGAGGTCAAAGGGAAAGATTCTATAGAAGCAACTATGGTTGTTTCTGGTGCCGACTACGAACATACAGATCAACAACTCGCAAAAGGTAAATCTAACTATACTAAAAGCTATTGGGATTCAAGGTTAATGGCTCCATCATCTCTATTGTTCTATCTCGGTATAGATAAGGAAATCGAAGATCTTCGTCATCACAATTTATTCTTTGATAAAGATTTTCAGCAACATGCAGTCGAGATTTATAAAGATCCTAAATGGCCAAAAGATCCTTTGTTCTATGCTTGCTGCCCTTCTAAAACTGACCCTTCTGTGGCTCCGAAAGGAAAGGAAAACTTGTTCTTACTTATTCCTCTTGCACCTGATTTAGAGGATTCGGAAACTTTAAGAGAACAGTATTATGATAAAATTATGGATCGTTTAGAAGAAAAAACTGGTCAGTCTATTCGTGATCATGTAATTTATAAACGTAGCTATTGCCTTAAAGACTTTAAAGAGGATTACAACGCATTTAAAGGAAATGCATATGGATTGGCAAATACCTTGAGGCAAACAGCATTTTTGAAGCCTAAAATTAAAAGTAAGAAAATAAGTAACTTATACTATACCGGTCAGTTGACAACCCCTGGACCTGGAGTCCCTCCTAGTATTATTTCAGGAGAGGTTGTTGCAAAAGAGGTACATAAAACACTTAAGAAACATAAGCCCAACTATGAGACAACTATTTGATAACCTATCGTTTGAAACAAGTAAGCGGACAACGAAAAGATATAGTACAAGTTTTTCTTTAGGAATACGCTTCCTGCACAAAGATCTGCACAAGCCTATCTATAACATTTATGGTTTCGTTCGCTTTGCCGACGAAATCGTAGATACTTTTCACGATCAAAATAAGGAAGTCTTACTGAAAGAATTCAAAGACGATACTTATAAAGCAATTGAACGAGGGATATCACTTAATCCTATTCTTAATGCCTTTCAAGAGACTATCAATAAATATAATGTTCCGCTTGATCTTATTGAGACCTTCTTAAAAAGCATGGAAATGGATCTTGACAATTCAGAATATGATCAAGATTCATACGAAGAATACATTTTAGGTTCAGCTGAAGTTGTAGGGTTAATGTGCTTGAAAATCTTTGTTAAAGGGGACGAAAAAGAGTATTTACGCCTAAAGCCGAGTGCAATGAAATTAGGCTCGGCATTCCAAAAGATTAATTTCCTCCGTGACCTACAAGCCGATTACAAAGAGTTGGGAAGAACATATTTTCCAGGAGTTGACTTAGAAAACTTCAGCGATGTTATTAAGATACAGATTGAAAAAGATATCGAAGTTGATTTTGCGGCAGGATATGAAGGGATTAAGCAACTTCCTAAAAATGCCCGATTCGGAACGTATATGGCATACATCTATTATTATAAACTCTTCACGAAAATAAAAGACACTCCTGCCCACGTTATCCTTAACAGAAGAGTAAGAATCGCGGATAATAAGAAATATAGACTCTTCGTTTCATCTTATGTACGTCACAGTTTAAACCTAGTTTAATGGGGACCAGTGAAGTCGTTCTTGTAAATGAAAAAGATGAGGTGTTGGGAACAATGGAAAAGCTTCGTGCCCACCAGGAAGGAGTTCTGCATCGTGCTTTTTCAGTAATCATTTTTAATTCAAAAGGTGAAATGTTAATTCACCAAAGAGCGAAAGATAAATACCATTGCGGAGGCTTATGGACAAATGCTTGTTGCTCTCATCCTCGTTTGGATGAGCGTCCAAAGGATGGAGCAGAAAGAAGATTAAAAGAAGAAATGGGTTTTTCAACACCTGTTGAATATATAGGGTCTTTTATTTACAAGGTTGATTTTGAGAATGGGCTAACAGAACATGAATTCGACCATATGTTTTGTGGACGATTTGATGGGATACCGGTACCAAATAAAGAAGAGGTTGAAGCTTGGAAGTACGTTTCTGTGGAAGCATTGTTGAAAGATGTGGAAGAGCAACCGGAGGCTTATACTTTTTGGTTTAGAGACATATTAAAGAACAGAATACAAGAATTAATAAGTTATGATCAAGGTAGGAAGAAGAACAACGTTTAATGCTGCACATCGACTAAATAATCCCAATTGGAGTGATGAGAAAAACAAAGAGGTATTCGGCAAATGTAATTCCCCAAACTATCATGGGCACAACTATACACTAGAAACTTGGGTAGAAGGAGAAATTAACCCTGATACTGGATATGTGATAGATTTAGGAGAGTTAAAAAAGATAATCAAGGAAGAAGTTGAAGACCCTTTTGATCATAGAAATTTTAGCCTTGACGTTCCAGAATTTGCCGAACTCAATCCTACAGCAGAAAATATTGCCAAAGTAATCTTCGAAAAGCTAAAGCCACGACTACCGGAGTTTAAACTGGTTATTCGGCTCTACGAGACTGAAAACAACTTTGTTGAATATACAAAAGACTAGTATTTTGAAGAAGTTTACATCCAACGACATATCGCAATTAGAAAAAAGATATCGCGCTCAAATGATAAATTCTATTAGCGGTATCAAAAGCATGAATCTTATTGGAAGTCAAGGAAAAGACGGACAAAAGAATCTTGCCATCTTTAGTTCTGTAATTCACTTGGGGTCCAACCCTCCTTTGATCGGTTTTATTCAAAGGCCAACGACAGTTGATAGACATACTTATGAAAATATAGTCTCTACTTCATACTACACGATAAATGCTGTAACTGAGGATTTGTCGATGCAAGCCCATCAAACTTCAGCACGTTATGAACGAAATGAAGATGAATTCGAAGAAACATCAATAGAACATGAGTATCTAGATGGTTTTTTCGCTCCTTTCGTAAAGAATACACCGATGAAGTTTGGCTTGAAGCTAGAAGATATAATTCCTATTGAAGCGAATAATACAAAATTAATTATCGGAAAAGTTGAGCAGCTTCATATTGATGAAGACTTTATTGAG